>DATFXR010000823.1:0-8362 GCA_035315685.1 Vicinamibacterales bacterium | reverse complement strand
CGCGAGATCCTGACGCCAGCGGTCGCTCTCGAGGACCACGGTGTTGTCGACCGCAAAGTTCCTCACGAACAGCTGCACCGGCGCGCCGCGGTCGCGGACGATCGCGAACTCCGCTTCCGAGCTTCCCGCAATCCACGATCCGGCCGATTCGACGTACGCGCGACCGTCGAGCAGAAAGACCGTCGCGGGGCCGTAGCGGGCGGCGCGCCAGGCCGGCTGATCGGATACCCGTTCGTGCGCCGCGAGTCGCCGTTCGGCGTGCACGACGAAGTCGCTCACCGCGGCGCGCGTGCGATCGTCGGCGTCGAACCGCAGCGTGTGCGCATCGTTGGCCACTGTCAGCGTCTGCTGCCATTTCCCGCGGACCGCACTCAAGTCCCACGACCACAGCGGCGCAGGAATGCGATCGAGACCAGCCGTCAACACACCGGCATTGCCCGCGATGGTCGCTTCGACCGTGTAGGTGGCGGCGGGCGCTCCGGCGACGACAGCCAGAGGATCATCCGCGCGACGTGGCGGAACCGACTGTGACAAGGTCGGCAGTAGTATGGGCACGTCGGCCACTGGAACGCGGCGCAAGGGCCCGTAGCGAAGGCCAAGCTGCTTCGTGTCACCATCGATGCTTTGGAGGAGCAGCAGCGACGCCTTGGCGGCCAATCCCGGCTGCGCGCCATTCAGCATCCAGACGACTGACAGCGCCGCCGTGCCCGTTGCCGCTGCTGTGAAGCCGATCCCCAGCACTGCGGTCTCCACGGTCGCGCGGCGGCGATCGAACCAGACCGCCACGCCTGCCGTGGTCGCGATCGCCAGGAGCCAGATCATCGCGCGCCCGATCGCACCGAGCGCTGCCGTCTGGAACAAACTCGGCAAGCCCGTGGTGAGATCGACGAGCGGCGACGCCCACCGCAGAACCTTGGACGCCCCATCGCGCACGTTGTAGACGAATGCGCCATGGTCGACGAAGATCAGCGTCGCACCGAGCAGGACGCTCAGCATGAGTGCGCCGACGCCCAGCAACCGGACGGCCCGGCCGCTCGCGGCAAACCAGACGCCTGCTGGAACCGCGAGCGGCAGCAGCAGCGACGCGAGAAAACGGCCCGGCGATGCGAGTCCGCCCCACCACATGTAGTAGAAGGCAGTCACGATCGAGTACGGGATCACGACGAGCGCGAGATCGATCGCGACGCGCCGATGGTGGCGCGCCAACAGGACGACGCCGCCGAATACGCACAAATAGACCGGTGCGTTGACGAGGATCCCGAACTGCTGATCGAAGAGCAGTCCGGCCAGGCCTCGCGGCACGTTCGCGATCGAGCTCTGGATGTAGCCACCGTACGGCGCCGCCGGATTTGGCGTGCCGTAGATGACGTAGAAGAACGAGAACCAGGCCAGCGCGCTGAGCAGCGGCACGGACGCAAAAGTGGTGACGCGGCGCAGACGATTCGGTGCAGCGAGCTGGCGCGCGACGATGACCACCGCCAGCGCTGCGGCGGTCACGGCGAACCGCGAATGCAGCCAGGGCAGGAGCGCGAGCCCGACGGCGACGCCGACGAGCGCCAGCGCCGATCGTCGTTCGGCTGTGAGCGCGAACAGAAACGACATCATGACGATCGTCGCGCCCAGTCCGTCGGGGTAGACAATGAACGCCTGAAAGAGAAATGGGATCGACAGCGAGACCGTCGCCCATCCGAACCAGCTCGCCGCAGCGTCACCCGTCACCAGCCACGCGGCCCGCCACGCCAGAGCCGTGCCGAGCCCGCTGACCAGCGCCAGGAAAGCGAGCACGCCGGGATACCCGAACAACGCGAACACGGGTGCGACCACCGCGGGCAGTCCAGGCGCATGGACCGAGTAAATCTTTCTGTTCTTGCCGAGCGCCAGGTAATCCGGTTTCAGCGGGCCGGGGAAGTACGCCTCGTAGTCGCCGCGCTGATGATTGTTTTCAATCTGCAGATCGCCGTCCTTGAGCAGACTCTGCGCGATGACGAGGTAATGCGGTTCGTCGCCGCCGGGAAGCTGCGGGAAGATCTGCCAGGCCGCGAGCAAATAGATGCACGCGGCGAGCGCCGCGGCAGCGACAGGAGCCCGCCCCGGATCGGTGAGGGCACTCAGCGGCCGTGCCGGCAACCATGGCATCGCGAGCGCCAATCCGATCGCGCACCACAGCCACCAGCGCAGTGGTCCGGTCCAAATCAGCGCCGCTGCGGGAACCGGCAACGGCAGCCACGCCAGCAGCACGATCGCCGACAACCAAAGCACGATGGCTCGGCGACCTGCGGCGACCGCCGCGGCCGCAGCGATGGCGAGGGTCGCCAACAGCCACCACGGCGACGGAAGGACGCCGATGCGTGACGCGCCGGCAGCGTCCGTGACGGCGAGCGCGCCGCAGGACACCCAGAGCGCGAACGCTCCACATAAAATCGCCGCAAGTAGTGGTAAGGACAGCCGCTTGGCCGCCATTCGAACCGCATGCTACCATACCAGTTTCCTGCAGCTTGCCGTTGGTGATCCCTCTCAACCGCCGTCTCGCCGTCGTAGTTCTGTGCGCGAGCGTTGGCGCGATGTGCTCGGACAGTCCCACTGGACCATCCACTCCATCGGCGATCGCGCTCACGTGTCCGGCGCCGCCGACGGTCGCATCAGCGAGCGGTCAGCCGATCGCCGTCAACTTCTCGTCGCCGACCGCCACCGGCGGCACCGCGCCCTTGACGATGACGTGCTCGCCGTCGAGCGGCGCCTCGTTTCCGATCGGATCGACCTCGATCACCTGTCGCGCCGTTGACGCACGGCAGCAGACGGCCGCCTGCACGTTCACCGTCACGGTGACCGGTCCGCCGCGCCTGTCGGTCACGCGCTTCGTTGCGTTCGGCGACAGCATCACCGAAGGCTTTCCGCACACGATCAGTCCCGCGCTCGTGGATCCGGCGCCGCCCGGCTCGTATCCGATGGTCCTGCAATCGCTCCTGCGCGCGCGATACACGTCGCAGACGATCGCAGTGCTGGACGAAGGCGTCGGCGGCGAGATTGTCGCGAACGGGGTGGCGCGGCTGCCGGCGGCGCTGGCCGCCGACAAAGGTGGCGCGCTGCTGCTGATGGAAGGCGCGAACGACCTGAACCAGTTCGGCGCCGACGGCGTCTCGCGCATCGCCTCGGGACTTCAGACCATGATTCGCACGGCTCGGGCTCGCTCGATGGGGGTGTTCGTCGGGACGCTGCTGCCGGAGCGCGCAGACGGGACACCGGCGCGCGCCAGCCACCCGGAGCTCGTCGTGCCGGCGAATGCCGCGATTCGATCGCTCGCTGCTGCGGAAGGCGTGACATTGGTGGATCTCTATGCAGCCTTCGGTGGCGTTCCCGATCCGGTCTTGATCAGCACCGACGGACTTCATCCGACAGCAGCGGGCAACGAACGGATTGCGCAGACGTTCTACACGTCGATTCGCGCACGCCTCGAATCGACCGCCGCGCCGGTCGAGACGAGCGGCGAATTGCAGGATCGCGCAATGGCCGGTCCGAATACGGTTCCGCTCTATCATAGATAGCTGATTGCATGGCGGGCGGTTTACGATTCCCTTCGTTCGTGCTGGCGCCGCTCGTCCTGGCGGCGGTGGCGTGGGCGTCCGCCTGCGGTACGACGAGCGCGGTGTCGCCAACGCCGACTCCGACACCAACTCCGACACCCACGCCCACACCGACGCCGCCCGTCAACACTCCGCCGGTGATCGTCGCGCTGACCTCGTCGAGTCCGCGTGTGGAGGCCGATCAGGAGGTCGCGCTGACCGGGTTCGTGCAGGACGCGGAGACGCCACTCGACCAGCTGACGTATCAGTGGTCGGCAACGCCGGCAGGGGGGCAGTTCATCGGCAGCGGCCCCCAGGTCAAATGGCATGCGCCGCGTCAGCAGACATCGCCCGACGTCTACTCGCTGAAGCTGACCGTCATCGAGAAGTACGTCTCAGGCGGTCAGCCCGCCGAGTACGACGTGTCGAAGTCGGTCGACGTCCACTACAACGACTCGGCGGCGGACATCATGAAGATCAGCATGCGGTTTCTGACCGTGCTGTTTCCGGACTTCTCGGTGTCGCCGCAGGCGGCGGTGCAGGATTTCAGCGACAGCTGCTCCGAGAAGTTCGCCGAGTTGAGCGACGTCACGAACAACCGCATCAACTTTCACATCCTGTCGGGGACGTATAACAACGTCTCGATCAATCTCGATCCACCCAAGACTTCGGCCGACATCAGCGGCCAGTGCACGTTCGTAGATATCCCGACCAATCCGAACAACCCCATGTTCGGGCGGCGTGAAAGCGTGTCCGGGATCTGTACGCTGACGGCGGTGTACGAGAGCTGGAAATGGTATCTGTGCAGCAGTCACTTCCGCGGCAGCGCGACGGTGCCGCTGAACCAGCTGCGGTTCCGCGTTCCTGGACAAATCATCGCGCCCTCGCAGTAACCGCCGGCCTCGCGTGTCTGGCGGCGGCGCTCGTTGCGGCGCCTGCTCCCGCCGCGCTCAGCGTCTCGCAGCAGAACATTCTCGTCGACGGGCAGCGCACGTTCCTGACCGGCGTCAGCCTGTTCGACGGGCTCGGGCCGGTGCCGCCGCGTGACGGCGACCTCGACGCGCTCGGCCCGTGGGGTGTCAACACTGTGCGTGTCTGGGCGCACTGGCATACAGCGATCTATCAAGCCGACGGAGCGTTGACGGCGGAGGGTCGTTCGCGGTTGCTCGCCCTGGTGGGTAGACTACAGGCGCGCAACGTGATCCTGGAGCTCGTCCTGCTGCGGCCGGGGCAGCTTCCCGGTCAGCCTTTCGCAGTCTTCGCCTCGGAGGCCGCCCGGATAAAGGCAGTGGAAGCGACCACCGAGGCGCTTCGACCGTTCAGGAACGTTCTGTTCGATCTCTACAACGAGCATGACCATCCGGATGGGCCGATCTCACACGCCGCCGCGCGAGCCCTACGCGATCGCGTGAAGGCGATCGATTCGGCGAGGCTCGTGACGATCTCGAGCACCGAGTCCCACCTAGTGTCGTCGGCCGGGACGATCGATGCGAGCGGCGGTCGCAATCTGCGCGAGGAGGCGGGCAGCGGTCCGGACAGCGTCGCCGTCGACATCGTGGCGCCGCATTTCCCGCGCACTGACAGCTGGGTAGCCGCGACCGCCGACCGCATCAAGACGGTTCGGATGGCGCTCGACGGCATCGGATCGCATGCGCCCATTTATCTCAACGAAGAGCGTCGCGCCGACAAAGGTGTGCGCATCGCGCCCGCCGCCTACTCCGGCGCGCGCGCAGCGGCGGCGAACGCCGGTGCCGCCGGCTGGGTGTTTCATACGAACGCCGGATTCGAGCTGAGCAAGACGGCGTTCCTCGATGCCTTGTCGCCCGACGAGCGCGCCGGTCTCGTGGGGCTTCGCCGCTGAACAGCGACTTAGCCTTCAGCCATCAGCCATTGACGGCGCCGGGTGTCGAGCGCCCGGCATCACGTCGGCGAGGCCGTGCTCGAGATCTCTAAGCGGGGCGCGATAGACGCGGCGAAACTTCGCGGTGTCGAACCAGAAGCCGTCGCTGACGATCAGGCTCAGACGCCAGAAGGAAAGCTGCGCGGATCTGGGGACCAGCGGCGCGACCGACTTGCTCCACACCAGCGCGCGACCAAGGCGGAGCAGCGAGCGCGGGATCGGCAGCGGCCGAACCGGCCGGCCCAGCGCCCGGCCAACTGTGCGCGCGAGTTCACCGACGGTGAGTGCCTCGTCGCTCGCGACGCAGAAGATTTCACTTGCGGCTTCGGCAGTCGTCGACAAAGCGATCATCGCTTCGACGGCATCGTCCACGTGGATGATGCTCGTACGGCCGGGCCAGTCGATCCGGCCGAGCAGGCCGCCGCCTGCCGCCAGCTCGATCATCTTGTCGAACAGGCCGCCGGCCTTCTGGCCGGGACCGTAGACCGTGGGCAAGCGGAGGATCGTCCACGTGTACCCGTCTGTGGCTGCGCGTTCGCGCAGCACCGCCTCTCCCCACAGCTTCGTCCTGCCGTACGACGTGCGCGGGACGAGCGGACTGCCTTCGTCGATCGGTCCGGCCGGCTCGGCATCACGATCGTGGACCGCGACGGAGCTCGAGTAGACGATGCGAAGGCCGCGTGACACCGGCTTCAGCCAGTCGAGCAGATGCCGCGTGCCGGCGTGGTTGACGAGGAGATCGCGTTCGGCGGCGTCGGTGTCGATGTTCGCCGCGAGATGGAACACCCGCTGGACGCGCGGTGGCGCCGTGGTGGAGACCGGCTGATTGCGGAGATCGCCGTCAACGAGACGGATCCCGCGTGCGCGAAGCGACGCGAGCGCGTCGGACTCGAGCGGGTTCGCCGGCGGCTTGACCAGGCACACGACCGCGTCGGGCCCATCGAGCTCGACCAGACGCCGGACGAGTCGACGGCCGATGAACCCGGTGGCGCCGGTGACGAGTGTCGTCATTGACGCATGAAGATGAACACCCGCGGATGGTCGAATGAGCGGAAGGTCAGCTCGGCGGCGTCGTCATTGACATCGAGACCGAAGAGGGAAGGATAGACCTTGAAGGTTTTCACCAGTTTGAAACCAAGCGTTCCGGCGAACAGGTCCCGATAGTACTGCTTCACGACTGCGTGATCCGGTTCCGGCAGGTGCTGATACTGCTGGAGGAACGTGTCGTCGATGACCATCCAGTCGGCGAGCGCGAGCCGCGACTGGATGTAGTTGCGCCGGAATTCGTCGTCGACACCGCGGTTGTACAGACTGCGGTAGGTGTCGAGCGCGAACAGCTCATAGTAGTCGTGCTTCTCCGTCTGCGGATAGAACAGGACGTAGTTGCCGTGAAAGTTGACGTTGGTCAGGTAGGAGCCGGTCGGCGGCGTATTGTGCGATGGCTCGATGAGCACCTTGGAACCGGCGGGAACGTTCTGCAGCATCCAGCGCGAGGCCTCGAGGCGGCTGTCGGGCTGACGGAAGACGTTCATGTAGGCGGTCGCCCACAGCAGCGTCGATCCGATCACGATCGACGTCGTCACGATCCCGACGGTCCGCCAGCGCGGCCTGCCAATCAGATCGGCGCACAGCACGCCTGCCGCAGCCGCCAGGGGTGGGGCGAGCGGCACCGCATAGCGGATGAACGGCGCGACGGTGGCCGTCTTTCCGGCTGACAGGAAGTAGAGAATCGGAAAGGCCGCGGCGAGGATCGACGGACGATCGCGGCGGACCGCGAGCAGCCACAGCACACCGGCGAGGCCCGCGATCTCGAGCGCTGGACCCAGACTCCAGAACAGCAGGTTGGTGAACCAGTACGGCAGCGGGTTGACGTCGGCGAATTGCGCGATCCATTCGGGCTTGGTCGCACCGCTCAGCGGATCGATCACCCACACCTTGATGTCGTCACGGAACTTGTCGAAGTAGCGGATCACCAGCCAGTCGAGCATCAGGAAAATCGCGACGCCGGCGGCCACGGTGATCACCGCTCTCAGCACGACCCGCAGCCAGCGGCCGGCGTCGAACGGCGTCACCGTCTGCGGCGCTCGCGGCGACAACAGCTCGGCGATTCCGACGAGCGGCGCGAGAAACGCCGCCGAATACTTCGACGCGATGCCCAACCCCAACGCGACGGCGGACCCGGTCTCCGACCCGGCGTCGCCGCGCGTGACGATCCGCATCGCGAAATAGAAGCCGAGCACGGTGAAGAACGTCATGCTGACGTCGAGGCTGAAGAAGTGCGATTCGCGCAGGTGAATCACCGCACCGGCGATCAGAAACGCGGCGAAGATGCCAGCGCGGCGTCCCGCTGCCAACCGGGTCGTCGCGTAGGTCAACGGAATGGTTGCGGCGCCGAGCGACGCCGAGATCGCACGTCCGAGGAGCATGTAGGTCACCTCGTCGCGCGGCACCGCGAGATCGAGCGGATGCGAGAGTGCGGTGTAGACCGCGACGATCGCGTTCAACACGTACATCGGAAACGGCGCGTACATGAAGAACTTGGCCGAGTTGGCCGCCTCCCTCGAATCGCGGGCGAGCGCGTCAGCATAGGTGAAGACGATGTGCTCGTCGATGTGGAAATGGAAGTACGGCGCACCCCAGCCGAGTCCGTAGAAACGGAAGGCGGCGCCGAGCGCCGTCGCCAGCAGGACCCAGACGAGTGCCGACCGGCGGCCGACGTCGGTGGCGGCGCTCAAATCAGATTGCGCAGGAACGACCACAGGTAGGCGAACCACAGCTTCCAGACTACGACTTTCGAGGTCCCCCAGCGGCGCTCGTACTCGTGACTGGGGATTTCGCTCACGCGGTACCCCTGCTTGAGCGCCTTCATCAGCATTTCCTGCTCGATCGTCGTCAGGTTCGA
>DATFXR010000822.1:0-3854 GCA_035315685.1 Vicinamibacterales bacterium | reverse complement strand
GTCGCTCGATCAGCTGTTCGCGCACCGCTTCGGACAGGAGACGCCGATTCCGTCGATGCAGCTGTGCATCGAGAACATCGATCAGGCCGGCGGCTGCTTCTACGGTTACTCGTGCGCCTACACCGACTCGATCAGCTGGGCCTCGCCGAGCGAGCCGCTGCCGATGGTCCGCGATCCGCGTGCCGTCTTCGATCAGCTGTTCGGCGTCGGCGCGACGCCGCAGGCGCGCGCCGCGCGGCGCCGAAAGGATCGCAGCATCCTCGACTGGGTGAGCGAATCAGCCAACGACCTGAAAGGGCGGCTCGGCACTGCCGATCGCGAGCGCCTCGGCAGCTATCTCGACGACGTGCGCGAGATCGAGCGGCGGATCCAGAAGGTGGAGGCGTTCAACGCCAGCGGTGAAGCGCGCGAGCTGCCGGCGGCGCCGATTGGCGTGCCTGACTCGTACGAGGAACACGTGAAGCTGATGTTCGACCTGCAGGCGGTCGCCTTCGCGTCGGACATCACGCGGGTGTTCGCCTTCAAGATGAGCCGCGACGTGTCGAATCGCGTGTTCCCGGAGACCGGCGTCACCACCGGCTTCCACATCGCCTCGCATCACAACGACCGCGAGGATCGCATTCTCGACTTCGCGAAGATCAACAAGTACCACGTGAGCCTGCTGCCGTACTTCCTCGAGAAGCTGAAGGGCACGAACGACGGCGACGGCAACCTGCTCGAGAACTCGCTGCTGATCTACGGATCGCCGATGGGGAATCCGAACGTGCACAATCACAAGCGATGTCCGCTGCTCGTGATGGGACACGCCGGCGGACAGATTCCCGGCAATCTGCACCTGAAGGCGGCCGACGGGACGCCGATGGCCAATGTGATGCTGACGGCGCTGCAGAAGCTGGGCGTGGAAACAACGAGCTTCGGGGATAGCTCAGGAGCGTTCGAATTAAGAATTTAGAAGTAAGAATTAAGAATTTGGCGCGTGATCACGAATTCTTACTTCCTAATTCCAAATTCTTAATTGTCGATGTTGAGACTCTGAGATTCGAGGCAACCAACCCGACTGACCGGAATTATGCGGACTAGAACAATCATCGCGACATTGATGATGATCATCGTGCCCTGCATCTGTGTGATGCGGGCGGCCGATCGATCGCCGATCGCCGACGCGGCTGAACGCGGTGACCTCGCGGCAGTGCGCGCGCTGATCAAGCAGGCAGTCGACGTCAGCGCGGCGCGGGCCGACGGCATGACGGCACTGCACATCGCGGCGCAGCGGAACGACGCCGAGCTCGCGACGCTGCTGCTCACGGCCGGCGCCAACGTCCGCGCGACGACACGGCTCGGCGGCTACACGCCGCTGCATCTGGCGAGCAAGGCTGGCGCGACCGCGGTGATCAAGGTGCTCGCCGGTGCCGGCGCCGACGTCGACGCGCGCACCACGACCGGCGCCACGCCGCTGATGTTCGCCGCCGCGTCGGGATCCGCGGATGCGGTGAGCCTGCTCGTCGAGCTGTCCGCCGATCCCAACGCCATCGAATCGGCGAACGGCCAGACGGCGCTGATGTTCGCGTCAGCGCTCGACCGTGCCGACGCCGTGCGTGCGCTCGTGCAGCACGGCGCCGACCAGACGCTCGCGTCGAAAACCGTCGACGTCTCGCGCGTCACTCCGCCCGAGGAAGTCCTCCAGCAGCAGATCCGCGAGCAGCAGAACGCGAAGTCGGCCGCCGCGGCGCCGCCTGGCGGCGCGGCGCCGCCGCCGGCGAGGCCGGCGAACAGCAACGCCGCGCCCACGGTCGGCGGCGTGTCGCGTCCCTACACGTTCAACGAGCTGATTGGACAGCAGGGCGGCCTGACGGCGCTCCACTTCGCGGCGCGCCAGGGCGCGATGCACACCGCGCAGACACTCGTGGAGCTCGGCGCGGACGTCAACGCCGTCTCCCCCGCCGATCACACGAGCCCGCTGCTCATTGCGACGATCAACGGCCAGTTCGACGTCGCGGCGTTCCTGCTGGCGCATGGCGCGCAGCCGAACCTCGCCAGCGACGCGGGGATGACGCCGCTCTTCGCCGCGTTGAATGTCGAATGGGCGCCGAAGATGTTCTACCCGCAGCCGCGGGCGTACCTGCAGCAGCAGACCTCGTATCTCGAGCTGATGGCCGCGCTCCTCGACAAGGGCGCCGATCCGAACGCCCGCGTCAACCGGAAGATCTGGTACACCCAGTACAACTTCGACCTGCTGCGCGTCGAGGAGTCGGGCGCGACGGCGTTCTGGCGCGCCGCGTACGCCAGCGACATCGCAGCCATGAAGCTGCTCGTCGCCCGCGGCGCCGATCCGAATCTGCCGTCCACCAAGCCAGCACAGAACGATCGCTTCCGGCAGGGTGGGACGCGATCCGGAGACGATTCGAAGGATCACTCCGGGCTGCAGCCGGTGCCGACCGCGGGGCCCGATATCCCGCCGCTGCTCGCCGCCGCCGGCGCCGGCTACGGTGAGGGGTTCGCGGCGAACGCGCATCGCTTCGCGCCGACCGGCATGCTCGCCGCCGTCAAGTACCTCGTCGACGATCTGCACGCCGACGTCAACGCGCGCGATGCCGATGGCAATACGGCGCTGCACAATGCCGCGGCGCGCGGCGACAACGAGATGATCGAGTACCTGGTGTCGAAAGGCGCCGATGTCACGCTGGTCAACCGCACCGGCCAGACAACGGTGGACATGGCGAACGGCCCCGTGCAGCGCGTGCAGCCGTACCCGGAGACAATCAAGCTGCTCGAACGGCTCGGCGCGAAGAACAATCACAAGTGCGTCAGTTGCTGACGTTGAACGCTGAGGAGAGTGTGGGACTGATGGGCCCATGGGCTTGGTGGGGAGGGCGGCGCTTCGCGCCGATCGGTCCTACCGCTACCCAGCGCACGGGCCTGCACTCCCACACTCCATACATGGGAGGATCTGTGAAGAAGACTCTGGGATTTGTCATGGCTATGCCACTCGTCGCATCGATGGCGTTTGCACAGAGCGGCGGCGCGAGTCGCGCCTCGTTCAACCCGAACGAGACCGTGGACCTCGAGTTACTCACGCACACCGAGTTGACGCAGCGGATCAATGACGGCTGGACTTCGGTGTTCGTCGTCACCGGCGGCACCGAGGAGCGCGGCCCGCACGACGTGCTCGGCGGACACAACATCCTCGCGAAGAGCCACGCGACAATGGCGGCGAAGAAGCTCGGCAAGACGATCGTCGCGCCGGTGCTGCCGTTTGCGGTGAACGCCACCGGATTGAACGCAAGCCGCGAGATGGCCGATCAGCCCGGACCGATTCAGCTGCCGGCCGACGTCTTCAAACAGGTCCAGCTCGCGATGATCGACAGCATGGCGCGCAGTGGCTTCAAGGACATCTTCCTGATGGGCGATCACGGCGGCGGGCAACCGCAGATGAAGGAAGCCGCCGAAGAGATGGACAAGAAGTGGGCGCCGAAGGGCGTGCATGTCTACTACGTCAGCGACTTCTACAACAAGACCCACGACGACGTGGACATGTACCTCTACTCGCACAAGCTCCCGATCGGCGGCCACGGCGCCATGATGGAAACCTCCGAGATGCTGTATCTCGAGCCGCTGCCTGGCATGTACGTGCGGCCGTCGTACAAGACCGTCCCGTTCGACGCGACCGGCCAGACGCCCGAGCAGTGGAAGGCGGCGCGCGACGCGCGCGATCATGGTGAAACACCGCAGCGTGGCGGCGGCGCCGGTCGCGGCCGCGCGAACGACCCGAACGCGCCGCCGCGCGTCAACAACGGCCTCACCGGCGATCCGCACCCGTCGACGAAGGAGATCGGCAAGGATCTCGTCGACATCAC
>DATFXR010000821.1:0-14693 GCA_035315685.1 Vicinamibacterales bacterium | reverse complement strand
CAGCAGCCAGTGCGGGCCGTAGATGTTCGAGAAGATGGACCACAGGGAGATGCGCATGAATCCGATCGCTCCGAGAATGCCGCCGAGCGTCAGGCCGGCGCCGATCTCGCGTCGCATGACCTGCCACCAGTCCCGCAGCTGTACCTCCCCGAGCGCGATCGCCCGGATCACGAGCGTCGAGGCCTGCGAGCCGGAATTGCCCCCGCTCGAGATGATCAGCGGCACGAACAACGCCAGCACGACGGCGCGTTCGATCTCCCGCTCGAACGCCCCCATCGCCGTCGCGGTCAGCATCTCGCCCAGGAACAGCGCCGTCAGCCAGCCGGCGCGCTTCTGAATCATCCGCCGGAACGCGATCTCCATGTACGGTTCGTCGAGTGCCTCCGATCCGCCGATCCGCTGAATCTCCTTCGTCGTCACCGTTTCCACGACGTCGAGGACGTCGTCGATGGTGACGATGCCGATCAGCACCCCGGTGGTGTCGGTCACCGGCAGCGCCGTGCGATCCTCGCGGCGGAACACGGTGACGGCGGTGTTCTGATCGTCCGCGGCGTTGAGCGCGACGAACCGGCGATCCATCAGGTCGGAGACGTGGTTGTCGGGCGACGCCAGCAGCAGTTCGCGGATGCGGATGTCGTCGATCAGCACGCCGCGATCGTCCACGACGTAGATCAGGTTGAGCGTCTCGCTGTCCTGGCCGTGGGCGCGGATGTAGTCGAGCACCTGCTGAATCGTCCACTGTTCGCGCACGGCGATGTAGTCGGGCGTCATCAGACGCCCAATCGAACCCTCGGGATAACCGAGCAGCGTGACGGCGACGGCGCGTTCGTCGGGCGTGAGCAGGGACAGCAGCTGTTGCGTGGCGGCGGCGGGCAGTTCCTCCAGAAACATCGTGCGGTCGTCGGGCGCCATCTCGTTGAGAATCGCGGCGACGTCGTCCTGCGCCATCGTCTTCAGCAACGTCTCCTGCGCCTCCAGCGACAGGTACTCGAACGTCGCCGCCGCAACCTTCCGCGGCAGGACGCGGAACGCGACCACCTGATCTTCGGGCGCGAGATCGGTCAGCGCGGCGGCGAGATCGCTCGGCGGCCGGTTGCGAACCATGTCGCGCAGCCGCACGAAATCGCGCTGCCGGACGGCGGCGGCCAGTTCGTCGCCCGGGCGTGCGACTCTTCGTACGACGTCAATCGCATCACCGGCCCGATCGGGATGCTTCAGGTCTTCCTGCATATGAGTCAGCGCGGCGCGGACCACGTCGTGATGGTGCACGTGCGGGCCCGCTGTTTTGACCATCTGAAGCCAGAGGTCGTGGATCATCTGAAGGTCGTCGGCAGTCAGCGCGGGTGCGTGCACGCCGAGGTGGTATTCCGCGGTGCGGCCGCTGCTGTGGCGGACGACCAGGCGGACGCCGAGCGGCTTCGGCGGCGGGATCCGTTCCCAGGCTTCGCCGAGCAGCCGCGCCTGATCGGCGCCGGTGAGCGTCTCGGATTCGCCGACGTACACCTCTGACGATCCGAGTTTCGCAATCGTCGCGGCAATCGAATCGAAGACGTTCACGCCGGGCACGATCAGCAGCCGCACCGCGCGGCCGGACCGCTCCGCGATCAGCGCGGCGTCGGTGAGGACTCTCCGTTCCTCGTCCGTCGGCGCCGAGGTGGTCACGACGTCGTCCGAGGCATCGATGCCGGCGAGACGGACGCTCATGACGATCACGTCGCGATCGCCGGCGTTCTGCAACGCCGTCGCCAGATGCGCCAGGGCGCCGGGTTTGCGAACCGGCACCAGCACGTTGCCGGCACGAGGATGAATCTGATCGACACCGATCGCCGGCGTCGCGAGCAATTCGATGTCGGTGGTCGACGCGGCCGCGTCGGCAGCTGCCTGCCGTGCCATCCGCTCGGAAATCGTGAGCGCCGCCAGGGCGACGACGATCAGCGCGCCACCGCCCAGCGCCGGCAGATCGCCGGAGGCGACGAGCAGCAGCGCCGGAACTCCCACCAGGAGTCCGATGCCGAGCAGTCCGACGGCCCGTTCGCGGCCGCCGATGCGAAGGTTCAACCCGACGCGGAACGCGCGTGGCTCCGCGCGGAGCGTTCGCAGACGGACCAGCGCGGTCACCTTCAACAGCAGGCCGCACGCCAGCACGATCGCGTAGGCACGTGCGATCCACGCAAGACGGCCACCGCTCACGATCACGACGGTCATCTGCGCGATCGCGCCGAGATCGATCAGCCGGGCCGGCGTGCCGAAACGCGGATGCAGCGCCCGCATGGCGCGGAGCAGCACGCCGTCTTCGGCCAGCCGCAGCAGCAGCCGGTGCGCGTCGATCGCCGCCCGATGAATCGCCAGGCCGAAGAGCAGCACCGACGTGCCGGCGATCACGATCGCCGTCATCACGCCGATCCACCGCGGCGTGCCGTCGAAGATCGGCAGCGCGGCCATCGGCGCCTCGTGCCACCAGAGCCGATCGGTTGCCGGGACGAGCATCGCAAACACGAACCCGGCGCCGGCGACGACGATCAACGAGTACGCGTTGACGAACCACATCGCGCGCCGGAGGTTGCGCACCTTCGGCGGCGGGAAGTCGGCGGACGCGTGGCTGACCGCGTCGCCCGATCCGACGACGAACAGACAACCGCCGATGGCGAAGAGGATGCCGATCAGCGACGTGCCGCTGGACAGGCTCGGGAAGGCGACCGCCGGCGACGCGCCGCGGCGAAGCAGCAATTCGATCGCGTGCGCCGCGACCAGGACGATCAGTCCGGCGGCCACCGGCGTCACCGTGCGGCGGACGAGCGCCGCCGGAAGCGGCCGGCCCTGGCGCAGCCGCAGCCACACGACGCCGACCAGACACGCCCCGATCGCGATCGTGACGTCGGCGAGCGAGATGTTTTCAGGCGGCGTAGCGGTTGCCGGCTTGACCAGCGACCCGACCGCGACCAGCGCGTGTCCCGCCGCGCTGGCGCTCAGTGCGCTGAACAGAAGGCTGTCAGCGAGGATGACGGCAGCCGCCGCTCGCGCCGTCGGCGGGCCGAACGCCCGTTTGGCCGCACCGTAGAGACCGCCGGGAATGAAGAGCGCCGCGTTCTCGAGATCGACCGCCCGGACGGCCCATCCGATCAGGACAGCGACCGACAGGAACCAGGGACCGGCGGCTCCCCACGTCTGATCGGCGACGCCGGCGGCAAACAGCCCGATTGCGGTGGTGCCGAGCAGCAGGATCGCGAGGCCCTGCTCGGCGGAGAACAACGCCGCCAGTGGGACCGGGACGGTGCCGATGACAACGCGGAGCGTCGATGGCGGTGTCGTGAAACGGCGGGATATCGGCACGATAGGTCCAAGGCTCGTCAGTCAGTTCGGCGCGACGAACATTATACGGACGCGCGCGGCCGGTTGGCGGGTCGTGACCTACTGCACGCGTTCGAGTGCGGCGAGCGACTGGCGGACGATTCCCGCCGGCAGCCGTGCGTAGCCGAGACCGTCCGCGTACTGCTGTCCGTCGTTGAGGCACCAGCGGAACAGATCGCGGATCTCGGCGCTCTTCCGCGGGTCGTCGTAGTGGCGATACAGCAGCACCCACGTCAGCGTGACGACCGGATACGCGTCGGCTCCCGATGGATCGGGGACGTAGAGACGAAGGTTGTCTGGAAGCGGCAGGTCAGCGAACGCCGCCGCGGCGCTCTTCGGATCCGGCCCGACGAACTGGCCGGCGTGATTCTCGAGGCGCGCCGTCCGGAGTCCGGCCTTGCGCGCGAACTCGTATCCGACATAGCCGATCGATCCAATCGATTGCTTGATCCGTCCGGCAACGCCCTCGTTGCCGGTGGCGCGCATCGAATTTCCCGGCCAGTCCACGAGCGTCGCGGCGCCGTACCGATCGCGCCAGACGTCGCTGATCGCATCGAGATGCTTGGTGAACGCAAACGTGGTTCCGCTGCCGTCTTGGCGCACCACGGTGGTGATCGTCAGATCGGGCAACGCGACGCCGGGATTGGACCGCGCAATGCGCGGATCGTTCCACGTCCTGATCGCGCCGAGAAAAATCCCGAGGTACGCCTCGCGCGAGAGCTGCATGTCACCACGCAGGTCCGGCAGGTTGTAGGCCAGCGCGACGCTGCCGGCGGTCAGCGGGACGAGCACGGCGCCCGCCGGAACGGCGGCCATCTCGTCGTCGCGCATCGCCGCATCGCTGGCGCCGAAGTCCACGCGTTCGTCGTCGCCGACGGCGCGGCCGATGAACCGGCGGATGCCTTCGCCGCTGCCGACGGCATCGTAGGCCACGATGCGATCGGGATGGTGGCCGGTGTAGATGCGGAACCACTCGCCGTAGAGCGTCGCCGGGAACGTTGCGCCGGCGCCCTCGATCAGCGAGCCACCGGGCGGGACCAGCGGCGCCGTCGCCTTGATCTCGGACATGCGGCGCGGGACCGCTTCGGCGCGGCACCCGCTCACGACACCCGCCGCGAGCAGGACCAGCGCGCCGCAGTACGCCACCCGTTGTCTAACTGAACTCGCCACGGATGTACGCCTGCGTGTGGCGATGCTCGGGCGCTTCGAAGATCTGCCGCGACGGTCCGAATTCGACGAGATATCCGGTTCGTCCACCGTCGCTGGTATCGACGTACAGGAATCCGGTGTAATCAGCGACGCGCTGCGCCTGCTGCAGGTTGTGCGTGACGATCGCGATCGTGTAGCGCCGGCGCAGCTCCACCATCAACTCCTCGATCCGCCGCGTCGCGATCGGGTCGAGCGCCGAGCACGGCTCGTCCATCAGAATCACTTCCGGTTCGGTGGCGATGGCCCTCGCGATGCACAGGCGCTGCTGCTGGCCGCCCGACAACGACAGCCCGCTCTTCTGCAGCTTGTCCTTGACTTCGTCCCAGAGCGCCGCGCCTTTCAGGGCCTGCTCGACCCGGCCGGCGATGTCCCCCTTGAAGCCGTTCAGGCGGAGGCCGAAGGCGACGTTGTTGTAAACGCTGGTCGCGAACGGATTCGGCTGCTGGAACACCATCCCGATGAAGCGGCGCACCGCGACCGGGTCGATGGCGGGGTGATAGATGTCGCGGCCGCGGTACTTGACATGGCCTTCGAAGCGGAACCCGCGGACGAGATCGTTCATGCGATTGAGACAGCGCAGCACCGTGCTCTTGCCGCACCCCGACGGACCGATGAACGCGGTGATCGCGTTCTTCGCGATTGGCACGGTTGTGTCCCGCACGGCTTTGAACGTGCCGTAGTGAAGCTCCTTGATGTGGCAATCGAGCACCACGTTCGACTGATCGGATGCCGGCGCGCCGGGGATCGGTCTCGACGACTGCGATCCGGCGCTGGACGGCGTGCTGACGGTGGCCATGCCCGGTCTCCTGGACTCCTAGAGGTGGTGCACCTGACGCGACGACAGACTTTGTCCGACGATGTTGGCGCCGAGCACGAGCAGCACCAGCACCAGCGCCGCAGCCCACGCGAGCTCGACCTGGTTCTGGAACGGCATGCTCGCGAAGTTGTAAATCAGCACCGCCAGCGATGCAGTCGGCTGCATCAGGTTCACGCGGCCGTGCGACCAGAGCCAGTAGTTGCTGAAGAGCGCCGTAAAGAGCAGCGGCGCGGTCTCGCCGGCGGCGCGCGCGACCGCGAGCATGATGCCGGTCAGGATCCCCGGCAGCGCCGTCGGCAACAGCACCATCCACACCACCTGCGTGCTCGTCGCGCCCATGCCAATCGCCGCATCGATCATTCGTGCCGGCACCATGCGGATCGCGTCCTCGGCGGTGAGCACGATCGTCGGCAGCATCAGGATCGAAAGCGCGGCAGCGCCTGCCACGGCGGAGAAGCCACCGGTCATCAGCACGATCGCGCCGTAGGCGAAGACGCCGGCGAGAATCGACGGGAAGCCGGTGAGCACTTTGGCGCAGAAGCGGACGACCTCGGCGACCCGGCCGCGGCTGCTCTGCGCGAGATAAATCGCGGTGAGGAGTCCGACCGGCACCGTCACGAGCATCGCGAGCGCGACGATGACGAGCGTACCGGCGATCGCGTTGCCGAACCCGCCGCCCTGTTCGAGGGCTGCCGGCGGCAGCTGGGTGAACACGGCCAGGCTCAGCCTGCGGCCGCCGCGCCAGAACAGCATGAGCACGACGGAGAAGAGCGGCACCAGCGCCACGAGGGTCATCACGGTGACCAGCGCGTTCAGGGTGAGATCGATCAGCGTGCGCGGCCGGCGGATCGACCGCTCGAGTTGCGAGAAGTCGACCCCGACGAACGGATCGACGATGTCGACGTCCTGAGTCATGGAAGTGGTCCGGTTACCCACTACCTAGCCGGCACGCAGCTGTGCAGCCCGCTGAATGATCACGGCGCCGACGATGTTCACGATCAGCGTGATGCCGAGCAGCACGAGCGCGGCGTACATGAGCACGCTCACCTGCCGCGCACCCGCTTCCGGAAAGTTGTTGGCGAGGAGCGCCGCCAGCGTGTTCGCCGGCGAAAAGATCGAGACGGTGATCTGGTTCGAGTTGCCAACCAGCATGGCGAGCGCCATCGTCTCGCCGAGCGCGCGGCCCAACGCGAGCACGATGCCGCCGACGATGCCGCGCGACGCAGTCGGAAGAATGACGGCGATCACCGTTTCCCACCGCGTCGCGCCGAGCCCGTACGCCGCCATCCGCAACTTTGCCGGAACCGAGACCAGCGCGTCGCGGCTGATCGCCGTGATCGTCGGCAGAATCAT
Organism: Vicinamibacterales bacterium; assembly: GCA_035315685.1. GTDB lineage: Bacteria > Acidobacteriota > Vicinamibacteria > Vicinamibacterales > CAVVIG01 > QHWK01. The sequence continues at coordinate 7,966 of DATFXR010000821.1, read as the reverse complement.
GATCGCCAGCACCAGCACGGCGGGCAGCACACCAGGGCCGCTCAGATCGGTCGCGAAGAACGGAACCCACGGCAGCTTCAGGTGCAGCCAGTTGCACGCGGGCCGGATGAGCGGGATCACCACGAACAATCCCCAGAGACCGTAGACGACGCTGGGAATCGCCGCCAGCAGTTCAATCAGATTCCTCAACAGGTTTTCGATCTGATCAGGCACGCGGCTCCACGTCGCGTGCAGGTGAAGATCGAATCGCCGCAACACCGAAAATGCGGCCTGCGCGGCGTAGCCTTCACTGAGGAAGATCGCCACGGCGACGCCGAACGCCGAGCCGACGCCGAGCGCCAGGATCGACGTGTACAGCGTTCCCCACATCTCCGCGAGAATGCCGTAGCGCTCCGTATTCGGATCCCAGACGCGGCCGGACAGGAAGCCGATGCCGTAGCGCTGCATCGCCGGTGCCGCCGACACCGCGATTCGCAGCACGATGAACGTGACCAGCGCGACGGTCAGGCAGGCGAAGAGCAGGCAGGCGCCGCGGAAGATGCGATCGGTCAGGCGCTGCGGCCGGCTCGGGGCGCGCGCGACCTCGCCCGGGCGGGCATCGAACATCCCGGGCAGCAACACCGGCGGTACCGTCGTCAGGTTCGGCACGACGCGGTCAGTTCGACGAGATGTTCTGAACCGCGGCCGTCGCTTTCTCCACGACCGCCGGCGGCAGCGGAATGTAGCCGAGCGTCTCCGCGTCCTTCTGGCCGTCGGTCAGGCCGTACTTGATCAGGTCCTGAATCGCCTGCTGCTTGTTCTTGTCGGGATACTTCTTGTACGCGATCAACCACGTGTAGGTGACGATCGGATAGGCGTCGGCGACCTCGGGATCGGCGGCCCACGCGATCATGTTGTCCGGCAGCGTCGCCGATGCCAGCGCGGCCTGACCGGATGCGGTGTCCGCGGCGACGAATTTGCCCGCCTTGTTCTCGAGCACGGCGAACGGCACCTTCTGGCTCTGCGCGTAGCCGTACTCGATATAGCCAATCGACCCGGGCGTCGTCATCAGGCTGGCGGTCACGCCTTCATTGCCCTTTGACTTCGTGCCGACCGGCCAGTTCGGCATCGTGTTGGCGCCGACAGATTTGCCGAAGTCCGCGTTGATCGCGCTGAGATGCTGCGAGAAGACGAACGACGTGCCGCTGCTGTCGGCACGAACGACGACGTTGATCGGCGTCTCGGGCAGCGTTGCGCCGGGATTGCTCTCGGCGATCGCGGGATCGTTCCATTTGGAGATCGTTCCCAGAAAGATCCCGGCATACGCCCGGCGCGACAGCCGCAGACTCGCCACATCCTTGAGGTTGTAGGCGAGCACGATGCTCCCCGCGGTCATCGGAAACAGCTGGACGCCGCCGTCGACCTTGGCCATGTCCTCCGGTTTCATCGCCGCGTCGCTGGCGCCGAAATCCACCGTCCGATCGATCACGCTCTTCACGCCGCTGCCGCTGCCGACCGACTGATAGTCGACGAGCACGTTCGAGTGTGCCGCGCTGTACGCTTTGAACCACTTGTTGTAGAGCGGAGCCGGAAAGCTGGCGCCGGCGCCCTGCAGCTTCACGGCACTCGCCGCCGCCGGATCCGACGCACCGCCGCATCCGGACAACACCAGCGTCAGGCCGGCAATCGCCATCACGGCATTCGACGGTCGGAATCTCATGGGGACTCCTTCAGGGGTTGTGTCGCATCTTGTTCCCTGGATATGACAACCGTGTCACGGCAGAACGACGTCCGTACAACGTCGCGGCACGACGCCGCGCCGATCAGCACACGGCCGCGCACGACGTGACGCGCAGCTGGCCGACCGTGTGCGTCGCACGACCGTTACCGCACCATGCGTTAATCGGCGAACGCGGGAGGATCCCATGCCGCACGAACATGACGACGAGCTGGCGCCATTGCTCGAGCAGCGCCCGGACGGCGAATCGGAGGCGACCGACGACGAGCTCGAGCGCGAAGAAGACGAGGAGTTCGGCGACGACGCGATCGTCGGCCAGTGAGGACGTTATGACCGACGGGCCGTTCTTCGGATCCTCACGACGGCCGCCGCGCACGCCGCGAGTGCCGCGCACGCGCCAGTCGCCGCCCGAGGTGTTTCCGACACCGACTGAAATCGCCGATCGCGCCTACGAGCTGTTCCGCACCGTCGGCAGGCGCGGCGAGCGCGCCGCCGACTACTGGCGGCGTGCCGAGGACGAACTGCTCGAGCGCGCGGCGCGACGCATCGTCCGCTGATCGACCATCCGTCCGCGTTGCCGCATGCGCGGCGCATCACCTGCCGTGACCGGTCGACGTTTACGTGCCGTCACAGAGGATTGACGCGGCGATCGCAGCGTCTTTACTGGACCGTCACGATCCGCTCCTACCTTCTCATTCCGGCAAGGCGCCACCAGTCACGCGTTCATTCTCGAAAGGGCCAACATGAACACGAGCGACCGCCGCACCTTTCTGAAGCTGCTCGGAACGCCGGCCCTGGCAGCAGCCGCACCGCTGGATTTCAGCCGCCTGCTCGCGATTCCGGCCAACGATCGGACGAAGTCGATCAACGACGTCGAGCACGTCGTCTTCCTGATGCAGGAGAACCGATCGTTCGATCATTACTTCGGCACGATGCGCGGCGTGCGCGGCTTTGCGGATCCGCGCGCGGTGACGCTGCCCAACGGCGCTCCGGTGTGGAATCAGCCGAACGGCGCCGGCGCGCTGCTGCCGTTCCGTCCGGACGTCGCCGATCTCGGTCAGACGTTCCTGCCCGATCCACCGCACGGCTGGACCGACACGCACGCGGCATGGAACGGCGGACGCTACGATCGCTGGGTGCCGAACAAGGGTGTGACCACGATGACCTTTCACACGCGAAACGATCTGCCGTATCAGTACGCGCTCGCCGACGCGTTCACGACCTGCGACAACTATCACTGCTCGGTGATGGGGCCGACCGATCCCAATCGGTATCACATGTGGACCGGCTGGGTCGGCAACGACGGCGCCGGCGGCGGTCCTGAGATCACGAACGCTGAGAAGGGCTACGACTGGTCCACCTATCCCGAACGGCTCGAGCGGGCCGGCATCTCGTGGAAGATCTACCAGGACATCGGCATCGGTCTCGACGCGGCCGGATCGTGGGGCTTCACCGACGATCCATACATCGGCAACTTCGGCGACAACTCGCTGCTCTACTTCCACCTGTATCAGAGCGCAGCACCCGGCTCGCCGCTCGCCGCCAAAGCGAAGACCGGCACCCACATCCTCTCGCAGAACCGCGAACCCGATCGGCTGATGGACATCTTCCGCGCGGACGTCGAGAGCGGCCGGCTGCCGCAGGTGTCGTGGATCGTCGCGCCCGAATCGTATTGCGAGCACCCGAACTGGGAACCCGACTTCGGCTCGTGGTACGTCTCGCAGGTCGTCGACATCCTGGCGTCGAACCGGGAGGTGTGGAGCAAGATGGTGCTGTTCGTCACCTACGATGAAGAAGGCGGCTTCTTCGATCACCTCGTGCCGCCGACGCCGCCGCCCACGCCGGCAACCGGCAAGTCCACCGTGCCGATTACGAACGAGATTTTTGGCGGCGATCCGAGCCACCCGGCCGGTCCCTATGGACTCGGGATCCGCGTGCCGATGATCGTCGTCTCGCCGTGGAGCCGCGGCGGCTGGGTGAACTCGCAGGTGTTCGATCACACGTCACTCATTCGCTTCCTCGAAGCGCGCTTCGCGCACGGCCGCCCCGATTTGATCGAGACCAACATCACGCCGTGGCGGCGCGCGGTCGCCGGCGATCTGACGACGGCGTTCGATTTCAAGAGTCCCAATGGCCCGAAGCGCGTGGTGTTGCCGAACACGGACGCCTTCAAGCCGCAGAATTTCGACCGGCACCCGGACGATGTGCCAGTGCCTCCGGCGCACGGCACGCTGCCGCCGCAGGAGACTGGCGTAAAGGCGGCCCGCGCCCTGCCGTACGCGATCGAGGCGCGCGGCCTCGTGCAGGTGGCCGACAGCACGTTCTGGATCAAGTTCGAGAACACCGGCAGCGCCGCAGCCGTCTTCCAGGTCCGGTCGGCGAACAGCGCCGACGCGCCGCGCAGCTTCACCGCGGGGCCGCAGTCGTCGCTCACCGACTCCTGGGTCGCGGCCGGCGGGCAGTACGATCTGTCCGTCTTCGGGCCGAACGGCTTCTTCCGCGAATTCAAGGGACGCGTTGCCGGTGAGAGAACGTCGAGCCTCGAGGTCCTGACGAGCTTCGACGACAAGGGCCACGAGATCACCTTGACGATCTCCAACCGCGCGACCGAGGTCGCCGCTGTCCGCATCTTCGATCGCTACACCGGCAAGACGACGAAGTTCGTGCTGGAATCGGGCGAGACCGATTCGAAGCACTGGTCGCTGTTGCACACGAGCGGGTGGTACGACCTGGCGTTGACGATCAACGGCGACGCGCAGTTCCTCTACCAGCTCGCCGGACATTTCGAGGACGGCGACGACAGCATCAGCGATCCGCTGATGGGCGGCCTCGTCTGAAACGCGCGGTGCACCATCAGTAGGTGCGGGCTTTCAGCCCGCACCCTGGCCGTGGCGGCCGGCACGGGGTAGATTCGTATCCGAGCCGCGATGCCGCCACCCGTCGTCGACACCCGTCACTTGTTCCGTCCGCTCAGTCGCGAGATCGTCGGAGTGCTGCGCGGCGCCGGCGCGGACGACTGGGAACGGCCCATTCTCGCCGGTTCGTGGCGGGTCCGCGACGTCGCCGCACATCTCGTGGACACGGCGCTACGCCGGCTGTCGCTGCACCGCGACCAATCGACAGGCGCGGGGCCACAGCCGGGCCAGGATTTCGTCGCTTTCATCAACGAGCTCAACGCGACCTGGACGGATGCCGCACGGCGGCTCAGCCCTCGCGTTCTGACGGACCTCTACGAGCGAGCGAGCGGCGAGCTGGCCGACTTCATCGAGACGCTGGATCTCGACGCGCCCGCGTTCTTTCCGGTGTCGTGGGCCGGCGACGCCGGGGCGACGCAGTGGCTGGATATCGGACGCGAGTTCACCGAGGTCTGGCATCACGGCGCGCAGATCCGCGACGCGATCGGCGCCGGCCGGTTTTCCGATCCGCAGTGGCTCGGCGTGGTCCTGCACGTCGCCATGTATGCGCTGCCGCACGCCTACCGCGACATCACCGCGCCCGCAGGCGCGACGATCGCGATTCGAATCAGCGGTCCCGCGTCAGGCGAGTGGAGCCTGAGCCGTCGCAGCGGAACGTGGACCATCGAGGAGAGTACGCCTGCGACACCCGCAGCGACGGTGACGATGACGGACGAGACCGCGTGGCGTCTGTTCTTCAACGCCCTGACGCCGTCAGCGATCGATGCGCACGTTCGCGTCGAAGGCGACGCAACGCTCGCGCGTCCGGTGCTCCGGACGCGATCCGTGATCGTCTAACCACGGAGAGACAGAGTCGACAGAGATCCCCGGAAGCCACGAAGGCACGAAGACACGAAGCCACGAAGACAGCGTGACGCAAGACGTTTGCGCGCGACGCCCGCCAGGCGGGCACGTGGACGGAAAAGCCGCCGTCAAGCACAAGCAGCACAATCACGACGCTTGTGTTTGACGGCGGCTTTTCGTCCACTGCCGGCCGGCTCCGCCGGCCGCGTCGCGCGCTCTCCTCAGCGGTCTCCGCGGTCTCTGCGGTTAGACCGCCGGCGTCAGAAGGTCACCTTCACGGCGAGCTGCACCTGGCGCGGATCGCCCACGCCCTGCCGCAGGAACCCGTCGAAGTTGAACAGCGCCGGCGTCGTGAGCGGATTCACGTTGTTGGCGTTGTTGAACGTGTTGAACATCTCGATGCTCGGGATCACCTGGGCCTGCGGGCCAATCCGGAACGGCCGCTGCACGCGCCAGTCGAGCGAGAAGTAGGCGTTGTCCTTCCGATCCCAGTTCCGGCCGCGATCGAGTCCGCCCAGGACGCGCGGAGACGTCGTGATCGGCTGCGCCGTGCGGCCCTGCATGCGGACGTTGAGCAACACGCTCCGCGGCAGCTCGGCGTAGGTGAAGAAGTTGACCTTGTGACGGATGTCGCGGTCCGAGGGCCCGTAGTCCAGGTCCAGGTTGTAGAAGTTGAACGACCGATCGGTGAACGGATCGCGTTCGTTCGAGTCGTCGTCTTCGTCCTTCGACAGCACGTAGTTCCCTTCGAACTGATAGTGCTGCGCGAAGCGCTTGCGCAGGCCGAACGTCGCGCCGCGATACAGGCTGTGACCGAGGCTGTTGGTGACGAAGAGGTCGCCGAGGACCGGTTCGTACGGGTTGGCGCCGATGTAGGTGGTCGTGTCGCGCGTCGGCGGCTGATCCGGAGCGGCGGCCGTCCCGTGCACGTTGTAGTTGAGGAACCGCGTCAGATCCACGCCCTTCGCGACGGTCACGTCGACGTAGGCCACCACGCTCGGCCGCACTTCGCGCTCGTAGCCGCCGTTGAAGCTGTAGACGTGCGGGTTGCGATACTCGCGATCGAAGACGCGCACGCCGGTGAACGGCGGAAAGGTGCCGGGCGCCACCGGACTGGGCGCGAGCAGGTTGGGCCACACCGGCATGTCCGCGAACGACGTGAAGCTGGTGTTGCGAAAATCGCTCTTCTGCTGGATGCCGTTGGTGGTCACCGTTCCGACCTGGCTCAGCATGTTCTGCCGGGCGTAGTAAATGCCGGCGCTGCCGCGGACCACCGACTTGCCGTTGCGATTCACGTCCCACACGAAGCCGCCGCGCGGCTGCACCTGGTTCCACTGATTCGGAATCGTGCCGTCCGACGGAAAGGCCAGCCCGCCGAGAAATGGCGCGAACGCCGTTGTCTTCGGATCGACCGTCGCCGGCATCTTCTGTCCGTCCCAGCGGAGCCCGAGGTCGATGGTGAGTCCGCCTCCCGCCTGCCACTTGTCCTGGAAGAAGAGCGCGAACTCCTCGTTGCTGATATCCGACGCGCCTGCCGCGTCGCGCGCGATACCGTCCGGGCTGCTCGACTGCAGATAGAACAGCAGCGGGCCTCCTGTCGTCGTCGATCCTGCCGGACACGATGCTGGAGCGGTGACGTACGAGCCGTTCGAACAACCGACCGTGAACGGGCCGAAGCCGCCTGGCGCCGCCGGCGACGTGTAGCGCAGGAAGCCGATCACGCTGTCGAAGATATAGCGCCCTTCGAAGAAGCCGCGGAAGACCTGGGCGTTGTTGGTGTGGATCCATTCCCCGCCCGTCTTCATCGTGTGCCGGCCGGAGATGATCGAGTAGTTGTCCTTGATCTGAAAACGCTTGACGGTTTCGTCGACGTTCGGTGCGAGAAAGAAGGGGTTGCCGAAGCGGAATGTCGGAAGCGCCGGATCCGCGCCCATCGCGGTGTCGGCCGGGATGTTCGACGGCGTCGCCGACCGCGGACGATCCTCGCGCGAGTAGGTGATGTGGAACTCGTTCAGCCTGGTGGTACTGAGCGTGCTGAAGAGGTTGCCGTTGAGCACGTTGATCTTCGACGGCCCCTCGGTACCGTTGGCGGACGTCCCGTAGGTCGGCACGTCGAAGGTCTGGTTCGGATTCTTCGAATAGTCGAAGTTGTACGACGCCGACAGCGTGTGCGGCGGCGAGAGACTCCAGTCGGCCTTCGCCAGCAACGCGTTGTTGTTGATCTCGTGCAACACCGGCTGTCCATCGTCCTGGTTGCGCGTGGTCTTGAAGAAATTGAGGAGCGCAAGCCGCTGGCAATCGCCGCTGGTGGCGATCAGCGCCGCGTTGGCGCCGAGCGTCGGCGCGCTCACCGGACACGGAGTGCCGATCGGTTCCGACAGGTTGGCTCGCTGCAGGTTCTCGCGGACGCCTTCGAGCGCGAAGAAATAGAACGCCTTGTCTTTCACGACCGGCCCGCCGACGGTGCCGCCCAGCTGTTCGCGATGGAAGT
>DATFXR010000820.1:0-4632 GCA_035315685.1 Vicinamibacterales bacterium | reverse complement strand
GCAGCCGCCAGGGCCGGCAAGCACCTGCTGCTCGAGAAGCCAACCGGCCTCGACGTCGCCGAGCTGGTACGGATCCGCGACGCCGTGCGGCACTCCGGCGTCCGCACGATCGTGTCGTTCGAGTTGCGCTTCAACCCGTTTCTGAGGTTTGCCCGGTGGCTGCGCACGTCGGGATGGCTCGGCGACATCCGGTTCGCGCGGACGCAGTATCTGTCGCGCGTGACCGACTGGTACAGCGGGTGGAGCTGGTCCCGGACGCGTGCGAGCGGCCGCAGCCATCTGCTCGCCGCCGGCTGCCATGCCGTCGACGCGCTGCGCTGGTGCGGTGGCCTGGAGCCGACGGCGGTCAGCGCGTTTCATACGCACTTCACGGAGGGCTACGAATATCCGACGTCGATCGTGGCGAACATGACACTCGAAGGATCGGCACTGGCACACGTCACGAGCTCCACCGATTTCATGCTGCCATACACCTTTCTCGTGGAGCTGATGGGCGATCGCGCGACGCTGCGGCAGGACGTGCTGCAATGGCTCGGCGACGCAGTGGACCTCGCTGCGCTCATCGCCGCCAACCCTGTCGCCGACGTCACGCTCGAGCCGGTTCACGATGGGCGGCCGCCGACGGCGCTCCGGATTCGCTGCGTGATGCCGGATTCCGTGGACGTGACACACCATCCGTTCCAGGCCGAGATTGACGACCTGGTGACATGCGTGCTGGAGGACCGCGAGACCGCGATCAGCGTGTTCGAGGCGCAGAAAACCATGGAGGCCTGCTTGGCTGCGGATCAGTCGGCCGAACGCGGCGGGCAGCCGGTATCGCTGCCGCTGATCGCGGATTGACGCCATACTGAAGGCGATGCCCACACAGCGATCGCGTTCGACCGACGCCCGCACGCGCCTGGCGATCGGAGTCGTGGCCGCGGCGATCTTCGCTGCCGGCGAAACGAGGTCGGACATGGCGACGGATTGGCGTCCGCTGTTCGATGGCCGTACGACCGCTGGCTGGCGCGGTTTTCGTCAGCCGCAGATGCCCGCCGGCTGGCAGGTCGTTGACGGCGCGCTCACCCGCGTCGCCCGCGCCGCCGACATCGTCACCGTCGACGAGTTCGGCGACTTCGAGCTGACGCTCGAGTGGAGGCTGCCGCCCAACGGCAACAGCGGCATCTTCTACCGCGTCACCGAGGAAGACGAGGTGATGTGGCATGTCGCGCCGGAGTTTCAGCTGATTGACAACGCCTACAAGGAGCCGCTCAAGCCGGTTCAGCTCGCCGGCGCCAACTACGACCTCCACCCGCCTGCGCGTGATGTCACCAGGCCGATTGGATCCTGGAACGACGCGCGGGTGATCGCGCGCGGCGCGCACGTCGAACACTGGCTGAACGGCGTGAAAGTAGTGGACTACGAGCTCTGGAGCGACGATTGGGAGCGCCGCGTGCGCGAGAGCAAGTTCAAGCCGTATCCCGCGTACGGCCGTGCGCGGCGAGGGCACATCGGCCTGCAGGACCACGACGGACCAGTTGCGTTTCGGAACATCAGGATTCGTGAATTGAAGGACTGATCACGCCGCCCCACCCGATGACGAGGGACAGCAACCGCAGAGATCGCAGAGAGCGCGGGAGTCGTTGGTGTAAGACGCGAGTTCTCTGCGTGCTCTGTGTTCTCTGCGGTTGCGTTCGCGCCGCTGGTCCGGCGTCGTTCAGGCTCGCGCACTACGTCGCCTCGACGAGGTGTTTGTCGTAGCCGGCCGCGACGAGCCGCTCGTACGCGGACCACACCTCGTCAGGGATGTCCTGGTGAATCTGAAAGCCTTTGGCCGGATAGAGACGGATTCGCTGCAGATCGCCGACCATGATGCTGATCACATCGTCGGCAGACAACGTGCCATGTGAGTAGCGGCCGAGATACTCGTCCATGGAAAGCTGCGGCGACGTCACGACCACCTCTTTCTCCGGCCACACCTTCCTGAACGTGGCGTAGCTGCGGCGCTCCATGTACGGCTTCTGCACCACGATGAAACGTTGAAGCGCGAGGCCGTGCTCGGCGATCAGCTGTTTCGTGAACAGCACGTTCTCACCGGTATTGGTCGACCGGTTTTCGATCAGCATGCTTTCCCGCGGAACGCCCATGTTCGCCGCGATGCGCGCGAACTGATCCGCTTCAGGCTCCTGCCACAGGCGACGCGTGATCGAGCCGAGCCCTCCGGAGAAAATCACGAGCGGCGCCCAGCCTTGCAGGTACAGCTCGGCTCCGCGCGCCGCCACGATCGCGTCGTGGCTGCACAGGACCAGAATGGCATCGGCGCGCGACACTTGATGGTTCACGTGATGGTAGCGCCAGAGTATCTCGGCGAGCGCACGGATCCGGCCGTCCATTCACGCGTGCGTCAGGGCTTCTGTCCCGCGAGGAAGCGGTCGACACGACTCGAGAGGTCCTTCAGGTACGCCGCATCGCCGGATGAGAGTTCGGTCGTGAAGAAACCGCGGTAGCCGACATCTTCGAATGCGCGCCACACGGCGGGCCAGTCGATGTCGCCCTCGCCGAGGTTCTTCCAGGCGAAGCGGCCATTCGGCCGATCGAGCTGGAAATCCTTGAGATGCACTTTGGCGATCCGCGGACCGAGCGCCCGAATCCAGTCCTGCGGATAGCCGTAGAACACGACGTTGCCGACGTCGAAGTAGGCCTTCACCCACGCCGAGTCGAGCTCGTCGACGTAGCGCGCGAACTCGAGCGGGCTGAGCAGGAACTTGTTCCACACTTCTTCGACCGCGATGATCACCTTCAGGTCCGTCGCCAGCGGCAGCAACCGCTCTCGAATCACCTGTTGCGACCGCCGCCAGGCATCCTGGTACGACGTCGTCGGATCGACGACAGCCGGCACCAGCAGCACGGTGCCGGCGCCCCACAGGGCCGCGTTGCGAAGGGACGTTTCCATCCCGGTGACGCTGCGATCGACGACGGAGCGATCAGCGCTCGAGAGGGGAAACCGCCAGTGGTCGGCGTTCATCACCGAGTGAATCGGCAATCCCGCCTGCTTCGATGCGTCGGCGATCTCGTGCGCGTGATCGCCATCCGCGACTGTCTGCATTTCGACGGCGTCGAACCCGGCCTTGCGCGCCAGCGCGAAGCGGTCGGCGTAGGGCAGGTCCTGCGGCAGCATCGAGACGAGCACGGCTTTCCGACCGGCCGACGCGCGCGAACCCGGCTGCCCGAGCGGCGCCCACGCGGCGGCGGCGAGGAGCGATTCGAGGAACACCCGGCGATCCATTACACCTCACCGGCGCGCATCCGCTCCCTGAGCAGGTCCATCGTCCGCCACGCCATCGCGAGGATCGACCAGGTCGTGTTCTGCGTGCCGCCGCAGACGAACGGCGCCGCGTCGGCGAGATACACGTTCTTCACGTCGTGCAGCCGGCACGATGGATCAGTGACAGATGTCCTCGGATCGCGGCCCATGCGCGCCGTGCCGATTTCGTGGATGGACCAGCCCGGCGGCAGCGGCTCGCGCTCGATCTTGATGTCCTCTGCGTGGGCGACGTGCAGCATCTCCTCGATCGAGTCGGCCATGTCCTGGGCCATCTTCAGCTCGTTGTCGCGGAACCTGTAGTCGAAGCGCAGGACCGGGATCCCCCACGCGTCCTTCACGTCGGGATCCAGCGTGACGCGATTCTCGCGACGCGGCAGCACCTCGCCGAAGCCGCCGAAGCTGATGATCGCCGGATAGTACTTGCGCACGTTCGACTTGAATGTCTTCCCGTACCCGGGAATCTCGTCCGCCATGCTCGGAAACTCTGCGCATCCGCCGCCACCCTGGAAGTGATAGCCGCGAATGAAGTCGGGATGCCGATCGGTCACGTTCCTGAAGCGCGGAATGTACGGCGCGACCGGCCGCCCGTCGTCGAGCGTCGACTCGGTGCCGATTCGCGCCGGGATGAATCCGCTGCCGCGGATCCCCATGATGTGCTCGCTCAAATAGCAGCCGAGCAGTCCCGACGAGTTGCCGACGCCGTCGGGATACGCACGCGATCGCGAGTTCAGCAGGATGCGCGTCGAGTCGAGCGTGCCGGCGCCGAGTACCACGACCCGCGCGGAGAAGTCGAGCACCTCGCGCGAGGTCGCATCGATCACACGGACGCCGGTCGCAGCATTGGTCGCGGCATCGACGAGCACTTCCGACACGATCGAATAGGGTCGAATCGTCAGGTTCCCCGTGTCGCGCGCCGGATAAATGAGCGCGGTCGGCGAGTGAAACGCCGCATTGATGTCGCAGCCGCGCCCGCAGCGGCCGCGGCCGGCACACTTCGCGCGGTATTTGTTCAACACGCCGTCGGTCGTGACGCCGGCGCGGCCGGGGATGTAGTGCCGCCCCATCTTCGCGATCGCGCGCTTGAAGGCGACCTCGACGCAATTGAGCTTGTAGGGCCGTTGAAAGACGCCGTCGGGCACCTGCTCGAGCCCTTCCGTCGTTCCCGAGCACCCGAGCAGCACGTCCACCTTGTCGTAGTACGGCTTCACTTCGTCGTAGGAGATCGGCCAATCGACGTCGAATCCGTCGCGGCTCGCCGCGTTGAACTGCAGCGGTCCGTAGCGCAGCGCGCCGCGGCCCCAGAAGTTCGTCTTGCCGCCGAGGATCCG
>DATFXR010000819.1:0-3418 GCA_035315685.1 Vicinamibacterales bacterium | reverse complement strand
CAACGAACACCACACGGTGATCGACTTCGACGAGCACGGACGCCGCGTTTTTGCGACCCGGCTCGTCGTGCTCCAGGCGACCAACGAGCCGGCGCCGCACAAGGCGCCGACGCGCAAGCGCGCGGTGAAGAAGAAGAAGGAGAGCTAGCCTCTTTCATCGTCTTTTCATCTTCCGAACGCTATAGTTCCCGACTGTGGCGTTCCACGGAGGTGACATGCGACGATTCACATTCTCAGCCGTTGCGGTCCTCGCAGCGGCTGCGGCGGTGTCGGCCGCCGCGACCGGCTATCACATCGTCGGCGAGATTCAAGTCGGCGGCGAAGGCGGCTGGGACTACCTCACCGTCGACAGCGCCGCGCACCGGCTCTACGTCTCTCACGCGACGCACGTAGCGGTGATCGATCTCGATACCAATAAGGTAATCGGTGACATCCCTGACACGCCGGGCGTGCATGGCATCGCGATCGCGCCGGAGCTGAACAAGGGCTTCGTCAGCAACGGCCGCGGCAACAACGTGACGATCTTCGACCTCAAGACGCTCAAGACCACCGGAACGGCCGCGACCGGCGAGAATCCCGATTCCATCCGCTACGACGCCACGTCCGGCCGCGTGTTCGCCTTCAACGGCCGCTCCAAGAGCGCGACCGCGATCGACGCGAAGACCGGCGCCGCCGCCGCGACGATTCCTCTGCCGGGCAAACCGGAGTTCTCGGTGGCCGATGGCAAGGGCCACGTCTACGTGAACATCGAGGACACGAACGAGATCGTCGAGATCGATGCCGCGAAGGGGACCGTCAACAAGAAGTACTCGCTCAGCCCGTGCGACGGACCGTCAGGTCTGGCGATCGACACGAAGAACCGCAGGCTGATGTCAGTCTGTTCGAACCGCGTGATGGCAATCTCGGATCCGGACGCCGGCAAGGTCGTCGCCACGCCGGCGATCGGCGCCGGCTCCGACGGCGCGGCGTTCGATCCGGGAACGGGATACGCCTTCAGCTCGAACGGCGACGGCACGCTGACGATCGTGCAGCAGTCCGGTGGCAAGTGGGACGTTCTCGAAAACATCGCGACCGAGCGCGGCGCGCGGACGATCGCCGTGGACGAGAAGACCCACAAGGTCTATCTGCCGACTGCCAAGACGGCGCCGTCCGCCAGCGGCGGACGAGCCACCTTCCTGCCGAACACGTTCAAGGTTCTGGTCGTCGGTAAATGAGGGCGACACCGCATGCCGTGATCGCGTCCCTCTCGACGGTCCTGCTGCACTCGACGCCGGCGTGGTCTCAGCAGCAACCGCCGCCGTCCAGTCCGCCGCTGGTGCTCGCGCAGCCCGAGGCGCCGGCGGCGCCGCCGGCGACGATTACACTGCAGGATGCGCTCGACCGGGCGAAGCAGAACGACCTGCAGTTTCAGTCTGCGTTTGCCGATGCGGAGAGTGCGCGCGAGGATCGGGTGCAGGCCCGCTCGACGCTGCTGCCCGCCATCAGCTTCACGACGCAGTATCTCGGCAACTCGCCGAACGGCGTCAACCCGAACGGCCGTTTCGTGTCGCTCGACGGCGTGAAGATGTATCGCGCCTGGGCGGTCGCTCGTCAGGATCTGTCGGCGAACGTCCTCATGCGGACGCCGCTGCTCAAGGCGCGAGCCGTCGAGGCTGCGACTCAGGCGAAGCTCGAGGTCGCGCAGCGCGGCCTACTGGTGACCGTCACGCGCAGCTACTACGCGCTGGTGGTGGCGCAGCGGCGCTACGCGACGACCCAGACGGCGGCACAGCAGGCAGGCAGATTCTTCGATCAGACTCAGCAGCAGCAGCGGCTCGGGCAGGTGGCGCGCAGCGACGTCGTCAAGGCCGAGATTCAGTACCAGCAGCAGCAGCAGGCATTTCGCGATGCGCAGGTCGCGATGGAAAATGCCCGTCTGGGGCTCGCCGTGCTGCTGTCGCCGACCTTCGACGAGAACTTCACTGTCGTGGACGATCTCGTGGCGGCGCCGGTCTTGCCGCCGTTCGCGGACGTTCGAACGATGGCCGGGCGCAGCAATCCCGACGTTCGCGCCGCCGACGAGGCGCTGCGTGCCGCGGGTCACGATGTTCAGGCCGCGAAGAACGCGTTTCTGCCCTCGATCGCGGTCGATGCGGTCTACGGCATCGAGGCGAACGAGTTCGCGCTGCACAGCGAGGTGGCTGCGCAGCCCGAGTTCGGTGTGTTGCCGAACCTCGGGTATTTCCTCACGGTCAACTTGAGCGTTCCGGTCTGGGACTGGGGCAGTCTTCGCAGCAAGCTGCACCAGAGCGAGAACCGGGAGCGTCTGGCCAGGGTCACGCTGACGCAGACGCAGCGTCAGCTGATGAGCAATTTGTACTCGATGTACAACGAGGCCGTGGGTGCCAGGTCGGCGGTCGACAATCTGCAGCACGTTGCCGATCTCGCTGCCGAGAGCCTGCGGTTGACGGCGCTGCGCTACCAGGCGGGGGAGTCGACCGCCCTGGAGGTGGTCGATGCACAGAACACGTTCGTGCAGGCGCGTAACACCATCGACGATGCACAGGTGCGATACCGGGTTGCGTTGGCGGAGCTGCAGACGTTGACCGGACCGTTTTAGATGATTGGACCATCAGCCGTAGTGTCCGGCTTTAGCGGACCATCATGTCAGGCGTCGTGTCCGGCTGTAGCCGGACCGTCGGGAAATGGTGAAGACGATGCGACGAGCAACTGACTGGCGGCTTTCGGTCGCGGTCCTCGTCACCATGTGCGCGTCGCTCGTCAGCTGCGGCCGCAAGGGCGCCACCGAGGCGACGCCGGTCGTGACCGTGGACGTCGCGCCCGTCCTGCTGTCGCAGATTCAGCGGACGATTCGCGCTCAGGGGCTGATCTATCCGCGCCAGCAGGCCGCGATCGTTCCGAAGGTGACGGCGCCGATCAAGAAAGCGTACGTGCAGCGTGGCGCGCACGTCCGCGCAGGACAGGTGCTGATCGAGCTCGAGAACGGCGATCTCGCGGGAGCGACCGCGGAGAGTCGTGCGACCTACGATCAGGCGCAGGCCAACTTCGAGACCGCGGCCAAGGCGACCGTGCCACAGGAGGTCCAGAAAGCGGAGCTCGATGCGCGCGCCGCCAAGGATGCGCTCGACGCGCAGCAGGCGGTCTACGACAACCGTCAGCGATTGCTGCAGGAAGGCGCGATCGCCGAGAAGGAGGTCAACGACGCACGCGCGACGCTGAGCCAGGCGCGCTCGCAGTACGAGACCGCGCGCAAGCGGCTCGAGGATCTGCAGGGCTTTGCGCGCGATCAGGAGCTCAAGGCGGCAGCCGCGCAGCGTGACGCGGCACGGGGACGGTTCCAGTCCGCGGAAGCGCAATTGGGCTACACGCGGATCGCCAGCCCGATCGACGGCGTCGTCACCGATATGCCGTTCTATGC
>DATFXR010000818.1:0-8805 GCA_035315685.1 Vicinamibacterales bacterium | reverse complement strand
TTCGGGTAAATGACCTTGTCGCCGACTTCAAATGTCACGGTTCCCCCTGAATGAAGCGCTCTTTGGAAGGCGTGTAAGTGGTACTAGCAGCCTTTCAAGTATAGCCCACTTCAGTGGGGCGGTTCAATGAGAACAGGCCGGAAATCGAGCGTTTCCGAACCTCTTGCGCCGGTGATCCGATGGGTCACGCTGTGCCGTAAGTCGTTCAGCCCCGTCGGGTTGTACGGAAAAACTTCGGTCGCTTGACCTGTGCTGTTTCAGTGCGAAGCGGTCGTGTCCGCGCGCCTCAAGGTGACGAACCAGCTCTCGCAGTCCTCGCGCGATCCACCCGCCAGAACGACCTCGAGGTGCAGACCGTCCACGTCCCAGGAGTGCTTCGCGTTGTTGGCGCGTATCTCCAAGGAATACGGCTTCAGCAGATTGTCGCTCGATGCGTGATCACGATGATCGTCCTGAATGCCGTGGAACAGCGCGAACTCATGGTACGGCCCCATGTGAAGCTCGAACGGCGCGAGCCCCGCCCACCTGCCGTCGTAGACGCGTTCGCCGTACTGTCCGTCGCTCTCGCGACACGATTGCCAGTTGCCTTCGAGCAGTGCTCGCGAGTGATCAGTGAAGGGACGGAACAACTGCGCGCGACTAAAGTCTGCCGTTGCGAGGCAGATCGCCATCGTGATTCCGACGAGCCACCAGTTCGCGCCGGCCCCCCTCATCTGCAACCTCCGCTGTCACCGCGCTGCAAGGATGCGGCCGTCATCACCGTCGAGATGAGGCCGCTCACTCATCTGGTTAACGCATAACCGGGCAAAAACGAATATTTGCGGGGCGAAATGTCGCGCGAGATGCAGGTGGCGGCGGTTGTCGGAATCGCGTTGCCGTCGGGGCTGCCTGCCAGCACTGCCAGCCGGCCAACAGCACGGTGCTCACCGACAGTCAGTTTTGTGCGCGGAATCGAGCAGTCTGTCGATCCTGGAAGGCAGCCGTGCCACTCCCGCTATACTGAAACCTCGCTCGGGCCGGAGTGGTGAAACTGGCAGACGCGCGGGACTCAAAATCCCGTGGGGTTCACGCCCCGTGAGGGTTCGATTCCCTCCTCCGGCACCAAACCAGATCGCGATCACACGCGCGGATCGATCCCGCCGTCCGAACGGGTCGACCAGCTTGATGGCGGGTTCGACCGTAGCGGCGATGAGACTGCGTCCGATCGGCGTCGCGAGCGTTGACGCGCGAAGCTGCCTGGGAATCGGCCGTTCTTTTCTATCTTTTCTATTTGTCGCTGCCGCTGCGCTGCCGCTCGAACATCCCGCGGCCGTGCGTGGACGCAACCAGCCGACCGTTGTTGTCGATGACCAGCCCGAACACCGCGATGTTCGGCATCCCCTTCGTCAAATGCCGCCAGTGCGCGCCGCCGGTGGTGGTCTCGAAGACGCCGATGTCGGTGCCGACGAAGATCGCCCCTGTCTTCGGGTCGACGGCGATCGCGTTTGCCGGCACGTCCGGCAGATCGCCGGAGATGTCGGTCCAGGTCGCCGCGCCCAGACCGTTGGTCGACACGAACACGTGGCCCGGCGTCGCGGGCGTCGCGCCGTTGAAGCCTGAGAAGGTCGCAAACACCGTGTTGCCGGTCGGGTCAGAGGCGAACGGCAGCACCTGGCTCACCGCCCGATTCGGCAGCGGCGCCTTGTCGATGAATGCCCATGTCGCAATGCCGAGGCCGGTGACATCGGACGCGGCGGCGATTCGACCGTCCCTCGATCCGGTGTAGAGCACTTCCTTACCCGCGACCAGCCGGGGCAGCACGCCAATCCAACTGATGTAGCTCGCCGCCGTTTTCGTCAGCGGCGGGCTCACCGCCGTCCATGACGGCGTCTGGGCGACCGTCGGCTGCGGGTCGGGCGAGCGGTAGACGCGATTCGATCCGAAGTAGATCACGTTCGGCGCGAACGCCGGGTTGTGCGTGAGCGGCGCGTAGAACGACACCGGCTCGGTCGGGTCCATGCCGTTGTAGTACTGCGGCCCGTATCCGAAGTACGCACCGGCAAACGGCCAGCTGCCCGGTCCGCCGGAGCCGCCGACGTCCGAACGCGACGGCCCCATGAAGTTGAACGCCTGGTTGAAATAGGTGTGGAACATCCGCGACGGCGTACCCTGATCGATCACCGACATCCCGCCGTCGCCGAAGTCGGCGTGGAACCACACCGGCGGATCGGCGAGCTTTGCGTTGCGCAGATTCGTGCCGTTGTCCTGCGTCCCGCCGAGGATCACCTTGCCCTTCGCGTCGACGGCCACGCCCTGGAACTGCGTGATCGCGATGTCGGTGTTCATCGTCGTCCACGACACGCCGCGATTGGCCGAGCGCCAGATACCGCCGTCGTTGCCGTCGTACACCGAGCCATCGGGACCGAAGGCGTAGGCGTGATCGTCGGTGTGCAGACTGCCCGACGCGCCGTCGCCCTGCGAGATCGACGCCCACGTGTGGCCGCTGTCGTCGCTGCGCCAGTTCGAGTGTGACCGACAGGTCTGGGTGAAGGGATCGCACGGCGCCTCGGACAGGTTCGGTGCGGCGTTCGGCGAGAAGGTCTGCGGGTTGCCGCCGACGTAAATGCGCGCGCCGGCCGGGTCCGCCGGATCGACGGCGATCGTCATGTCGTAGAAGCACTGTCCGTTGCAGTATGGGGGATAGTTGCCAACGGAGTATTGCGCGGTCGTCGCTGCGGCGAAGCCGGTCGTGCTCGCCAGCAGCAGATGGTCGGGGTCGAGCACTCTGAACACCGTGCGCGACAGCACTGCGCCCGCGCCGCCGGTCAACGTCACCAGCAGCCGGCGGTTGGCCCACGTGCCGTCGGTCTTGAACGGGGGACCGCTGATTCGTGTGACCAGACCAAGCGTCAGCGTGTTTCCGCCGATGACGACCGATACGTTGGCGAAGCTCGCCGATCCGTTGAAGCCGTCGTCGATGTTCGCCCAGCTGGCGCCGCCGTTGCTCGACTTGAACAGGCCGAACAACTGGTCGGCGTTGTTGCCGTTTTCGACCGCCGCGTAGATCGTGTTCCGCGCCACTGCGCCGCCGAGACCGACGTTGATGCGGCGGACCGGCGTGACGTTCGATCCGGTCGGGAAACCGGTCGCCATCCGCGTGAAGGTCGCGGCCGCGGCCTTCGCGTTCACCGACTTGAACACGCCGGTGCTGCGTACCGCCGCGTAGACGATGGTGCCGTCGGTCGGATCGATCGCCGCGTCCTGGACCGAGAACAGGCCGGCCTGGCCGGCGGGAACGTTCTGCAGCTGCCAGGTCTCTCCGCTGTCGGTGGAGCGCCACAGGCCAACGTTCGGGCCGCTCGGCGACTCGCACGTCGGAATCGTGCCTCCTGAGAACACGCCGATTGTCGTCGCGGCCCAGATTGTCGTCGAGCTGGTCGACCCTGCCGTCGCCGGATCGATCAGAATCCTGGCCACCGTCTTGCCGACGAACGGACCCGGATTGTTGAACGGGTTGCCGCCGCCGCCGAGCAGCGTCCAGTGTTTTCCGCCATCGCTCGAGCGAAGGATGCCCTGGCCGTAGTACGAGTCGCACGCGCGGTTGGCCTCGCCGGTGCCCACATAGACGATGTCGGGATCGACCGGATCGACGGCAATCGCGCCGACTGCCAGCGAAGCCTGCTGATCGGTGAGCGGCTGCCAGTGCGGCTCGGCGCTGCGGGCGTTCGTCGTCTTCCAGACGCCGCCCTGCGCGCCGGCGGCGTAGACGATGTTGGGATTGCTCGGATCGGTGGCAATCGCGTTCACGCGGCCGCTGACCGGCGACACCCGGCCGGCCGTCGCGTCGGTCTGACCGTCGGGAATCGTCGAGGGACCGAGCGCCTTGAACGGCGGACCCTTGGTGTCGTCGCGCTCGTCCTGGTTTTGATCCGAAGCATGACGGTGCGCCTTGCCGACCGCATCGACCGGCAGCGTCGTGCCGGGGTACTGGCGCTGGCCGTAGAACCACTGATCGAACGCGTCCTGCTCGCCGGCGTCGGCTTTGGCGTCCTCGCCCGATCGCGTCGGCTCGTTCGCCAGTTGCGCGCCGCGCGTCGTCGCCTCGCGGCGCTCCAACATCCGCTCCAGGATCGTCCGCGAACCGCTATCCCCGTCCGGTTCCACGCGGCTGTCGATGACGATGCGACGTAGCGATGTGCGGCGCAGATCGGATCCGAGCAAGCCGATCGCGCAGGCAATCGCGCACGCGAGCGCGAGATGCGCACTCAGTGACTTCGTCGACATCGAGCACCTCCCCGCCAAGCCACAAACTGACTGACAGCATTCCGTCGCGCGGCACGGACGCGCCGCTGACGTCAGCGGCGCGAACTCTAGACGGCGCAGAGTTCACAGTCAATAACCCGAAAGGAGATACGAGAAGGATTCGCTGGCGTAAGAATCGCGTCAACGGGCGGAGGGCTCGGTTCCGTAGCGCTCCAGGAATTGCCGGACATCGGGCTGGTGCCGGTCGAGCGTCAGCGACCGCTCCCAGAGCGCGAGCGCCCGCGCGCGATCGCGACGAATCTCGAAGACGAGTGCAGCTAATGTCTTGCAGGCAAGCGCGGTCGGCTCGATCGCGATCGACCGCTCGTAGGCATCGATCGCCTTGTCGTACTCGCCAGCACGACCGTTGGCGGCGCCGACCATCATCCACAACCGCGCGGAACGAGGGTTGGCGTCCACTGCCTTTCGCAGGCCGGTCAACGCCGCCGCAGTGTCGTTCCGCTGGAGCGCCACTGATGCCCGCGCCGCAGCAAGTTGCTCGGTCGTGGTTAACGCGGCCGCTCGCCGGATCATCTCAGCCGCCTCGCTGAGCTGTCCAGTCTGCGTGAGGGCATCGCCGCGCAGGACGAGGATGTCGAGGAGCAGCGGTTCGGCATCCGTGAGCGATTCGGCGGTCATCAGGGCTTGAATCGCACCGCGCGGATCGCCGCGCGCGTTCAGCAGCCGCGCGCGCTGGACGTAGAGCATTGGCAGATGCGAATCGAGCGCTGCTGCCGCCGCGAGCTCATGCTCGGCCACGTCCCACTGCCGGGAGGCCACGGCCATGTTCGATCGCAGCAGCCTGACATAGGCGCTCCGCGGATCGAGCGCAACCGCCTCGTCCAGCAGTCGAGCTGCTTCGTCGAACTCGAATCGCTCCAGCCGGAGTCGCGCCGCGAAGGCCCGGGCGTTGACGTTGCCAGCGTCGAGCTCGGCGGCGATCGCAAACGCGCGCAGCGCGTCGCGATCCTCGCCGTCGACCGACAGCGCGATGCCTTCGTTGAGGAACGACGCTGGGAATCTCCCATCGCGGGTCCTGCCACCCGATGGGCCGGATCCAACCACGTAACCGAGCGCGCGCAGGTCCGCGAGGCGCTGCGACGAGTCCGCGGCCGTTCGTGCCGACGGGACCGCGACGAACTCGTAGCTCGCCACGCGAGGCGGCACTCGGGCCGGCTGGTCGCCAAACGCGGCCTGAACGGGCTGGCCAGGAAGATCTCGCGCGAGCGGCACGCCGAGCGCGCGCAGCACCGTCGGAGCGATGTCGAGAATCGTTGCATCGCCAACAGCGGCTCCAGGGCTCACCGACTTTCCGTGCATCAGGAGCACACCGTACGGCTGGTGCCACAGCGGCGCGAGCCCTTCGTCAGCGCGCCCGGGCGTATCGGGCCGGCGGTCGCCGCTCTTGAAGCCGTGATCGGAACAGATGATCGTGAGCGTGTCGTCGCCGGCGAGGCGCATCAGGTCTGCGAGGACATCGTCCTGGTATTCGTAGCAGCGATCGACGACCTGCGAGAAGGCGTGGTAATCAGCGTCGCTGATGCCCTGACGCCTCGGCGCCGCGTCTTCCATGAACAAGTGTTCGCACGCGTCGATCGCCTCGAAGTACACGGCGAGCAGCGACGGCCGGAACTGCGGCTGCAGCCACCCCGCAGCGGCCCGGTAGTATTCGGTCGTCGCGACGATGCGAGCGAGCTGCGCGAGACGGTGTTCTCCGTCGGGCGTGACCGGCGTGTCGGGTCGAGGCAGAAACCGACGCCGTACTTCTCCCGCGTCCGGACTTGGGTCGGCAAAGCGATCACGAAGCGACTGTACGAGGCCGGGCGGAAACGTCGCGCCCTCGGTCGCCGGAGCGCTGCTCACCTGATGAAAGGCAAGGCGGTCCGATACCTCGAACCCGTTCACGCGTTCGGCGGGAAACGACGCGTACCATCCAATGAAGCCGGTCGGCAGGCCGAATTGCGTGGCGATGTTCCACAGCGCGGGAACCTTCCGTCGACTGCTGGAAATCGGAATCGCGTGGCCGTCCGGCGCGGCCTCGACGAAATCCAGCACGCCGTGGTCCTGCGCTTTCCTGCCGGTTGCGATGGTCGTCCAGACAATCGGCGACAGCATGGGCTCGCGCGAGCGCAGGCGACCGTACGCGCCCTCCTGGCGAAGGCGTGCAAAAGTCGGAAGCCGCCCGGCGGCGATGAGCCGGTCGAGTATCGCCGGATCCACACCGTCGATGCCGATCAGAAAAACGCGGGGGTGGCGAGTGCCGCCGGAGCGGCTCCACCAGCCCGCCATGGCTACTATCGCGACGAGGAGCACGACGATCGCCCCAACGCGGCGGCCTGTCACGAGCCGGAGCCTATCAGCGTTCGTCGCAAGACGCGAGGTCCGCGGTCGGCCCGCGATTCGCCCGAGAGCTCTCCCGCCGACGGACCGGCCTTACTGGAGAACGAGGCCCGCCTGCCGATACCTAGGGTGTGTTCTGGTGGTTCAAGCGTGGCAATGAATTCGTCCGTTACGAATCGCGCCAGGTGAAGCCTGGCGCGTTCGAGCTCCGTTTCGTCGACACCGACGGCGGCGAGCGCGTCGAGACGTTCGACAACGAGCGCGTGCTCGAAGCGCGCCAGCGCGAGCTCGAAAAGTCACTCGCCACCGACGGTTGGACTGGCCCGCACGGCTGGAACCTGTAGACGATCCTGCTGACACTCCTTCACGTCGCCAGCCTCACAGTGTGTGAGTCGCATCGCTCTCTCCGCAATCCGGAAATCCGGATTGAGGTGCGCGCACAAGAGATCTTTCGCTAATTTTTTCCTTGCGGACCCGTGAGTGGAGGTCAGAATTAAGCTGCCACTCGACGCATGAAACCCGCTCGGCCACGCCTACGGTACAAAGAGCAGGTGCGCGCGGCGCTGCGATTGGCGCTGCTGCGCGAAGCGGGCGCGAGCCTGTTGCGCGAGGGGTGTCATGGCGTCCGCATCGACGATGTCGCCTGCGCGTGCGGCATCGCCAAGGGCACCGCCTACCTGCAATTTCCAAGTCGGTCGGAGCTGCTCGGCGGCGCCGTGCAACAGCTGGACGAGGCGCTCGCCGCGAAACTCGCGACGCCTCCTGCGACGATCGCCGGCGCGCGCGACGCGCTGCGATGGACGGTGCTCGAAGCGGTCGATGCGCAGATCGCGTCGCTGGCGGCGCGTCCGCCAGCGGTCAACGGCACCGCAAAGCCGCGCATCGGGTGGCCGTGTTGCCAGCGCACGACCCCGTGCCCGTACGGCGGCGCGGCGCGTTCACTGTCGGTGATCGAGCGGCGCGCCCGCGCGCTCGCGACGCCGGGCTCGGACGTCGCGACGCCGCGCAACGTCGCCGATCTGCTGATGGCGATCTCGATCGCGAAGCTGGTGAAGCCGCCACAACGGCCTCCCGCGCCGGCACACCGGCGCTTCATCGCTCGGCTGTTCGACCGCCTGCTCGCCTAGCCGCTCCGGCTCGCCTAAACCGCCCCGCGTGGAATACACTGCCCTGAAAGAGAAGTCGTGTTCATAAACTGACTCAGTGGTCATAATTCAACTCAAATGAGCACACACCACTTCGCGGAACAGGTGCAGGGTGTACGCGACGAGGAAATCCTGAAGGCGGCGTTGAAGATTTTCGGCGACCGCGGTCAGCTCATGCGTATCGAGGACGTCACCGTTGCCGTGGGCATCGGCAAGGGTACCCTGTATCGCCACTACGAATCGCGGCTGCAGCTGCTGCGCGCAGCGCTCGCCTACGGCGTGCGTGAGCTCCAGGCGCGCGCCGTCGCGGCGCGCGACGCCGTTCGCGACCGCGCGGGCGGACGCGCCGACGAGTTGACCGCCGTCATACGCGAGCTCGCCGAGATGAACGCCAGGCACGATGCCGGCTCGCCAGCTGTGCTCTGCCAGCTGGCGATGTGCGAACGCTGGCCTGAGCCCCTCGACGAAACGGTCGAGCCGACCTCAGCGCTCGATCCGCTGATCGCCCAGTGGCAGGCAGACGGCCTGCTCGACCCGTCCGAACCGCCCGCCTGGATGACGACGATTGTCTTCGGCGCGATCAATTCGCCGCTCGCCGCATCAGCCGGCAACGGTCAGGTCGGAGAGCTTGCCACGCGCGTGAGCGCGCTCATGCAGCGCGCGTTTCCAGCGCGCTGATCTGGATCTGGCGCGGCGTTATGCCTGATGACGCGGCTCTTCGCAGAGCCGGCGGACCACGCCGACAATCTCCGGAAAGCTGACCGGCTTGTGGAAGGCGGCCGCCGCGTCGAGTTCGTTGACGTGATCGGTTTCGACGCCCGAAAGAATCACAATCGGAATGCCGGCGATCCCCGGATCGCCGCGCTGTTCGCGCCGGAAGGTCCACCCGTCCATCACCGGCATCCGAAGATCGAGCAGGATGACGCTGGCATCGCCGCCGCCGCGCAGGTAGGTCAGCGCTTCCTTGCCGTTCGCGGCAGGCACCGGCGCAAATCCCTCCAGCTTCAGGAACTTGCTCATGAGCCGCACAAGGTTTGGA
>DATFXR010000817.1:0-3179 GCA_035315685.1 Vicinamibacterales bacterium | reverse complement strand
CGATGCTCGGTGAGCAGCTTGCGGAGCATCGTGACGAAGATGTAGACGGCGTTGGTCGGCGTCCCCTGCGCGTTGCGCAGCAGTCCGCCGTCCGCGGTCCGCACCGGCGCATGATACGCGCGGTACATCTGCGAGCTGCCGTCGATCAAATAGAGCACAAATTTTTACTATATCATCGGCGTGATGCGGCTTCGCACGCATGGCGGAAACGCAAAGGCGGCACCGGCCGCAAAGAAAATTCCGGCTCGTATCGATCGACGCAGCTCGAACGTTGCCCGGTTGATGCGAACTATTGGTCTCGGCGGTCTGTGCGCGCTGTGCGTGCACATGGCCGCGTGCAGCAATACGAGCCTGTTCCGGCAGTACGAATACGAGGAGGACGTCTATCTCGCACTCGACGGGACGGCGACGATTTACGTCAACAGCTCGATCGCCGCGCTCAACGCGCTGCGCGGCACGTCGCTCGACGCCAGCCCGGCGGCTCGCGTCGACACGAATGCGCTACGCACCTACTACTCGACACCCGACACCCACGTGATCCGCATCAGCCCGTTCCGGCGCAGCAACCGCCGGTTCGTCAGCGTCCGCCTCGACGTCGACGACGTCCGCCGGCTGGGCGGAGTTCCGCCGTTTGCGTGGTCCACGTACCGCTTCGACCAGCAAGGGAACCAGTACACCTATCTGCAGACGATCGGCGCGTCCGCCGGCAGAGACCCCGGCAGTGGCGGCTGGAACGGCCGCGAGCTGGTGGCGTTCCGCCTGCATCTGCCGAGCAGGATTCGCTACCACAACACGCACGGCGTCGAGAGCCGCGGCAACATCCTGACGTGGGAGCAACCGCTGGCCGATCGCCTCCGCGGTGCACCGCTGTCAATCGAAGCCCGCATGGACACACAGTCGATTCTCTACACGACCCTGTGGCTCTTCGCGATCACATTCGTCGCCGTGGCAGTGGCGCTTGCCGTCGTGATCTGGTGGGTGATGCGTCGCGGCGTGGAGCCGCCGATGGCGGCGGCGAGGTGAGTGGGATGGCGCACGAATCCGATCAATTCGGCGCGAAGCCGGCGGTGCTGCGATGCGCGCGGTGCGGCCGGTTCGTCGATTGGGCGGAGGCCTACCTGCAGCTGGTCTGCGGATGCCGGCCGCGGATCAACCTGCCCCCGGTGCTGGTCCGTGAGGCCACCGACGCGGATCGCGCCGCGGCGCGGCAGCTGTTCGAGCGCGATTTCCGACGCACCAAGATCGTCGCGTTCGGTGAGGTCGTGGACATCGACCAGATGCCGGCGCTCGTCGCGGTGATGAGCGAGGCACCCTCGGGCGCGCTCGCGTATCGCCTCATGGGCGACGCGCTGCACATCGTCGCGCTCGCGACCGACCCGATGTGGCAGCGATCGGGCGTCGGCAGCTATCTGCTCGCCGAAGCCGAGCTGCTCGCGCGGCGCCTCGCGCTGCGGCGCCTCGTCGTCTCGACGACGAACGACAATCTGCCGTCGCTGTATTTCTATCAGCGGCGCGGGTACAGCCTCACCGATCTGGTGCCGAACAGCGTCAGCGCGCACACGTCGAAACCCGTGCCGGGCTTCGCTGGCATTCCGGTCCGGGACGAGTTGCGGCTGGAAAAACGCCTCTGACCCGACCCACCGGGGTGTGAGACCGATGGGCCCCGGGTGGGTTGGGAAGGTCTGATCGGTCCCACCCCACCCAGCCCATGGGCCTATCGGTCCTACACTCCCCTCAGAAGCGCACGCCGAACGACACGCGAAGCTCGCGCGGCGTGGTGTAGGCGAATCGATTCAGTGCCGTTCCGAAGCTCGGACCGAGCGCCCAGTTCGTCCCCTGCACTGGCGTCGTCGTGAACGGATTGAACGCCGTGAACTGGTTCGCATTGGTCGACGCCGTCAGCACGCTTTGATCGATACGCGTCTGCGTAATCGGGCCGCCGTTCTGGAACACCGTCCCGCCGCAGCCGCACAGCTGGAACTGGTTGAACAGGTTGACCACCTGCATCTGCGCGAACAGCTGCGTGTTGCGCGCCGAGGGGACCTTGAACGTGTAGTTGACGGCGAGATCCGTGCGGCGCTCACCCTCGGTATGGAACGCGTCGCGCGCCGTGAAGTAATAGGTCACCGCAGCGCCGCCAGTGGCCGGTGGCGGGGTCAGATACCCGGGATTGGTGACGTAGGGCTGCGTCGCGATTGGGCCGAGCGCGCCGTAGGGAACGCCACTCGTCAGCGTCTGCAGCGCGCTCACCCCGAGACCGTTCACCCACGGCAGGTTGTAGTTCACCCACAGCCGGGCGCGGTGGCGCTGATCGATCGACAGATCCCCGATCGGATAGTTCCACGCCGCCTGCTTGTATTCCGGATACTGGAACGCCGTCGACGTGATCGGTCCGCTGCCGACGTTCTCGCCTTCCACGTTGCCCCAGGCGCGCGACAGTGTGTAAGTGCCGCCGATGTCGGCGCGCGTCCCGAAGCGGTAGGTCGCCTGCGTCGTCAGGCCCGAGTAGCGCCTGGTCAGATCGTTCGAGTTCTGCACGAGCCCGAGGTCGTACTGCTTGCCCAGCTGATCGGTGGTGCGGCCGGTGCTCATGTCCAATACCGAGACGTAGAAGTCGCGGAAGTTGCGGAAGACGTAGTCGGCGCGCAGCGCTGCCCTGGCGCCGAACGATCGGTTCACGCCGACGGCGTACTCCAGGTTGTTCGGCGAGTCGAGCGAGCCCTGAATCTGCGGCGTCACGCCGGGAATCGTCGGCGCGCCGTTCAACGGCAGGTTCGCGCCGCCATTGGCGTTGAACCAGCTGAAGAGCGTGACGAGCGCGTCAGGACTCGAGAGCAGCGGTCCGTTCGGGTTCGCGTTGATCGCCGGGCCCCGATATACGAACTGCAGGCTCTGCGGATTGCCTGCCGGCGACGACGAGTCGGCGATGCTGTTCGAGATCGCCGCGACATACTTCGCGAAGCTGCCGGTCACGGACCATTTCTGATCACCGGTCGGATCCCAGACGATGCCGGCGCGCGGGCTGAACGCGCTGTCCTGCGCGACCACGCGTCCCGCGCTGTCGGCGCCGTGGTTGCGATCGTAGCGGAGGCCGAGGTTCGCGGTGAGGCGGCCGTTGATGCGCCAGTTGTCGTTGTAGAACAGCGAGTGCGTCCGGAAGTCCGTGCCCTGGCTGCCGA
>DATFXR010000816.1:0-7124 GCA_035315685.1 Vicinamibacterales bacterium | reverse complement strand
GGATCGTCACGTCCGCAGCCGATCCAGCGCCACGGCGCCGACGATGATCGACCCGGTGACGATCTGCTGAACCCAGTTCGGCAATCCCTGCTGCGAGCAGCCGATCTGAATGACCGCCATGATCGCGGCGCCGGCGATGGTGCCGATCACGCTGCCCTTCCCGCCCGACAGGCTGCCTCCGCCGATGATCACTGCCGCGATGACGTCGAGCTCGAGGCCGATGGACACCGTCGGATCCCCGACCGACAGCTTCGAGAACTCCATGATCCCGGCCAGCGCCGCGAAGCTGCCGGCAATGGTGTAGACGGCGATCTTCGTGCGGCTGATGCGGACACCGCAGAGCCGCGCCGTGCGCTCGCTCGACCCGACCGCGAAGAGATGCCGTCCGAAGCGCGTGTAGCGCAGCGTCAGCGCGACGACGATCGCGAGCAGGACGGTGATCCAGATCCCGGTGGGCAGCAGCACGCCGCTGCCGTCGCGGACCGTCCGCAGCAGCGTGTTCAGCCAGGTCACCGGGGCTTCGATACGCCGTTCGTCGGCGAGTCCCTTCGCGGCGCCGCGGACGAGCAGCATCGTGCCGAGCGTCACGATGAACGGCACGACGCGCAGTTGCGTGATCAGCACCCCGTTGACGAAGCCGCAGGCCGCGCCGGCCGCGATCGCGCCGGCGGCCGACAGCGTCGGGGCGTGGTGCTGAAGCAGCGCCGCGGTGACCACCGTGCTGAGCGCCACGACCGATCCAACCGAGAGGTCGATGCCGCCGGACACGATCACCATGGTCATGCCCAGCGCCGCGACGCAGACGATCACGGTCTGCCGCGCGATCAGCTCGAGGTTGGCTGCGCGAAAGAACTGCGGGCCGATCAGCGCGCCGAACAATCCGAGGACCAGCACCAGCCCGACCAGGACAGCGGTCTCGTCGAGGAGGCGGCGCGTCGCGACGACGCGCGGGCGTCCAGCGCCGGTCTCGACAACGATTGCTCGTTCCATTCAGTCAGGGTACCGGAATCCGTGTCGGGCTGCGGTGTTCGATCCACCGCGGCTCGACCACAGGCGCGATCAGCCAGCCACCGCCGGCTCCTTCGTCGGCAGACGGAAGACCGGCTCCATCCGCGCCCACCATTCGCCGGGCGCGGCCTCGGGCGACGGCTCCTGCAACGACTGCATCAGCTGCTCCCACTCCGCGACCCGCGCGCTCGACGCACGGTGCGCGAGAAAGACATCCCGCACGTCGACGCCGTCGGCGACGCCGACAATCATCACGGCGGTGCGGCCGAGCAGGCGAATGTCCATCTCGCGCACGCCGGCGCGGCGCAGGCTGCGGATCACTTCCGGCCAGACGCGCTGGTGATGGGCACGATAGGCCGCGATCGCTGCCGGATCGTCGCGAAGATGGACCAGGAACACGTGTCGCGTCATGCGGAATCCACCACTTACTACACTTTACCGGTAAAGGCAACGCATTCTAACGCGTTTGACGTGGTAGGATCCGCGCCGCCGGAGGCCGAGCACGCCGCCAGCTGATTCGACATGTTGGTCGCCGCTCTTGTCGCTGCCATGACCGTCACGCAATCGTCGTTCGGCACGATGCCGGACGGCACGGGCGTCGATCTCTTCACGATGACCAACGCGCACGGCCTCGAGGTGCGCGTCATCACATATGGTGCGGCGATCGCGTCGATCCGGACGCCGGATCGCCGCGGCCGCTTGGACGACATCGTCACCGGCTTCGACAGCCTCGACCTCTACCTCACGCGGTCGCGCTATTTCGGCGCGGTCGTCGGCCGCTACGCCAACCGGATCGCGAACGCACGCTTCACGCTCGACGGCCACCTCTATGAGCTGGCCGCGAACAACACCAGGAATCATCTGCACGGCGGCCGCCGCGGCTTCGACAAGGTGGTATGGACGGCGACGCCGTTCGACCGTGACGGCAACGTCGGCGTCGTGCTCACCTATGTCAGCGTCGACGGAGAGGAAGGCTATCCCGGTGCGCTGAACGTCAGCGTCACCTACACACTGACCTCGCACGACGAACTGATCGTCGACTACGCCGCGACGACCGACAAGGCAACCCCGATCAACCTGTCGAACCACACCTACTTCAACCTCGCCGGCGACGGGCAAGGCACGATTCTGGACCACCGGCTGACGATTGACGCGGACCGCTACACGCCGACCGACGACACGCAGATTCCCACCGGCGAGATCGCGCCGGTCGCGGGCACGCCCTTCGATTTCAGAACGCCGGCGCCGATCGGCTCGCGGATCGACGCGGACGACGAACAGATTCGCCGCGGCAAGGGCTACGACCACAACTTCGTCCTGAATGGATGGAGCGCGGGAGCCGCGACTGATCGTCCGCACCACGCGGCGCGGCTGATCGATCCGGCGAGCGGCCGGACGCTGGACGTCGCGACCACCGAGCCAGGACTGCAATTCTATTCGGGCAACAACCTTGACGGGAGCGCCGTCGGGAAACGCGGACACGTGTACGCACGCCGGACGTCGTTGTGCCTGGAGACACAGCACTTCCCTGATTCGCCGAACCACGCGAATTTTCCGTCGACAATCCTGCGGCCGGGTGAACGCTACCAGTCGCGAACAGTTTTCTCTTTCGGTGTGACGCCGTAAGAGGGTCGGGCGCCGCAGGAGAGGCGGATGCCCTTCCTGCCCTTCCCGCCCTTCAGCGCCGGGCAAAGCGGCCGAGGATGCCGATCACATCGTCGACCATCGAGCCGTCGCGGTTCGAATCGAGCATCGGCGTCAGCATGCCGATCAGCGAGTCTCCCGCCGGAGCGGCGCCTGCCTGCGACGCGCCCGTGGATGCGACGTGCTTGCTCATGGTGCCCATCATCATCGCGGCAACGACGGGAAGCATGCCTTTGAGAACATCTGCGCCGATCCCGGTCTGCGTTGCCGCCTGGTCCGCAACCTGACGGCTGACGTCTTTGCTTCCGAAGACGTGGCCGAGGATTCCGTTGCCGTCCGTCACCGTGTCAGGGTGCGCCAGCGTGGCGGCATCGTCGACGTAACGTTGATGCTGGCCGCCGCCAAGCGCCGAGAGCATGCCTTCCAGTCCCTGGGGATTCGACATGTTCTGCTGGAATCCAGCCGCGAGCGCGGGCACGAGTGCCGAGAGCGCGGACGAGACCTGACTGTCGTTGAGGCCGAATTGCTGGCCGAGTTGCGCGGCAGCGCCTCCGCCCTGCGCTCCGAGAACTGCTTCCAGAATGTTCATACGACCTCCTTGGTCGGCAAGGCTTTACGCACCCAGAGTGGACGCCCCGCGCAAGCCAACACCATACGCCACGGCGCGGCGTTTCTCCATCACGTTCTTGTGAATCGGTGTTCGTCGCGCTCGTCGGCGTGGTGCACATCGTCCGTGACGCGCGTCGCGCGCCGCTAATTCGGCACCTGGTCGGATGTCAGAAGCGAACGAGGAACGATCCAGCGACGGCGGCCGCGACGTGCGTATCGCCGTCGAGGGCGACGCCGTCCTTGAAAGTCGTCGCGCGCAGATCGACTCGGATGCCGGTCGCTTTCAGCGTTCCGGTGGATTGTGACGAGAGCAGATACACGACGCCGCCGCCAAACCGATAGTACCGGCCGGTCTGCACGAGGAGCGCGCGATCGTGAAGCTGCCGCAGGTAACCTGCACCGCCAGCCACGAACGGGGCGACGCGGCTCGCCGTTGGCACGTACCAGGTTGCGCCGCCGCCGATCATGTATTGCTGAAGCCGCTCGGCGGCGGTCAGGCCGGTTGCGCTCTCCGCGTCGCTGCTGGTCGTGATGCGCAGCTCCGGCCGTGCGTATGACGCGTCCGCTTCGACGACGAGCGTGCCCGCGAGACGTACGCCGACGCGCGCGTCGAGCCCGGCCGCGCTGCCCAGCTCGCTCGACGTACTGAACAGCCTGAACGGCGCATTTGCCGACGTCGTCTCGTTGGCGTCGGCAGAGCCGAACGCCTGGCTGCTGAGCCACGCCGCGCCGGCTGACATCTCAATCCGTCCCGAGCCGAGTGCCGCCGACTGGGCGGCCGCCTCGCGAGCGGTCGTCGCCAGCAACGCGATCGCGACGCACGCGATCACGCGCAATGATTCGTGCGTCTCGCGGTGTCGTGCCAGTTCTCGTGCGGTCGTCGCCATCACTTCGGCACCACCTCGATCGTGACCTCACC
The DNA here is from genome assembly GCA_035315685.1 of Vicinamibacterales bacterium. Classification (GTDB taxonomy): domain Bacteria; phylum Acidobacteriota; class Vicinamibacteria; order Vicinamibacterales; family CAVVIG01; genus QHWK01. The sequence goes on along the minus strand of DATFXR010000816.1, from coordinate 2,944 downwards.
GCTGTCGCCGCCGCGCGGCACGACGACGATTCGATCCACGAACGCGACCCGGAAATCGATGTCCACGTTTCGCGACGGGTCGAAGAAGCTGTCGATCTCCGCGTCGTCGAGCGGCTCCACGCGAAGAACGCGAGGGCCCGGCGGCAGCGAGCTGATCGCGAACCTCCCCTGTGCATCGAGCGTGAAGCTGCCGACCAGCGCGTGCGTCACGGGATCGAAGGCGACGACGTGGGCACCGAATACCGGCGTGCCGTTCTTCGTGACACGTCCCGAGATGCTTCCGCTCGGCTGCGACGGATTGCTCGACGGATAGAGATCGGTGATGCCGGTGATGTCATCGGCTCTGAGCGTTCGGCCGGCGACGCTGCCGACGGCGTACGCGATCGGAAACATCACCGTTTCGGCGGCCGTCACGAGTCGTCCGCCGCCGGCGCGAAGCTCCGTCTCGCCGAGCGCGGAATGGCTCAGGCCGCTCATGTGCCCGATCTCGTGCAGCGCGATGCTCTCGACGTCGAACCGATTCGCTTCGCCGTTCGGCGCGACCGACCACGCGAAGGCCGAGTTGAAGAAGATGTCCGACTCGATGAGCGCGCCGCTGACCGAATCGGTGACGAAGCTGGTCGCCGCAAGCACGCGATCCAGGTCCGGACGGTTCTGGAATCCCAGTGTCGACGTTCCATCGTCGCGCCCCGGCAGCGCGCTCGTGAAGCCGTTGAACTGGTAGGTGATCGCCGCGGTCGGCACAGCCTCCCAGGTTGCGAAGGCGCGGCCGACCGCCGCCTGAAAGTCGGTGGCACTGACGCCGGGGACGCCGGCGTTGGAGACGCTGTAACGAACGGTTGCCTGCGGCCATGCCAGTTTCACCTGTCGGCCGCCGACCGAGACGCCCAACTCGAGATACGCCAGTGCGGGCCGGGCCTGCATCGCGATCAGCGTCGCGAGCGCGATGCGGCGGGTGAATCGACGCCACCTCATCGCCCGGCTCCTGCGAGGGTGCGCACCTGCTGCTCGAACTCGGCGAGCGGAACGGGGCGCCTGGTCGCGTCGCCCCGCACGATCCGCATTGTCGTTGGACCGGCGACGTTCGGCGGCGGCGCGACCACCCACCCCGAGTCGTCCTGCGACCGGCTGATGCGGAAGACGCCCTGGTTGAACCCGACGATGTGCGGCACGGTGGGGCCGTGCGCGCCGAGAAACACGACGACGCGCTGGTCGACGACGAAGTCCGGTGCGCCGACGAAGATCGTCCGATACCGTCCGAGCTCGCCGCCCGGAACCTTGAAGCGAACCGTGGCGCCGAGACTGCCCTTCAGATAGGTTTCGACCTCGAGCGTCACGATCGTCTCGACGCTGCCGCGATCCTCGGTCCACTGCGACCGCACGTCGACGACGCGGCCGCGCGCAATCGCAACCGCGTCGCGCGACAGTTCGCCGAGATCCGCCGGCACGATCGTGGTCGCGCGGGCGGAAGCAAACCCAACCAACAACATCACACTCACCACACCGGTGAATCGCATGGGCTCCTCATCACGAAACCATCAGACGGCAGCTCTCGCCGCCGACACTACTCTCAGGATCGCTTGTGCCGCGCGTCGGCTCGCGCCCGGTCCACCCAGGCGAGCGCGGACCTTGGCCAATCCCTGGCGTATCGTCGCGGCACGAACCGGATCGGTGAGCATCGAAACTGCTTCGCGCGCGACGGCCTCCGCCGTGAACGCCTCCTGCACCAGCTCCGGGACGATCCGTTCGCCGGCGATGAGATTGACCATGCCGATGGCGTCCACCTTGACGAGCCGCCGCAGAAGACGATACGAGAGCGGCGACACGCGGTAGACGATCACCATTGGCGTGTCGTGCAGCGCGGTCTGGACGGTGGCGGTGCCCGACGCCGTCAGCGCGACGTCCGCCGCCGCGAGCACCGTATCGCTGTCACCCTCGACGATCGCGACCCGCAGCGGCCGCGACCGGACGGGATCGAACAGGCGGTCATCGAGATGCGGCGCGCGCGCGACGACGAACTGCGCACCGGGCACCGCCGCGGCGATGCGATCGGCCGCATCGACGAGCCCGGGCAGGATGCGCGACACCTCGTTCGAGCGACTGCCCGGGAGGATGGCAACGGTGGGCGCGGCGGGCGTCAGTCGCTGCGCCGTCAGGAATCCGGCGCGATCGACCGCCGGCGCCGCGAGATCGATCAATGGATGGCCAACGAACTCGACGGGCACCCCGCCGTCGCGATAGATCGCTGCTTCGAACGGAAAGATCACGAGCACGAGGTCGGCGATTTTCCGGATCGTCTCGAGCCGTTTGGGCCGCCACGCCCAGATCTGCGGGCTGATGTAATAGACGACCGGAACACCGAGCCGCCTGACGAGCGGCGCGAGCCGGAAATTGAAGTCGGGGAAGTCGATCACCACCAGCGCGTCCGGACGACGATGCTCGGCATCGGCGACGAGCCGGCGGCGCGCCTCGAGCGACCGCGGCAGCTTGGCGATCGCTTCGGTGAGTCCCGTGACGGCCAGACCGCGGTAGTCGTCGATGAGCGTACCGCCCGCGGCTGCAAACTGTGGGCCGCCGAGGCCGGCGACGCTGATTGACGGATCGATCAGGCGCAGCTCGCGCGTGAGCGCGCCGGCGTAGAGATCGCCGGAGGCTTCGCCGCACGACAACAGAAGGCGGGCGCTCAAGACGCCGGACGTTTGAACAGGGCGGGATCGATTGGCGGGTTGATCCTGACGTCGGTCACCTTGCGCTCGACCGACAGCGGGCCGACTTTCTGCGTCGCCTGGAACGCGAACTGGACGCCGTCGACGTCGCGGTAGTCGGAGAACTGTTCCTCGACCAGCGGCCGTCCCGGCGCGTTCGCCGTGAACAGCCGCTTGCGCACCATGCTGTTCTCCGGATCGATGTACAGCACGATCGGATTCAGATCCGTGGCCGAGAG
>DATFXR010000815.1:0-3164 GCA_035315685.1 Vicinamibacterales bacterium | reverse complement strand
AGAGCAGGACACGGCCGTCGACACCGACGTTCGCGAGCCGCGGCAGCTCGACCGGCGTCGTCGCGACCAGCGCCCGGACGAACCCGACGGCGACGCCGACGCCCAGCGTGGTGCCGATCGCCGCCAGCAGCACGCTCTCGGTGAGGAACTGCTGGACCAGCCGTCTCCGGCTCGCACCGATCGCCGCGCGGACTGCCACCTCGCGTTCGCGCACCGTGGCGCGCGCCAGCAGCAGGCTCGCGACGTTCGTGCAGGTGATCACGAGAAGGAACGCCGCCGCGCCGAACAGCGCGAACAGGGCAGGGCGGAAATAGCCTTCGATCTCGTGCGCCAGCGGGATCGCCCGCGCGCCCCAGTCGCCGTTGGTCGCCTTGAACTCCCCGCCGAGCCGCGTCGTCAGCGCGCGCAGTTCTGCGTTGGCCTGATCGACGGTCGCGCCTGGCGCGAGGCGGAACAGCGACTCCACGAAATGCGCGCCCCGGCTGTGCTGCGCGAAATCCCACTGCAGCCGCTGCCAGACGTCCGTGTTGTTCGGATAGTTGAACCCCGGCGGCATGACGCCGGCCACTCGGTAGACGATCGAGCTGAGCGCGATCGGCTTGCCGATGATCGACGGATCGGCGTCGAAGCGTTCGCGCCACAGCCGATGGCTGATCACTGCGATCAGATCGCGCGAATAGAACGTGGCCGCCGGAAAGCCGTCGCCGATGAACGGCTGCACACCGATCACCGAAAAGAAGTTTCCGCTCGCCTCCACGGCGTTGACGCGCAACGGATCCCTGCCGCTTTCCGCGACGTTGACCTGCGGATACCACCAGCCGGCGCCGTCGACGAACACCTGCTTCAGATTTCGATAGTCGTGGAACGTGACCGGCGAGATGCGTTCGTGGGCCAGGCCTTTCGGCACGCTCGTGTCCCACACCATCACGAGCCGATCGGATTCCGGATATGGAAGCGGCCGCAGAACCACCCGATCGAGCACGGTGAAGATCGCCGTCGTCGCGCCGACGCCGAGCGCGAGCGCGACGAGCGCGGCGAGGGTGAAGCCGGGCGTGCGCCGCAACTGCCGCCAGCCGAATCGCAGGTCCTGAAGAAACGTATCCATCGAGTGCTCCGCCGCGTTAGACGGCCCCGCCGACTGATTGGTTGAGCAGCGGCAGGTCAGGCCGATGTCCGAGGGCTGGGCTGCGCCGCGGCTACGCCAGTGGATGCTGCGTGATGAGGACGTCGACGACCGGCCGTCCGCCGATCAGATGTTCCTGAATAATCCGCTCGAGGACCGGCGGATCGCATTCGCCGTACCACGTCCCGTCGGGATAAACCACGGCAACGGGTCCGCCTTCGCAGATGCGCAGGCAATTGGCTTTCGTTCGCAGGATGCCGCCCTGCTCCGACAACCCCAGCTCCTTGAGCCGCGCCTTCAGAAACTCCCACGCGGCAAGGCCTCGCTCCTTGTCGCAGCATTTCGGTTGGGTCTGGTCGCAGCAGAGAAAGATATGCCGCCGCGCGACCGGCACGCCGATGCTGTGCGCGACGGCGCGTTGCGATTCAATGGACATGCTGCCAGCTTTCAACTCCCAGCTCCCAGCCTAGACACCGTAGTCATCCGGGTTCCATTCGAGACCGAGTTCGCCGGGGGGCGCCATGTAGCCGACGAGCGCCGATGCGGCGACGACAGCCGGACTGGCCAGATACCCTTCGCCGCCGAGTCCCATCCGATTCTGCCAATTCCGGTTGAACGACGTGATCGCGCGCTGCCCCGCGTGCAGCGCGTCCGGCCCCTGCCCGAAGCACGGTCCGCACCACGACTGGCGGATCTGGCCGCCGACCGAACGGAAGACCTCGGCGATCGATTCGCCGTCGAGCCGCGGATCGGGCCGCTCGATCTGCCTCGACACGCCGCCAGAACCAGGGAAAATGACGAACTCCTTCGCCGCCTTCGACGCGCCCTTGCGCCGCGCGGCGCGGATGACGAGCGCCGCGGTCAGCAGATCGTCATAGCTGCCGTTCGTGCACGACCCGATCATCGCCTTGTCGAACGTCACGCGCTCGCGCGCGACCTCGTCGGCGGGAAACGCGTTGCCCGGACTGAACGGCTTGGCGATCATCGGCAGCACGTCGCCGAGATCCAGCGTCTCGTCGATGGCATAGACCGCATCGGCGCCCGGCGCCACGGCCGGATACGGGAGCTCCGCGATCCCCTTCTCCCGATACCACGCGTAGGTGATGTCGTCCGGCGCGAAGATGCCGTTGAGCGCCTCGGCCTCGGCCATCATGTTCGCGATGGTGTTGCGATAGGCGATCGGCAGTTGCCGGTTGGCGTCGACGAGCTCCACCGACATCCCCTGCGACTGCTTCGTGCCCCACCGCCGCAGCAGTTCGAGAACGATATCCTTGCCGCTGACCCACGGATGCAGGCTTCCGGCGAACACGACGCGCCTCGGCTTCGCGACCGTGAAATAGATGTAGCCGATCGACCAGCCGAAACCGAGCGTCGTCGACCCTACGCCCATGCCGACCGCGCCGTACGCGCCGTAGGCGCGGCTGTGCGAGTCGGCGCCGGGGATGAACTGGCCCGGCGCGACGAGCCCTTGCTCTGGAAAGTAGAAATGAAAGATGCCATCGCCCGGCGTCGCGTAGTACGGTCTGACGATCCCGTGAAGGCTGGCGAATTCGCGCCCGATCGCCGTCTGCTTCTCGTCGTCGGGCTTGCCGGTGAAGACGAAATGATCGTTGGCGATGGCGGCCTGCCGCGGATCGATCGTGTTGCCGCCGGTGATCTGGTTGAAGGTGTGAATCGCGAACGGCGCCGTCCCATCCGACGCGGGCAGCAGATCCGCGTAGACGCGAAGCGTCGCACCGGGCGCGACCTCGGCATTCCTGTCGACGCGGTGCGCCCACACGATCTGCTCGGTCGTCGTCAGGCGACGCGCCGTCTCCGGATCCGGCCACTCGATCCGCGGCGCGCGCTCGACGGATGACCTGAATTCGCGGCGGCCTACCGCGAAAATGCCGCCGCCGCGCCGGATTTCGTCTTCCTTCGGACTGAGCGCGACTGGATCGTAGGTCTTGCGCTGCGTCTCGTTGGTCAGCCGGCGCGACAGGGGATCGAAACTGAACTCGTCGCCGTCCCGCGCGTCGGCGACCGCGTCCGGACTCTGCAC
>DATFXR010000814.1:0-8939 GCA_035315685.1 Vicinamibacterales bacterium | reverse complement strand
TCTGAAGGGACGTGTCTCCCGCAAATACCGCTTCGAGCCGTCCGCGCGCTTCGCACGAGGGCGCCACGACCGACACCTCGATTCGATTGAATGGAAACACGCGGGCGCCGCGGCCGGTCGGCTCGATACGCTGCTCGACCGCATCGAGAATCGCCAGCACGATTTCGAGCGGCTCTCGCGTGCGCGATCGGACCAGCCCCTTCGCGACCTGGTCGAGTCGCGCGGCAATCGCCGATTCGAGCCGTCGAGCTTTTCCCAGAACGTCCATGTCAGCTCATTTCAGCAGTCCCGCCCGCAGTGCCACGCTGACGATTTGTCCGGCGGCCGGCGCTGCGCTGCCGCCGCCGTAGCCGGCGTTCTCGATGACGACGGCGAACGCGATTCGGGTGGTGGCGGGGCCGAATGGCGCGAAGCCGACGAACCATCCGTGCGACGGCTGGCGGTCCAGCTGCGCCGTTCCTGTCTTGCCGGCGATGCGGCCGGGATGATTCCGCAGCACGCGGCCGGTGCCGCTCAGTACGACGTCACGCATGTAGTCCGCGAGCACGTGGGCGTCGTCACCGTTCAGAAACCGGCCGGCAGCCGTGCCCGCCGTTTCTTCCGGCTCGCAGTGCATCGCTGCCGATGGTCTGCAACTGCCAACGGCGACAGTCGTGTCGCGCAGGATGCCGTTCGACGCAATGGCGGCCGCGGCACGCGCCATCTTCAAAGGCGTCACGACGATGTCGCCCTGGCCGTAACCAATCTGCGGCAGTGTCCTTCGCACGCGCGCGACGACGTCAGCCGCCGGCGTCAGCGAAATCCCCAGTTGAGAGGCGGTGTCGACTATCGGCCGCGAGCCGAGCTTGACCGCGAGCTGCGCGAAGTACGCGTTGCACGAGTGCACGAAGCCGCCGTGCACGTCGATCGTCCCGTGCGGATTCGCATCCTTCACGTCGTCGCGGACCGGACGGTTCCAGCCGGGGATCTTCGCGCCCACTCTCCCGTCAGGGAGCCGCGTGCACGTGAACGTCGTTCTGCGCGGATCGAGATGCTGCCGCAGCGCCGCCGACGCCGTCACCAGCTTGAAGGTCGATCCCGGCGGGTACAGGCCGTAGCGCGCGCGATCCAGGAACACCTCGGGCGCGCTGTTCGATCCATCTGCCGATGGCCACGGATAGCTGGCGCTCGCCATCAGCTCGCCGCTGTCCGGATCGAGCACCACGGCCGCAGCTCTGCCAGCCGTCTTCTGTGCATAAGCCGCGACGATCTCGGCGACGCGAAGCTGAAGGTTCGCATCGATCGCCAGGTGCACGTCGTGCGGCTGTCGAAAGCGGGCCCACGCTGGACTGGCCGGATCGTAGCGATGCCGCAATGCCGGGAGGACGTCGCGGTAATCGCGCCTGATCGTCAGCATCGAGCGGCCGGCGGAATCGATCGTGTGAACGATTTCGGCATGGTCGTCGAAGCCGCGCAGCTGACTCTCCTCGTCGCGTTCGATGTACGAAGAATTGGACGCGGTCCAGTTGACGTGCGTGCGCGCATCGCCGAGGAGATGGAACGCCGCGCCCCCGAGCGGATAGCATCGTTCGCCAGCCGTCGGACACGCCTCGTCGAGCGACACGCCGAGCGCCGCGTAGGTCTGACGTGCCTCCGCAATTACCCGCGGGTCGTCGGTCGCGAGCGGCACGCCATGTCGATCGTAAATCGTGCCGCGCGGCATCAGCCGCACGATGTCGAGCACACGCGGGTTGTAGACGTAACGTCGGCCGCCGTCGGCTTGAACGCCGAGATGGGGCCGGACGATGTAGTCGTCGGCACGGACGATCTGGATGTTGAGCGCCACGGCAAGGAGCGCCAGCGCGAAGGATGCAAGCGACGACCCGAGCCACATGACCGGAACGCGGAACGGCTCGAGATCCCCCGACGGAAGACGGTCGGCGTGTATCGCGGTCAGCATGCCCACGGCGCAGAAGTTCGCGACCATCGCCGACCCGCCGTAGCTCAGAAACGGCGTCACCACGCCGGTGAGCGGCGTCACGCCGAGGATGCCGGACGCCATGATCAGCACCGGCATGATCAGAAACAGCGTGAGCGCGGTCGCGAGGAAGAAACCGTAGTCGTTTCGCGCGAGCCGGGCGACGCGGAACCCGCGCGATGCGACTAGCGCGTAGAGCACGGCGACGAGCAGCAGGCCGGCGGCGCCGAGCTCCTCTCCGATTGCGGCGAGAATCAAGTCGGTGTGGCCCGCCGGCAGGTAGCGCGTGTTGCCGAGGCCAAGACCGGTTCCGACTGATCCTCCGGTGGCGAGCGCCCAGATCGCATGCGTCGTCTGATCGCCGCCTGGAACGGCATTGTCCCACGGCGACTGCCACATGCTGACGCGCGCTGCGAGCGTCGGCGAGATGTTGAGGCGGTAGCCGACATGGAATCCGAGGATCAGGAGCGCGAGACCCGCGATCGCCATGCCGACACGCCCGCGCGCGACGGCGTAAGTCGCGAGAAAGACACAGCAGAGAAACAGCGCTGGGCCGAGGTCCTTCTGGATGAAGAAGAAGACCAGCGCGAGGCCGACGCCGGCCAGGACCGGCATGACATACTCGGCGCGCGGCAGGTTCACCCATCGCGTCCACGGCGTACTGCGAAACATCCGGCTGCGAACGTCCCGAAGCACCTCCCACCGGCGCGCGAAGAATCCCGCGAGGAACAGCGCCAGCAACAGACGGATCGCCTCGATCGGCTGCACCGGACCGAGATTGACTTTTGCTCCGCTGGTGCCCGGACCGGAACCAAACAGGATCAACAGCAACGACAGCGACAATGCGCCGATCAGGGGCAGGTAGCTCAGCCGCATGAACGCGGCGGCGGCAAAGTCGACGAGCGAAACCGCCATCATGACGGCGACGCCGATGACGGTTCCCTCTGTGAAGCGCACGAAAGTGAGGCTGTCCCGCAGCGGATCGGCGCGGCTGAGGAGAACGGCAAAACCGATCGCCGTGATCAGATGCACGACGGCGAGGAGGACGGGATCGGTCCGGATGCGGCGCAGCCGCCAGAGCAGTACTGGCGCCTGAAACGCGACGATGTAGAGGCATGCGAACAGCACGACCTGCCGCCGGAACTCGCCGATCGTTCGCACGGTGAACAGCGGCTTCAGCTTCGCGAAGTCTGCCGGACTGAAGAGCGGTGCGATGGCGCCGACGTTCGGCAGCGCGCTCGCCTTCTGTCGTTCCTCGCCGAGAAACCGGAACAGCCGCTCGGCTGCAAGTCGTCTGTCGTTCGCATCCGGAACGACCGTTTGCATCGCCGCCTCGATCGCTTTCGCGCCGGCGACGGTGTTCAGGTCGATCGGCGCAGGCGCTGTGGCGCGACTGGAGCTGTCGACCACGATCAGGCGCCCGCTGTACGCCAGCGCGATCGCCAGCATCGCGACGCAGGACGTCGCGGCCATCGACACGACCGGGCGATCGATGCGACCGGTCCCGCGGCCGGTGCGCCGCGCGTCCCTGTCGTCGGCGGCCGTGTAGGTGACGCTCATTGCTGGACGGCCTGCGGCGGTGCCAGTCGCAATCGCGGCGCTGTACGCGGCGGTGCTGACAATTCAATTCGCCGCTGTTCAACCTGTTCGAGCCCGCGCTTCGCCACCCGCAGGCTCCGTGACGCGTCGCCGTAGCCGAGGACTTTCGAATACAGATCGATCGCCTGCCGGTACGCTTGCGCCGATCGCAGCAGGTAGTCTGGTTCGGCGGGCGTGCCGCCCAGAGTCCGGGCGGCGCGCGCGAAGGCGATCGCCCGCGAACGATAGCCGTCGGCCAGCTGCACAGTCTCGCGGTCCCCCGCCGTGTAGCCGAGACGTTGCGCCTGCTTCAATGCGTCGGCGCCGCGATCGACGTCTTCGAGGCCGTAGATGAACGTCCGCATCAACCCGAGAAACGGATCGGGCCACGCGGGGCAGAGCTCCGCGGCTTCGCGGAATGCGGACACGGCTTCGGTGAATTCGTGCTGCGCCGCGGCGTTTTGTCTGTGCGTTTTCCGTGCCTCGCCGTTGATGCGATGCAGGTGGCCCTCGCAGTAGCGCAGGGCGCCCCTGAGCTGGGCCTCGTTCGGGTTCACCGCCAGCGCCTGAGCGAGTGCTTCGCGCGCCATCTTCCACTGCGTCTCGCGAACTGTCGGAACCGGCGTGCGATAGTTGCCGATGATCCGATCGGCGAGGATCATCGTGCGGCGCGTCAGCGTATGCTCCAGGCCGGCCGGCGTCAGTCCCAGATTTCGGGAGCCGAGCGCGTGGTATCTCTCCCAAAGGCCGCTGATGCCGTCGAGTTCGACAGCGGGCACCTCGGCCTGGAGCCGTTGTGCACGCGACGCGATCATCAGCTCGTATCCGATGACGAAGAACGTGAGCACGAGGAACGCGGCCAGCACGTATCGACGTCCCGAGCGGTGCTGCGTCACCGTCCCGGGCAACTCGGCAGCCCGCAGGATGACGTGAGTCGGCGATGATGCTGCTACGCTCGGTGGGGGCTCGACTGGCAGCGGTCCCGGCGTTCGGTCTGCGTCCACCTGTGCAGGCGGCCGCGTGCGCGCCGTCGGTGGCTCATCGTCCTGCGTGCGATCGGCTGGCCAGCCTTCATGCTCGGCCTGGGTGGTGCCGCCCGAGACGACGCGCTCGAGATCTTCGCGAATGGCGCGGGCATCGCCATAGCGATCGGCCGGACGTGGCGCGAGCAGCTTGGCGACGACGGCCTGAAGAGCAGCCGGACATGACGCGCCGAGCGCTTCCGGAGGGCGCTGCGATCTGATCCGGAGCTCCAGCCGGCGCGTATCCGGCGCCCGGAACGGCTGGACCCCGACCAGCATCTCGTACAACAGCACGCCGACGGCCCATAAGTCGGAGTAGGTGTCGATCTCGCCCGACTCGAGGCGCTCCGGCGACACATACGTGAGGCTGCCGAAGTCGTTGCGCGTCACCTTGCGACTGAGCGAAAGCGCCTTGGCGATGCCGAAGTCGAGCACCTTGACCGTGTCGGCCCAGAGCACCCGGATGTTGCGGGGCTTCAGATCGCCGTGCAGTAGCGAATGAAATTGGCGTCCGTCGATCGTCGACTCGAAGTCGTGCGCCGCTTCGAGGAACCGACACAGCTGAACGGCGATGTTGACCGCGCGGCCTGGCCGCAGCGCGCCGACCGCGAGGATCTCGGAGAGGTTCCGGCCGTCGAGATATTCCATCGCGATGTAGAAGTAGCCGCCCGCGGTGCCATGCTCGTACATGACCGGAACGTGCTGGCTGACCCGGCAGAGCTGCTCTTGGAGCTTCGCGCCCCAGCGCTCGGCCTCGAGCACTTCCTGTGTGTCCCGGTCCGTTCCGACCGGAACCAGCTTGAGCGCGACACGACGACCGTCGCGGCTGTCGGTTGCGAAGAACACGACGGCCATGCCGCCGCGCCCGATCTCGTGGACGATCTCGTACGGTCCGACGCGAACGCGCTGAAAGACCGTCGTCATCAACGCCCCTGCCGGACGCGCGGCATCGGAGAGGACGGCGATCGAACGTCTTGAGCGTCGGCGAACCAGTTGTCGCGGTCAAACCTGGCGCGCCCGCCGTCGTTCGGATCGCGAAGACCATCGCGGCCGACGTCCTGAAAGATGTTTCCGGTGAAAAACGGATCGGCGCCTTGGTCGATGATGAACGAGCGACGGACGCGTTCCGACGTGCCGTTCCGCATGAAGGTATTGTGGGCCACTCGCGCCGACGCCGAGCGGATGGTCAACGCTGCGCCCGGATTGTCGTGAACGTCGCTCGCGAGAATAGTGGCAAGCGATGTGCCATCGACAATGATCGCGGCGTTCACCGCCCCGGTCACTTCGATGTCCACCAGTGAGGCCTGTGAACCCCGCATGAGGACACCTGTGCCGAGCGGCGTGGCGGCGTCGCCGACGATCCGGAAGCCGGCGAGTTCGGCGCCCGCCACTCCGGCGGCCACGACCGCGGCGTCGCCCTCGGACGCGGTGCCGGACAGCCGAATCGTCGCAGCCCGCGGGAAGCGGCTGACAATGCGGACGTTGTTCCTCAGGGCCACCGTCTCGCGGTACTCGCCCGGCTCGACGAGCACGACGGATCCCGCGGCCGCCCGCTCCAACGCCGCGGTAATCGATTGCCCGGGACCAACCGCGATCGTCGCGGCTCGCACCTCGGCCGGTGCATTCGCGGGCGTCTGAAACATCGCGCCGAGCAGCCACGGACGCAAGAACGCCCCGGCGATCGCGGCGGCCGTCAGAGCGATCGCGACGCCGGCCGCCCCGTGCGAAGCACTCCTTCGTCGACGGCGCACGGATCCTTCCGTCCCGCGGTCTTCGACAAGCGGCGGACTCGCGACACCGCGCCGCGTGGTCTCCCCGACTGCTCGTGGCTCCCGACGGGCGATCGATGCGAACCGCTCCCCTTCAACGTAGACGGCGCTGACGTTGTCCTTGCCGCCGGCTGCGTTCGCGGCATCGATGAGTTCCTTGACGACCAACTCGGGCTGACCCGCTGCGCACGTGATGATCTCGTACAGCGCTGACGAGTCGACGAGGTCGGTCAGTCCGTCGCTGCAGAGCAGCAGCGCCGCGTCCGGTTCGAACTGGAATTCGCGGACGTCGATGAAATCCGGATCGTCGGGCTGGTGCGGGTCGGACCCGACGTCGCGATACACCTCGTTGCGCCGCGGGTGGCGCATCGCCTCGAGCTCTGAAAGCTCGTTGGAGTCTTCACGCTCGCCGACCGGCGAATGATCGCGGGTGATCTTGTCGATGCGATCGTGGTGGATCTTGTAGAGGCGCGTGTCGCCAACGTGGCCGACCGCGGCGCAGCGATCGTCAACGATGACGAGGGTGAGAACGCAGGCCATCCCGTTCCAGTCCGGACACAGTGTCGCGGCGCGGTGGATCTCGTTGTTCGCAAGGGTGATCGCTTCGCGTGCGCGATCGGCGAGCGTCCCCGTCTCGCGTTCGAGCCGCGACCGCATCGTCGTCAGCGCGATATCCGCGGCCTTGCCGCCGGCCGCATGGCCGCCGACCCCGTCGATCACCAGGAACAGGCCTCGCGCCACGTCGACGTGAATGCGATCTTCGTTGACGTCGCGCTGCAAGCCGGCGTTGGTGTCGGCCGCTGCCCGAAGCGCTGCAGCTATCGGCATCGGGTGGTTCACTGGTTTCGGTCCGACTGGTCGCTCACCCACAGATACAGCCAAACCAGGGCGCCACAGGCGAGGAGAAAGACGAAGCGCGCCCAGAGCAGGAACGCGATCATCGGCGTTTCCGGAAATCGAGGAAGATCGTGCCGGCGAGCCCGATGGTCGCAACGTCTGGCAGCGGCGTCTCGGATCCGTTCTCCCGTCGTATTCCCTCGGCGTCGTCGAAGCCCTTCGGCACGTGGCGGCCGTTCAACGTCGTTCCGAGCGTGCTCAGATCGATCAAGAAGAATCGATCGCTCGCCAGGTCGCGGCGGATCCGGGCGTGCTCGCGGGACACATCGGTTGACGAGACGATGCGGAGGTCCACCGGGTGTGCGATGCCGCCGCGTCCGATGGTGACGCAGTCCGTGGTGACATCGTAGAAATGATGGCCGGACCCGTCGTCGTATTCGATGCGGCCCAGCAGCGGTGGCGGGGAAGGCGACGAGCGGCAGATGGTATGTTCGATCGTGGTGGAACCCTGCCGCGATTGCACGGTCGCGATTTTGCGAGTCTGCTCGCCGACGCCGAGATCCGGCCTCGCCGGCATCAGCAGCTCGGAGTCGACGAGAATGTCCCCTTGTTTCAGTTCGTCGTCAGGATCGGCCAGGAACGCGACGTGCCAGTCGGTGGCCGCATTGCGAACTTCCGTTTCGGGTTCTCTCGCGATGCGGCGGAGCCATCGCCGCGCCGGCGGACGCGCGTTGATTCGCCGGAGCTCTTCGTCGAGCGCGCGGATGGTCTGTTCGTGCAGAACCGGCACGATCGTTTCAAGCCGTTCGAACTCGGCGGGATGCAGATAGACGGTGTAGCGGCTCGGCGCCAGCGTCGAGTACTTGAGACGCTCGAGATTCCGCCGCATGTTCGCGACGACCGCCTCGATGATGTCGCGCGGGTGGCGCCGCGGCGGCGTTGTGCCGAAGATGCCCACGATCTGACCTGCTCCGGGTAAGATTCGTCGACACTATCGCCGAGTCGGCGGCGCCGAGTCTTAGGGAAAGTACAAGGATTCCGCAGGGCCATCGGCGGGGAGCGCCGTGAGAGCTCGATTCGCGCAGTTCACCATCGATTCCGAGACCCGTCAGCTGCTGGGCGACGGACGTGAACTCCACCTGTCGCCGAAGGCGTTCGACCTGCTGTGCGCCTTGATCGAGACGCGGCCGAAAGTGGCGGAAAAGGCCGACCTTCACGCGCGAATCTGGCGCAACACGTATGTGGTGGACGCGAATCTCAACATTCTCATCGGCGAGATTCGGCGCGCGCTCGGCGACAGCGTGCACGACTCGAAGTTCATCCGAACGGTGCACGGGGTGGGATACGCGTTCTGTGGCACCGCCGCAGACGACCCCCGTCCGCCCACCTCGAGCCGGGCGCTTTTCTGCTGGGTGGTGTGGAACGGTAGGACGTACCAACTCGCGGAGGGCGACAACATCATCGGCCGCGATCCGCGCTGCGACGTCTGGCTGGATGCGGACGGCGTCTCGCGCCGCCACGCGGTCATTCGCGTCGACAGCAGCAACCGGCGCGTGAGGCTCGAGGACCTGGGAAGCACCAACGGCACGTTCGTCGGCCCCGCTTCCGTCGACGCTGAAATCGCGCTCAGCGACGGCGACCTGATTCAGGTTGGTACCGTCGCTCTGACGGTTCGCGTGCGGGCGCCCGACAAGCTGCCCGAAACGAAAAGAATTCGGCGCCGGATCACATAGCGACTCACCGATTCGAGCTGAGACGTTCCAACACCGTGATAAC
>DATFXR010000813.1:0-9527 GCA_035315685.1 Vicinamibacterales bacterium | reverse complement strand
CGTCCTGAGCTACGACTACTGGCGCACGCGCTTCAGCGCCGATCCCGCAATCGTCGGCAAGCCGATCACCGTCAACAACACCAAGCTCACCATCATCGGCGTGTCGCAGGCAGGATTCGACGGCGTGGACATCGGCTACGTGCCGAATATCCGCGTCCCGCTCACGATGAAGGCGCAGATGACGCCGAACTGGGACGACGTCGACAACCGGCGCAGCCGCTGGGTGAACGTGTTCGCGCGGCTGAAGCCGGGAGTCGCGCAGGATCAGGCGCTCGCGGCAATCCAGCCGTTCTTTCACGGGCTGCTCGAGCAGGAAGTGCAGGAAGCCGCGTTCAGCAACACGACCGCGTACACGCGTGAGCAGTTCCTGAAGGGACAGGTCAGCCTGCTGCCGGCGGCGCAGGGCCGATCGCCGATCCGCCAGCAGCTGTCGCAGCCGCTCTGGCTGCTGCTCGGCATCGTCGCCGGCGTGCTGCTGATTTCGTGCGCGAACGTCGCCAGCCTGCTGATTGCGCGCGCCGCGGCGCGGCAGAAGGAAATCGCGATGCGCCTGGCGCTGGGCGCGAGCCGCGGCCGGATCATCGGTCAGCTGCTCGTCGAGAGCGTGCTGATCGCAGCGGTCGGCGGCACGCTCGGGCTCGCCGTCGCTTGGTGGACGACCCGGTTCCTGCTCGGCTTCCTGCCGACCTCGGACACGCCGCACGTGATCACCGGCGCGATCGACTATCGTGTGCTCGCGTTCAACTTCCTGCTCTCGCTCGCCACAGGCCTGCTCTTCGGGCTCGCGCCGGCACTGCGATCGACCAGGCCGAACCTCGCGCCGACGCTGAAGGATCAGGTCGGCGCGGTCGTCGGGGGCGGCGTGCGCTTCCGCAAGGCGCTGGTGGTCGCGCAGGTGACGATCTCGATCCTCCTGCTGATCAGCGCGGGGTTGTTCATCCGGACGCTCGAGAATCTGCGGCTGCTCGATCTCGGCATCAGACCGGAGAGCATGATCGCGTTCAACATCTCGCCGGCGATCAGCGGCTACACGCCGGAGCGGATTCCGCCGCTCTACAAGTCGCTCGTCGAACGGCTCGGCGCCGGGCCTGGCGTGCAGGGCGTCGCATTCGCCAGCATGGGCCTGCTCGAAGGCAACGAGTGGGACAGCACGATGACCATCGAAGGGTACGAGGCGAAGCCGGGCGAGCAGCGGAACCCGTACTGCAATTCGGTCAGCCCCGGCTACTTCAAGACGATGGGCATTCCGCTGCTGCGCGGGCGGGAGTTCGACGCGCGCGACGAGGGCGCCACCCCGCGGCCCGCCGATCCGAATCAGAGCGACGGTCGCGGCAACGGCTATCGCCACGCGATCGTCAACCAGAGCTTCGCGAAGCGCTTCTTCGGCGACAAGGATCCAATCGGCCGGCACATCGGATTCGGCCTGAACCCCGGCACGCCGACGCCGCTCGAGATCGTCGGGGTGGTGCGCGACGCGAAGTACACCGGAGTCCGCGACGACATCCCGCAGCAGGTCTTCTTCCCCCTGCTCGAAGAGCGGACGCCGTCGGCAATCGTGATGTACGTGCGGACCACCGGCGATCCGTCAGCGACGTTCACGGCCGCCCAGCGGACACTCCACCAGATCGACGCGAACGTGCCGATCTACAACCTGCGCACGCTCGAGCGGCAGATCGATCGGTCGCTCCTCGTCGAGCGCTTCATCGCGACCCTGTCGACGGCGTTCGGCGTGCTCGCGACGCTGCTCGCGGTGATCGGGCTCTATGGCGTGATGGCGTACACCGTTGCGCGGCGGACGCGCGAGATCGGTGTGCGCATGGCGCTCGGTGCGCTGCAGGGCGACGTCATCTGGCTGGTCATGCGCGAAGTGCTCACGCTGGTCGGCCTGGGTCTCGCGATCGGCCTGGCCGGCGCGTGGGGTCTGAAACGCGTCGTCGGCAGCGTGCTGTACGGCGTCACGGCGAGCGATCCGCTGACCATCGCCGGCGCCGCGGCGATTCTCGCCGCCGTCTCGGTGATCGCCGGCTACGTACCGGCGTGGCGGGCGACCCGCGTCAATCCCGTCCTGGCACTGCGGTACGAGTGACGTGACGGATTCGTGAGCGGGAAGCAATCGCAGACAACGGGGAAAGCAACCGCAGAGACCGCGGAGAACGCAGAGAATTTCCAAGTACGTACAAGAAAGAACTCTGCGGTCTCTGCGAACTCCGCGGTTGCTTTCCCGTCTCGCAAGCTCCGCGGTTGCTTTCCCGGCCGCGATTCGGCTACATCACCCGCCGCAATCCGTTCCTCGACGAGCGACGACTCCGGCGCGCCTGGTCGAGTACCGAGGCGGCGAACACGAGCCGCAACTGCGTGGTCTGATTCGGTTCGTCCTTCCCTTTCGGACCAACGAGCCACGCCAGCCCGATGCTGAAGACGTACAGCGCGAGCATCGGCAGCGCGAACGCCGTCTGGTTCCACGGATCGCCCGACGGGGTCAGCAGCGCCGCGATGGTGAAGATGGCGAGAATCGCATACCCCATGTTCCGCCAGAGGAACCGCGCGGTGACCATCCGCATCTTCGCGAGGAAGAAGACGACCGTCGGAATCTGAAAGACCACCATCATCCCGAGCATCATCTTCAGGTAGAGATCGATCGTGTCCTCGACGCCGGGCATGAAGCGCATCCGCGGCGAGCTGAAGGTGCTGAAGAAGCGCATGGTCGACGGGAACAGCAGGTAGTGGCTGAACAGCGCGCCCGATATGCTGCCGAGCGAGGTCAGCGCGACGAACGGAATCGCGAACTTCTTCTCGTTCGCGTACAGCGCCGGCGCGATGAAGCGCCACACCTGGTACATCACGAACGGCGCCGCCACGAGCAGACCGGCGATCAGCGCGACGTTCAGCCACAGCGAGAATCCTTCCGGCGGCTTGATGAACACCAGCGAGGTTCCCGCCGGCAGCGCCCGCTCGATCGAGGCGAGCAGCGTATCGACGAGGCGATCGACGAACATGAACGCGACCACCATCCCGACCGCGATGGCGATGCAGCAGCGAATCAGCCGGACACGCAACTCCTCGAGGTGCTCGAGAAACCCCATCGTGGCGTCGCGGTTGTCGGCGTCGTCGCGTCGGCGCAGCGGTGCTTTGGCCATAGTCTCGCGATTGTAGCCCGCCCACGGGAACGCGGTCTCCGCGGTCTCTGCGGATGCAGCGTTACACGTCGAACTGGCGGAAGGTGAGGTTGAATCGGCCCGCGAGCTGCAGTTCGGGCGGTGCGGTGCCGGGAATGATGCGCGACACGCCGTGGAAGCGGAGGCGGGCGGCGCCGCCGAAGACGAACGCGTCGCCCGACTCGAGGAGCCGCGATTCGACCGGCTCTCGTCGTTTCAGCCCACCGAAGAGAAACCGCGCGGTGTCGCCGAGCGACACCGATACCACCGGGAGCCCCGCCGCGAGCGATCGCGCGCTCTCGTCCTTGTCCTGATGAAGCCCCATGCGCCCGTCCGCGTCGTAGAAGTTCAGGATGCAGAGATCCGGGTCGAACGGCATGCCGGCGTCGCGCGCGATCGCGCGCGCCAGCGTGCCAAACGTCTCCGGCAAAGGCGGCGCAGGCAGGTTGTCGTAATCGGCGCGCGTCGGCTCGTAGGTGTAGCGCTGCCCGTTCCAATGTCTGCCGAGGCACAGCATGCGAACGTGCATCTTCCCGCCGCCGCGGACCACCGGCACGTACGCCGGCACCGGACCATCGACCAGCGCGCGGCACTGCGCTACGAGCGCCCGCTGATCCTCAATCGAGAGATAGCGCTGCAGGTGACAGGCGCCGGGCGCGATTTCCACGGATTTACGTTACCATTGCGCCCGTGACGGGGAACCAGGACGCCGCGACGCGCGCGCCGCTACGCGCGCTCTGCGTGCTGTGCGTGTCGTGGGCTCTCTGCTTCCTGCCGCGGCCTGTGTCAGCTCATCCGGTTCCGTTCAGTTATCTGGATCTGCATATTCAGCCGAACACGATCGAAGGGTCACTCGTCGTCCACATGTTCGACGCGGGACACGATCTGAACGTGGAGCCGCCGGATCGGCTGCTCGACAACACGGTTGCGCGCCAGCGCGCGGCCGACCTGACGAAGCTGTTCACCAATCGGCTGACCGTCACCGCCGACGAACACGCGCTGACGCCACAGTGGTCCATGCCGCAGACGCTGCCCGATCGCCAGTCGCTGCTCTTTCCCGTCCGATTCGCGCTCGCAAGCCGCCCCGGGGTGCTGACGGTGTCCGCCCGGATGTTTCCCTACGACCCGCAGCACCAGACGTTCATCAACATCTACGAAGGCGAAGCGCTCACGCAGGCGATTCTCGACGGCGGCAAGACGCAATTCGAGTACTTCGCCGGGACGCGACAGGGCGCCGTCGCGGTGATCCAGCGATTCCTGCCGGCCGGCATCCACCACATCCTGATTGGTCCGACTCACCTGCTCTTTCTGCTTGGTCTGCTGCTCCTCGGCGGCACGATCCGACAACTGGTCATCATCGTGACGTCGTTCACCGTCGCGCACAGCATCTCGCTGACCCTGGCGGCGCTCGGTATCGTCAGCCCGCCGGCCTACGTGATCGAGCCGGCGATCGCGCTCAGCATCGTGTACGTGGGCGCCGACAACCTGCTGATCAAGGAGGGACGCGACGTGCGGGCGTGGATCGCGTTCGCCTTCGGGTTCATCCATGGCTTCGGCTTCGCGGCGGTGCTGCGCGAGATGGATCTGCCGTCGCGCGCGCTCGGCTGGTCGGTGTTCTCGTTCAACCTCGGCGTCGAAATCGGTCAACTCCTCGTCGTTGCCATCGTCGCCACCGCCCTGACGCTGCTGCGCTCGCGCAGCGAGTCCGCCGGCAGGCGCCTCGCGTTCGCCGGATCGATCGTCGTGATGGCGGCCGGCGCATTCTGGTTCATCCAACGGGTTTTTTTTCCTGGAGGCATGTCATGAGACGTGTAGTCGTGCTGGGCGCCCTGCTCGCGACGGGTGCGCTGGCGGTCGTGAAGGCACAGCCGCCGGATCCGAATGCTCCGAAGATCGTCGAAGTCGACAAGGTGAAGGACAACCTGTGGGTGCTGAAAGGCGGCGGCGGGAACACCGCCGTGTTCCTCACGTCGAGCGGCGTCACCGTCGTCGACGCGAAGAATCCCGGATGGGGGACGCCGATTCTCGAGAAGATCAAGACGCTCACCGACAAGCCGGTGACGATGTTGATCAACACGCACACGCACGGGGATCACGTCAGCGGCAACGTCGAGTTCCCCGCCACCGTGGACGTCGTGGTGCAGGAGAACACCAAGGCGAACATGGAGATGATGGACATCTTCAAGGAGCACAACAACCGCGGCATGGCGAAGCGGACGTTCAAGGACAAGATGACGCTGGGCAAGGGCGCCGACCAGATCGATCTCTATTACTTCGGTCCCGGCCACACCAACGGTGATGCGATCGTGGTCTTCCCGGCGCTGCGCACCGCGCACCTTGGCGATCTGTTCGCCAACAAAGGCCTGCCGCTGGTGGACGCCGGCAATGGCGGCAGCGTGCTGCATTATCCCGACACGGTGATGAAGGTCTACAGCGGCGTAAAAAACGTCGACACCGTGATCAACGGCCACAGCCCGACGACGATGACGTGGGCCGACGTGAAGGAGTTTGCCGAGTTCAACATGGACTTCCTCACCTGGGCCCAGGGCGAGTTGAAAGCGGGCAAGACGCCGGAGCAGGCGGCGCCCGGCTGGAAGGTGCCGGACAAGTACAAGGGCTACTCGTCGCAGGTGGCCGCGCTGTTCGGCGGCATGGAGGGTCGGATTCAGCGTCTGGCGGACGAGATGAAGAGGTGAGTCGGGGCTGGGGGCTGGGGGCTGGGGACTGGGGGCTGGGGGCTAGCGGGCCAGGACGAGGTGTAGAGGAGCGGCTTGGCCATTCCGCAGGTGAAGCATCGCGTGCGCGGAGGCGCCCTCGCGCCGAGGACCGTTGTTGCGGTGATTGGATCAGGTGAGGGCAGCGATCCGCACGCGGGCGAGGTGGGACGGTTAGTCGCGACGCTTGGGCACGATCTCCTGACGGGCGGCGGCGCCGGCGTGATGGAGGCGGCGAGTCGCGCGTTCTTCGAAACCGTGCCCCGCCGCGGCATCGTGATCGGCGTGCTGCCGGGACTGGTCGCCGGCCTGGGCGATGTCGAGAATCGAGTTGCGACCGACGTCGGATACGACCTGCCGCGCGGATATCCGAACCGATGGGTGGAACTGGCGATTTACACTCACCTTCCGGATCGCGGCGCTGACGGTTCGCTCGCGTCGAGCCGCAATCACCTCAACGTGCTGTCAGCCGACGCGATCGTCGCACTTCCGGGAGGCGAAGGAACGGAGGCGGAAATCTGGCTGGCGACGCAGTACGGCGTGCCCATCGTCGCGTACGGTGATCACCGATCGTGCGTCCCGCATGCCGTTCCGCACGTCGCGACGCTCGACGCCCTCCGCGATTTCCTCGTCCGTTCCCTCTCCTCGTAACGCGAAAGCTTCCGCTTGCGCCGGCGTGCGAAGAGGCCGGCTTCGGCGAAGCTCGCCGAATGCGGCAGCCAACTAACGAGCCGCCCGGCTTGGCCCGAGCCCCAGCCCCCAGCCCCAGCCCCAGCCCCTAGCGCGCATAGCCAACCTTTTCGTTGCCGCGTCCGTCCAACGAGTCTACATAGTAGACACATGCCGCCAGCCTACCTCGGCGAGTTCGAACAGCTGCTGCTCCTCGCGGTGCTCCGTCTCGGCACCGAGGCCTACGCGCTCGATATCGCACGCGAGCTCGACAGCCGTGCCGGCCGATCGGTATCGCGAGGCGCTCTCTATACGTCGCTCGATCGCCTGGAAGACAAGGGGCTGGTGCGCTGGACCTCTGCGGCGGGCGGCGCCGCCCGCGGCGGCCTCCCCCGGCGGCTCTACACGGTGACGCCGGCAGGCCTGGCCGCGCTACGTGCGTCACGCGACACGCTCCGCCGGATGTGGCGCGGGGTCGAGCACCTGTTGAAGGAGCCGACGTCGTGAGCGGCGCACGATCGGCTGCGCCCCGGGGAGGCGATGCCGCAGCGTCGCCGCCGCGCGTTGCCGCGTGGCTGCTCCGCCAATTCCTGCCACGCGGCGAGCGTGGCGACACCGTGCTCGGCGATCTCGTCGAGGAATGGCAAGCGCGCGGAGGCGGGCGCGTGGCGTCACGCCGCTTCTGGCGCCAGGCAGTTTCCGTGGCGATCCGCTATCGGTGGCGCCGCCAGTCGGCGTATCAGCCGGCACCAGCCGGCGAGAGGAACCTTCGTATGTCATTCGACAACCTGCGGCAGGACGTGCGGTACGCCGTGCGGTCGTATGTGAAGGCGCCGTCATTCACGCTGACGATCCTCGTCACGCTCGCGCTCGGCATCGGCGCGTCGACGGCGATTTTCTCGATGGTGAACGGCATCCTGCTGCGGCCGCTGCCGCTCCCCGATCCCGACACGCTCGTCTACGCCAACGAGGTCAACGCCAGCGGCCGCGATCGCATCATTTCCGTCGCGTGGCCGAACTACCTGGACTGGCGGTCGCGTGCGCAGTCGTTCTCCGGCCTGGCTCTGTCGCGCGAAGAACCGATGACGCTGACCGGCATCGATCGCGCGCAGCGTTTGCGAGCGCGCCGCGTCACCGGTAACTTCTTCGCCGTCGTCGGCGTTGCGCCGGCAATGGGGCGTGGCTTTGCGGACGCCGACGACACACCGAATGCGCCGGCGGTCGCAGTGATCAGCGCCGGCTTCTGGCAGACGCAGATGGCGGGCGACCCGAGCGTCCTCGGCCGCGCGCTGACGCTCGATGGGACGGCCTACACGATTGTCGGCGTGATGCCGGCCGGCTTCGAATATCTCCGGCCGTATGACGTGTTCGCGGCGATGGGTCCAATCTCCGGGAGCGGCAACATCAGCGACCGCGGCAACCACAACGGGTTCGCCGCGCTCGGCCGCCTGAAGCCGGGCGCGACGCTCGAGGCCGCGGACGGCGAGCTGCGCGCGATTTCGAGCGCACTCCAGCGCGAGTATCCGAACACGAACAGCGCGGTCAGCGCGCGAACCGATCGGCTGGCCGACCGCGTCGTCGACAGCGTGCGGCTGACGCTTCTGGTACTGTTCGGCGCGGTTGGCTGCCTGCTGCTCATCGCCTGCGTGAACGTCGCCAACCTGCTGATCGCGCGCGGCGCGGGACGCCAGCACGAGCTCGCGGTCCGTGCGGCGCTCGGCGGCGGGCGCGGCCGGCTCGCCGCGCAGCTGCTCGTCGAGAGCACGCTGGTGTCGGCGTGCGGCGGCACGCTCGGCATCGCCGTCGCCGCCGGTCTGCTGCGCCTGCTCGTCGCGATGGCGCCGGAGGGGACGCCGCGACTCGGCGACGTGCGGCTCGATGCCGCGGCGCTCCTGTTCGCGCTCGGCGCGGCCGCCGTCTGCGGCGTCGTGTTCGGCGCGCTGCCGGCGTTTCAGGCGTCCAGCGCCGGCGGCCAGCATGCGCTCGTTCGCGGACGCGCAGCCGGATTCGCCGCGCGCTCGCATCGGCTGCGCCGCGGGCTGATTGCCGTCGAGACAGCACTCGCGCTGATGCTGCTCGTCGGCGCCGGCCTGATGATGCGGACGCTGCAGGAGCTGACCCAGGTGGATACCGGCATCCGCACCGATCATCTGCTGACGGCGCGCTTCATGCTCGCCGGCGACCAGTGGACGCCGGCGCGCCGGCTCACCTTCTACGACGACCTGCTCGCGCGCACGGCGGCGGTACCCGGCGTCGGCCGCGTCGCGCTCGCTTTTTCGCTGCCGATCGACGGCTCGAACTGGAACTCGATCTTCACCGTCGGCGACAAGCCGGTGCCCGAACGCGCGAAGCTGCCGAGCGCCGCATTCACGCCGGTGAGCACCGGCTATTTCGAGACGATGGGCATGCGGCTGGTGCGCGGACGGTTGTTCGATCGCACGGACACGCCGGACTCGCCGAAGGTCGTGGTCATCAACGAGACGCTGGCGAAGAAGCTGTGGCCCGGCGAGGACGCCATCGGCAAGCGCCTGAAGCAAGGCTGGCCAGAAATACCGGATCATCCGACCAAGCCCGGTGCCTACTTCGCGCCATGGCGCACCGTGGTGGGAGTGGTCGCCGACGTGAAGTTCAACGGCGTGAGCAACGAAACGCCGATGCAGGTGTACCTGCCGACCGTGCACGAGTCGCCGCGGTCGCTGGCGCTCGTGGTGCGTTCGGCTACCGAACCCTCGTCTCTGGTGACCACCATCGGATCGATCGTGCGCGACCTCGACAAGGATCTCCCGCTGTTCCAGGTGCGCACGATGGAGCAGATGCTCGACTCCTCCATCGCGCGCGAGCGGATGTCGATGTTGATCTTCGCCGTCTTCGCGATCGTCGCGCTCGCGCTCGCGTCGGTCGGACTCTACGGCGTCGTCGCACACGGCGTCACCGAACGGACGCACGAGATTGGCGTGCGCATGGCGCTCGGCGCGGAGAGTCACCACGT
>DATFXR010000812.1:0-7584 GCA_035315685.1 Vicinamibacterales bacterium | reverse complement strand
GCGAGCCGCTCGTTGACGAAGCTGAAGTCCGCCGTCAGCAGATCGAGTGCGGACCGATCGTCGCGGACGATGCTGTCGAAGAACAGCTCGGTCTCACGCTGCATCGCCTGCGCGAGGGTGTCGTCGTACTGCGGATAAATCAGATAGTCGGGATGAATCTTCTCGAGGTCCTGCAGGCGCAGCCACTGGCCGGCAAAACGCGTCGCCAGCGCGTCCGAGCGCTTGTCAGCCAGCATGCGCCGCAGCTGCTTCTCGAAGCCGGCCGGAGTGCGGAGCGTGCCCGACGCCGCGGCCTTGATCAGGTCCGCATCGGGGACGGTGTCCCACAGGAAGAACGAGAGTCGCGACGCGAGGTCCTGATCGCTGATGCGATACCCGGCGGAGGCCTTCACGAGCTTCGCGCCGGGCGCCTGCTCCAGGCGGAACACGAAACGCGGGCTGACCAGAATCGACTGCAGCGCCATCCGCACGCCGCTCTCGAAGTCGCCCTTCTTGCGGCCCTGCTCGTAGAACGTCATCGCGTCCTGAATGTCGTCCGCGGTGGCGACGCCGCGATACGCGCGCGTCGTCAGGTTCTTCACGATGTCGTAGGCGCAGGTCTCCTCTTCCTTCGCGGTCGTCGGGCGGCACGTGAAGATGCGCCGGCGGCTCACTGAATCGGAGACACCCGTCACCGCCTGCGGGCCGAGGATCGTCATGTCGCGCATGTGCGGCAGCGCGGTGACACCGAAGGTGATGTTCACATCGGCGAGCGTGTTCTCGAGCGGAACCAGCAGATCGTCAACCGGACCGTCGATCCGCTGGATGAACGCGGCGGAGATCCGCTGGGGACCCGCGTAGAGGTGAATCGGCGGCGTCTTGATGTCGAGGCTGTTCTTCGGATCGGTCTCGCTCATCCGGACGTTCAGGTCGAGCAGCGCCGCGCGCTCGCCGTTCACGGATACTTCCACCTGCTCGGGAATGTTCAGCGTCGCCATCGTGGTGCGGCCGTAGATGCCGCCGAGCGGCTCGTTGTGCATGGAGAGCTTCACGACGTAGTCGCCGTCGGCCGGGAAGGTATGGACGACGGAGATCCCGCCGCGCGTGCCCATCGGCGCGCCCTCGACATGGCGCATCTGCGAGCCGGTGCGACCGATCTTGTACGTGACCGACGTCGCGCTGGCGCTGCGATCGCCGACTGCGAGGCGGCTGATCTGGCTCGCCGCCCGCAGATAGCTTTCCATCAGCGTCGGCGAGAAACTCTGGACGTCGGCGACGTTGTCGAAGCCCTTGCTGATCGTGTCGGGCGGGAGATACGCGGTGACGTCGACGTCGATGCCGAGCAGATCCTTCACCGCCCGCTGATACTCGGCGCGGTTGAGCCGCTGGAACGGCCGCCAGCCGGGATTCGGACTCGCCGCAAACGCCGCGTCCATCTTCGACTCGAGCGCGTCGACGAACTGGTGGATCGTGTCGGCATCCGGCCGCCGCGCGTTGGGAGGTGGCATCATGCCGGTGCGCAGCTTCCGAATCATCTTCTCGGCTACGTCGGGGCGCTGATCGATCTTCGCGGCGTCGAAACCGGCCAGCGTCAACCCGCCAGCCTTGCCGCGTTCGCTGTGGCACGTCGCGCAGTACTGGCCGACGAGTTGATTCTGCGAGTCAACGGACAGCCCGGTCGTCGCATGGGCGGTCGCCATCTTCGGCGCGGCCGCCGGCGCCTTCGCGGGCGCAGGCTTCGGTTGCTGCGCCGACAGAGCGCCGCTGAGCAGCGTTGCCGCCGCGGCCGCAACCACCAGATTTTTCATGTATTTCACCTGCAAAGAGTATAGGGGCAGCGGCGCGAAAAATATGCACTTTGTCGTCGACGGATGTCACCGGTTGTCATGCTGACCGAGCCGCCGGTCATCTCGCAAACCATTGCATTACTACGAACATGCGATCGAGGTCCTGCTTTTCGGAGCCGCCACGAAGACACGAAGACACGAAGATCGTTTTTGACAAATTCTTCTTCGTGGCTTCGTGCCTTCGTGGCAGATCCTGACCTCGCAGGCAGGCGGCCGCCGCGCTAATTGCTGCGCGCCCTGGCAGCAGGACCGAACAGCACACGGCCGGGCCGCGCCGCTGTCATCTTCCCGTCCTCGAAGACGACCTGGCCGTTGACGATCACCTGGGCGACACCGACGGCGTATTGGTGCGGCTGCTCGAAGGTCGCCCGGTCGGCAACCGTTGCCGGATCGAAGATCGCGATGTCGGCCTTCAAGCCTTCGCGGAGCACTCCGCGGTCGGCAAGGCCGATGCGCTGCGCCGGGAATGCCGACATCTTGTGCACGGCCTCCTCGAGCGTGATCGTCTTCAGGTCGCGCACGTAGCGCCCGAGCACCCGCACGAATGTCCCGTAGCTCCGGGGATGGGGATTCGCCTCGCCGAAGATGGGAACCTCGCCGTCCGATCCGATCATCGTCGCAGGGTGGCGGAGGATACGTTGGAGATCCTGCTCGTCGATGGCGTGGAAGATACCGGAGCAGCCACCGTTCTCCACGATCCAGAACACGGTGTCGGCGGCGTTGTCGACCGTCGGCTCGACGCCGCGCGCCCTGGTCACGTCGCCGAGCCGCTTGCCGTCCAATGAATGGTCCCAGTCGCAGCGCGCCAGCTGCACGTTGTTTGGATTGCCGCCACCGCGTTCCTCGGCGATCAGGCGCGCCGTCTCTTTCTTCAGTTCATTACGCAACGACTGATTCTGCAGCCGCTTCAGGATCTCGTCGCGCCCGCCTTCGAGCGCGTAGGCCGGCATCAGCGCCGCCTGAATGCTCGTCGACGACGCAGTGTACGGATATTGATCGATCGTCGCGTCGACGCCGCGCGCGCGCGCCTCGTCTATGAGCGTGAGCGTCTCGACCGATTTTCCCCAGTTCGCGGTGCCGATGATCTTGTGATGCGTCACCTGCGTCGGCAGGCCGCCCTTCTCGCCGATCTCGATCGTTTCTCTGACACTGTTGAGGACTCCGCCTGCCTCGTCGCGCATGTGCGAGATGTAGATCCCGCCCATCTGACCGGCGACCTTCGCGAGCTCGATGACCTCCGCGGTCGGCGTGAAGGTCCCCGGCACGTAGAAGAGGCCCGAGCTCAGGCCGAGGGCGCCGTCGTGCATGCCCTGCCGGACCATGCCGCGCATCTTCTCGATCTCAGCTTCGGTGGCCTTGCGGTTCACCGACCCGATGACTTCCGTGCGAATCGATCCCTGGCCGACGAACAGGCCGAAGTTCGGTGTGATGCGCGTCGCGGCGATGCGCTCGAGGAACGGCTTGATCGGGAGCGGTGACGATCCGTCCGGTCCTTCGATCAGCGTCGTCACGCCCTGGCGGACGTAGTTGTCGGCGGTCGGCACCTGAAAGATGCCGCGGCGCGCGTGGGTGTGGAGATCGATAAAGCCTGGCGCGACCACCTTGCCGATGGCGTCGATCACGCGCGCCGCCGGCGCGTCGATTCGCGGCGCAATCCTGGCGATCGCGTCGCCGCGCACGGCCAGATCGCCGCGATACCACGGGCTTCCGGTACCATCGACGATGCTGCCGTTGCGGATCACCAGATCGAACGGAGCCGGCGCCTGGGCGCCGGCGATCAGCCCGGTGAGCAGCGCGGCGGTGCATGCCGCGAGGAAAGCTCTAGGCATGCGCACGAGTGTAGCCGAACACACACGATTAGGAATTTGGAATTAAGAATCAAGAATTCGTGGAGGGCGTCGGCACGCCCGGCGTACTCGACGCGCGCCCGAGTACCCGAACGCCGGGACTCGATGTACGCATTCCAAATTCCAATTTCCAAATTCCTATTTTCTCAGCGCGCCGCTGAAGTCTGCGCGGGTTTTTCGGCCAGCAGATGCTCCACCAGCGCTGTCACCTCATGGACGGTCTCCTCGTGGAACTTGCCGCTCGCCTTGCCGGGGAAGCCGGCGTGGGCGCTGCGCACGCGTCCGTCACGTCCGAGAAAGAACGTCGTCGGGAACGAGTTGAGGTTGACGCCCTGCGGGACCTTGGCGTTGAGATCCTTCGGCTCGCCCGGCAGCAGCACCGTGTACTCCACGCCGTACTTCTTGATGAACGCGCGGACGCGCACCGGATCCTTCAGCTGCGCTTCTTCCTCGAACGACAGCTCCACGATCTCGAGGCCGCGGCTCTTGTACTTCTTGTAGAGGTCGACGAGAAACGGCGTCTCGTCGTGGCAGTTCGGGCACCAGCTGCCGCCAATCGCCACGATGACCACCTTGCCGGCGAAGCGCGAGTCGGTGTTCGACACGATCTTGCCGTTCACATCGGGAAAGCTGAAACGGAACGGCTCCGTGGGATCGCTGACGCTGGTGAACCGTGTCGGATCGCTTGGCTCCGGCAGTCCCTTCGCCTTGGCCTGCTCGGCACGAATCGCCGTGAGCGGATTGTCCTTGTTCTGCACCACCGCGAGCGAGCCGTCGCCCGCCGGCGTCAGCTCGAGGCGGAGCGGCCGCGCCCCGGAGAAATGGCTGAGGACGAATTTGCCGCCGCGGTAGGTTCCCGTCAGCGCGCCGGTATCGCCGTCGATGCGCAGAATCACCGCCGACACTTCCCGGCCCGACTGCCGCACGATCAATTGCCATGCGGCCTCGCCCTTGGAGCTCTTTCCGACCTGGACGTTCCACAGGCCGGCGATCGACGGGATCTGCGCGTCGCCCGGCACGGCCGGCGTGAAGCGCTTCGCCTTGAACGGATAGGGCGCGCCGCGGGTGCCGCGCGTGTACTGCCCGTCGAGCTGCCCGTCCTTCAATGCGGCTTCGATTCTCGTGCCGTACTCGTCGAAATTGAGCGTGAGCGTGTTGTTCGCGAACTGCCCCGATGTGGACGTCACCTTCTCGTCGCCGTTGAAGAACGAGCCCTTCACGCTCGACCCCGAGCCGGCAATCTCGAAGCGGAACGGCACTTCGATCGTCCCCTTGTCCTGGCCGGCGCTGACGACCACCGAGGCATCCCACAGCCCCGTCAGCGACTGCGCGCGCGCCGGCGCGGCACGAACGACGAGGGCGAGGGCGGCGACGCCAATGAGGACGGCGCGTTTCGTATTCATCTGACAACTCCCCCTGAAAAACACAAAGCCCGGGAGCGCTCGACGAGAGCTTCCCGGGCCTGCTGCCGGCGGTTACGGATCGTGCGCGAACGCCTACACGACCGCACGTGACGCGCCGCGAGACAGGCCGGAGAAAGCTCCGGCCGGACAACACGAGCAGCGGCAACAGCGGACGACGTTCATGCCTGCACTGTTATCGGTGAAATGCGCGGCGCTTGTCAACCACGGCCACGCCACGGCGGCGGCCGCCGCCACAAAAGCACCATTTCCTTTACGCCAGTGCGTTAGCATCACCGTGTGGGCGTGCACTCTGCACCGCTCGTCGCCGCGATCCTGAGCGGTGCGCTCGTCTCGCTATCGGCGCGCCAGCAGCCGCCGATTCCCGACAACAAGCTGTTCCAGTCCGGGATCGAGATCACGAGCGTGACGGCGACGGTGACCGACAAGGACGGCCGTCTGGTCCACGACCTGCCGCAGGACGTGTTCGAAGTCTACGAGGACGGCACGCGTCAGACCATCACGCAGTTCACACGAGACCGGGTCCCGGTCGGCCTCGGCGTCCTGCTCGACGTCAGCGACAGCATGTACGGCCGGCGGATCCATGACGCGCACGCCGCGGTCGAACGGTTCCTCTTCGAGCTGCTCGATCCCGCCGACGAGTTCTTCCTGTTGACGTTCAACCATACGCCGCGCGCGCTCACCGGGTGGACCCGCACGCAGACCGACGTCTCGCACGCGCTGGCCGCGATCCGGCCGTCGGGTGGCACGGCAATCTATGACGCGATCATCGAGGCGATGCCGCTCGTCGCGCGCCGGAACCGCCAGCGCGCCGCGCTGCTCGTCATCTCCGACGGCGCCGACACCGCGAGCACCGCGAACCTCCGCGATGTCCGCTCGGCACTGCTGCGCAGCGACGCGTTCGTCTACGCGATCGCGATTGACTCGCCGGATCGATCGCCGATCAACACGCGGATCAACCCGCAGACGCTGCGCGAAATCACCAACGAGAGCGGCGGCCGGACCGAGGTGGTGCAGACGTCCGCCGACCTGGCCGACGCCACGGCGCGGATCGCCGAGGAGCTGAACAGCCAGTACCTTCTCGGCTACACCTCGGCGCGCGGTGGCGACGGCCAGTACCACAGCCTGCGCGTCCGGGTGAACCGCGGCGAGTACCGGGTCCGCGCCCGCAACGGCTTCGTCGCGACGCCGCCGCTGCGCCGCAGCCCGGAATAGGTCGGGTGGGTCTAGTGGGTCAGGTAGGCCGGGTAGGTCGGACTCTCACCGATGCGCCTGGCGGCAAAATACCATCCGGCTCACGCTACGTTTCGACACACGCTGATCCGACCTACTCGACCCAGCTGGCGCTTATGCGAACCACGCCACCTGCTAGAGCTGCCCGAACGACCTGAGCCGGATTCTGCGCCGCTTCGAAAGCCGCCGTTACCTCACGCGGGCGCCGTCGCCCGACGACCGGCGCCACAGCCGGCTGCGCCTCACCGCTGCCGGGCGCGCCGCCTTTTCGCCGTACGAGCAGCGCACCAGCGACGCGGTCGGCGCGATGATCGATCACCTCGGCGCCACCGATCGCCGGCAGCTGACCGCCGCGATGGGCACGATCACGCGGCTGCTCGATCGCGAGCAGCCGGCCCGCGCCGTTCCCTACGTGCTGCGGCCGCATCGGCCCGGCGACATGGGATGGGTGATTCAGCGCCACGGCGAGCTCTATGCGCGCGAATGGGGCTACTCTCCCGAGTTCGAGGTGCTGGTCGCGCGCACCTGCGCCGACTTCCTCGACGAGTTCGATCCGTCGGGCGAGCGCTGCTGGATCGCGGAGCGCGACGGCGTGCCCATCGGCTCGGTGTTCGTGGTGCGCAAATCGAAGACCGTGGCCAGGCTCCGGCTGCTGATCGTCGATCCGGGCGCGCGCGGCCTCGGGCTGGGCCGCCGGCTGGTCGACGAGTGCATCCGCTTTGCGCGCGACGCCGGGTACTCGACGCTGTCGCTGTGGACGCATCGCCAGCTCGACGCGGCGCGCCGGATTTACCGGCGCGCCGGTTTTCGCTGTGTGGCCGCGCGGCCGAGCCACAGCTTCGGACAGAGGCTGGTGGACGAGACCTGGGAGCTCAGGCTCGCGCCACCTCGCTCATGAGGGCCAGCATGTGGCCGTCCGGGTCACGGAAGAACGCCATCCACAGATCGAACGCGGCCAGTCGCGCGACGATGTGCGGCGGCTGCGCGAAGCTCACGCCGCGTTCCCCCAGCGCGCGCGCCGCATCCTGGATCGCCGCCACCGTAAAATAGAGGACCGAGTTGAACTGCTGCCCGGCCACCGCCCCGTCGCGCTCCGGCGGCGTCAGCATCAGGCGGGTGCCGCCACAGTCGAAGAACGCCATGCTCGGCGGCGCCTCGAACAGGAACGGGAGGCCGAGCACGTCGCGGTAGAACGCCACCGCGCGCGGAAGGTCCGAGACCGTGAACGCGATCTGCCCGATGCGCGAAACGCCGACG
>DATFXR010000811.1:0-6963 GCA_035315685.1 Vicinamibacterales bacterium | reverse complement strand
TGAACGATCCGGCGAGGCTCGCACCGACCTGGAACGTGGTGGCGACAACGTTGGCGCCGACGAAGATGAGAAACAGGTCGGCCGCCGACTGGCGCTGCTCAGAAACCGGGACGGGCCGGATGTCGGCGGCTTCCACTGTCGTATAGTCATAGCATGTCGAAGACAGCGATCTCCGACACCGGCACGCGCTCGCCTGCCGCCGTCGAAGTGATCTGGTGATCGAGCGGACGATTCGCGCGGCGACGCACGGCCGGTATCTCGTCGAAGTGTCTGGCGACGGCGCTCCAGGCGGAACGCTGGTCGGCTTTCACGGCTACGCCGAAGGCGCGGAGGTGCAGCTGGCGCGCATGCGCGCGATACCGGGCGCCGAGCGATGGCTGCTCGTCGCCGTCCAGGGCCTGCATCGCTTCTACCAGCGTCGCGCCAACGAGGTCGTCGCCAGCTGGATGACCCGTCAGGATCGCGAGCTCGCCATCGCCGACAACATCGCCTACGTCGCCAGCGTCGTCGAAGCTGCGACCGCCGAGTGGCCCGGATCGGGCCCGCTCGTCTTCACCGGTTTCTCGCAAGGCGTGGCGATGACGTTTCGGGCTGCGGCTGGATCGCCGCGGCGCGTCGACGGCGTGATTTCGGTCGGCGGTGACGTGCCGCCCGAGCTCGACGCCGCGTCGCTCGGCCGTGTCGCCCGGGTGTTGATCTGCCGGGGACATCGCGACGAGTGGTACACGACGGCGAAGTTCGATGGTGACATCGGCCGCCTTCGCGCCGCCGGCACGATGGTGACGCCGCTGACCTTCGACGGTGGCCATGAATGGCCGGAGCCGGTGATTCGCGCCGCGGAGAGATTTCTCGGACAGCGATGGTCGCGGTGATCGCCATTCGAGCGGCGGTCTCCGCCGACGCCGAGCAGCTCGCGGAGCTGCGCTGGGAATTCCGGATCGCCCGCGCTCCGGCTACCGAAGATCACGACGCGTTCGTGCGCCGCTGCGCGGAATGGATGCGGCGCGAGCTCGATTCTCAGGCGGTATGGCGCGCGTGGGTGGCGGCCGCCGGCGAGACGGTCGTCGGTCAGGTGTGGGTGCAGACGATTCACAAGATGCCGAACCCGGTGGCAGAGGGTGAACGGCACGCTTACGTGTCGAACGTCTTCGTGCAGCCGGCGTACCGCGGCGGCGCCGGCTCGCGTCTGCTCGAGGCGGCGGTTGCGTGGGCGCGTGCGTCGAACATCGACCGGGTGATCCTGTGGCCGTCTGCCCGAAGCGTGACGCTCTACGAGCGCCACGGCTTCACGCACCACGGCGACGTCATGGAGCTTGCGCTCGGACCCAGGCGACGATCGTCCGCTGAATCGCCAGATAGATCGCCGCCTGCGCCGCCGGATCTCGCCGCGAAAGCTTGAACGAGTGATCACCCTGCGGCACCGCGTGCAGCGTCGCCGGCGGCTGCAGCGCCGGCAGGATCGGCGACAGCTCCTCAGGCGTGCCGAACGCATCGCGCGTACCCTGCACGAAGAGCATCGGCCTGCGCACCGACGGCAAGTGCCTGTCGCGACGATCCGCCGTCTTTCCGGGCGGATGGAGCGGGTAGCCCAGCAACACCAGCCCTGCGATCGGAAGCGTAGCGTCGGCGGCGGCGACCTGCGTCGCGATTCGACCACCCATCGACTTTCCGCCGGCGAACAGCGCGCGCCTCGCGCTGTCGATCTGCTCGCGCGTGGCCGCGATCACATCGCGATAGCAGGACTCGAGCACCGGCGCGCGATCCGGAATCTTCCGCCGCTGCTCGGTGTATGGAAAATTGAAGGTGACGACATCGACGCCCATGTCCGAGAGGGCCGTCGCGAAGTCGACCATGAAGGCGCTGCGTTGTCCGGCCCCGGCGCCGTGCGCGAGGATCAGCGTCGCATGCGCGCGGCGCTGGTCGGCCGTGCAGCGGTAGACGAGCGCCGTGGTCGCGGCGCCCGTCCCCAGCGGGATTGTCAGCTCACTCTGACTTTTCAAGGGTCTCGCGCACTTCGGCGTCCGTCTTGAGCTCGTTGGTCACTGACAGCGCGCCGAACTGCGTCGCCAGCGATCGGGCGAGCATCCGATCGACCTCGTTCTGGACGACCCCGGTGAGCGTCACCCGGCCGTGCTCGACGACGATGTGGATCGGTGGGTTCGGCATGATGCCGTAATTCCAGAAATTCGCGTTGTTGTAGATCGATCGCGCGATGCGAACCCGCAGTTCGTCGTCGAACTGCGAGACCGGCAGCACGTCGATCCGGTTGTTCACTTCGCGGACGCCGTCGATCTTCGCCACGCGCCTGGCGATGTCGTCGCGCTTGTACGGCATGGTCACCTTGCCGGTCAGCGTCACGACGCCGTCTTTCACTCCCGCGTTCACGGTGTCGAAGATCGTGAACTGCGTATAACGATCAACGCTGGTCGCGACGTCCTTCAACACCTGGAAATCTTTTCGATCGGTCTGGTTCACCGCGCCGGCGAGCGCGATCTGCGCGGTCAGCAGCAGACCTCCGGCGCACGCCAGGATTTTCGTGGTCATCTTGCATCTCCTTGCACTCGGCTGCGAGCCTCGCGCTCCGACGCCTTCCGTTGGAGGCTGGGCTTCCGGACGAGCCGTCGGATACTGCAGGGGCAAAGCAGATGCCAGCATGCCTGTCGAATTTGTTGAGGATTTCAGCGTGGCTCGCAGAGGCTGTACTCCAGCGGCAACACCTCATCAGTGGCCGGCGAACGCGAGCCCCAGGCCGTATGTGACCGCTGCCTCGAGGATGCCGACCGCCGTCATCTCGAGGCCTGTGGCCCACCATGGCCGCGTGGTGACGAGCGCCTTCGAGGCGCCGACGACGAAGTGCGCCACCGTGCTGATGATGAACGACGCGATCACGGCGGGCATGCCGACGGTGAAGAAGAACGGGATGATCGGAATGAATCCGCCGACCGCTGTCGACACGCTTGCGGAAAACGTCGACCGCCACGGGTTCGGGAACGTCTCCTCGTTGAGCCCGAGCTCCTCATGCACCAGCGTTCGCAGGAACTGTTTCGGTTCTCTCTGCAGCCGCTCGGCCATGGTCCGCGATTCTTCGGCCGAGAAGCCTTTCAGCTGGTAGAACAGCTCGAGCTCGAGCATCTCCTCGTGCGGGTCTTCGTCGATCTCCGCCTTCTCGCGGGCGACCTCGGATTCGTAGACTTCGCGCTGGGACTTCGACGAGAGATAGGCGCCCGCGCCCATCGACAGCGCGCTGGCCAGCGTCCCGGCCAGGCCGGCGGCAAGGACGACTTCGCTGCCACCGGTGTAGCCTGCCATGCCCGACACGATGCCGAACACGGCGCCGAGCCCGTCGTTGACGCCGTAGATCGCGTCGCCGATCCAGCCGGTGCCGCGGACGTGCCAGCGCTCGCGGCCGAGGATGGTATCGAGCGTCGATCGCGGTGTCGGGATCTTGCCGCCGGCCAGCGTCCGGAGCACGACGGCGTGATCGCGCTCTTCGAGCATCGCCTCTTGCGCAATCAGGCGATCGGTGGGATCGCTGAGGCGTGCCATCAGCTGGTCGTATTCCGCTTCTGCCTTGTTCTCCTCCTGCTCGAGTCGATGCAGCACGACGCTCGGATCCGAGATTCGCTGAAACCAGGAGAGGCCTCGTTTGACCTCCTCCGGATCCGGCGCCCGGCCGGTGGCGTCGAGGATCCGCGCCGACCAGCGCGCCGCATGGTTGTCTTCCTGCTCCGCCAGGCGCATGAGGATGTCGCGCCGCTTCGGATCGCGCTCGCGCTGCGCCAGATGCTTGTAGGTCGCGGACGCCTCGACCTCGCGGCGCCACATTTTTTCGACGGTTGCCAGGTTGACCTTGTCGATCGCCATCAGCCAGCCATCCGCTCGAAGATGACCACGGTGACGATGCCCGCCGCGATCAGCACGACCTGCCGCAGCCCGCTGGCGTCGATTCCGCCCCGGTGCAGGTCGGGAATCAAATCGGACATCGCGATGTAGAGCAGGCTCGCCGACGAGATCGCGAGCACGTACGGGCGGATGCCGGGCACGACTTCGACGGCTGCGAACGCGACGAGCGCGCCACCGATCCCGGCCGCGCCGGTGACGACGTTCAGCAGCAGCGCGCGGGCGCGGCTGTAACCGGCGGCGAGCAGCACCGCCACGTCGCCGACTTCCTGCGGAATTTCGTGCGCCGCCACGGCGATCGCCGTGTTGATGCCGAGCGGCAGCGAGGTGAGCACCGCCGTGCAGATGATCGCGCCATCCAGAAAGTTGTGAAACGCGTCGCCGACGAATACCAGCGGCGCGGTGGCCGCGTGCACGTGGCAATCGTCGGTATGGCAGTGACGCAGCAGCACCAGCTTCTCGAGCACGAAGAACAACAGAATGCCGACGAGCAGTGTCGCGAACACCGATCGCGCAGGGAGCACGGCCAGCGCTTCGGGGAGCAGCGCCAGCAGCGCCACGCCGAGCAGGGCGCCGACCGCGTAGCTCACGAGCCACGGCACGAGTCGCGTGCGCAGATGGGCCGGAAAAAAGACGAGCGAGGACGCGACGAAGAGGCCGCCGCAGCTACCGAGAAGGCTCAGACCGAGCGCGGTCGCGAGCAAACGCACGCGCCATTCTACTGGGTGTGTGGGACCGATCGGCCCATGGGGCGGGTGGGGAGGGCGGCACGTTGCGCCGATCGGTCCTTCCCCACCCAGCCTATGGGCTCATCGGTCCTACACACCCGTGCGTCAGCTAGCGACGTATCCGCGGCGCGCGCGGACGCGATAGTTGTGGTTCTTCACCTCGACGCGGATCGAGTGCCAGCGTCCATCCTTCGCGCCGCTCGCCTGATAGCCAAGGTAGTACTGCTTGCTCAGCTCGTCGGCGATGTTCGCCGTCGACGGATCGAGATCGCGCGTGTCGCGGATGATCTCCGTGCGGCCGCCGCTGTCGTCGGTCATGTCACGAAGCGCCGACACATTGACGCGATCGTCAGGGTTGCTGCGCCGTCCGCCCCATCCGCCGCCGCCGCTGCCGCCGCCGCTGCCGCCGATCGGCGGGAAGGTGCCGGGTCTGCGTCCGCCGCGGCCGCCCGGGAAGGGAAACGGCGTCGGGAACGGTTGCCGCGGCGGCGTGGTCGGCGGCCGTCCGGCAGATTCGCCCTCGCCGTCGATGCCAATCGCGTAGACGAGCACCTCGCTCTCGCGAATCCGCGCCTTCACGTCGCGAATGTTGGTTGCGCTCGCCGTGTCGTTGCCGTCCGAGATCACCAGCAGCGCCTTCTTCCGATGTTGTCCCTGTTGGGCGAGCGGGAGGGCGTCGGCCACCGCGTCGTACATCGCGGTGCCGCCGTTCGGCGTGATGCGCCCGAGCGCACGCGACACCAGCTGACGATCGCGCGTCCATCCCTGCAGGAGCATCGGCACGTTGCTGAAACGGTACAGGAAAATCTCGTCGTCCTTGTCCAGCAGATCGTAGAGGAAGCGATCGAGCGCATCCTGCGCCGCCTGAATCTTCGAGCCGGCCATGCTGCCGCTCGTGTCGAGCGCGATGCCGAGGCTCACCGGCACGCGATCGGCGTTGAAATGGGTGACCGTGACCGGCTTGTCGTCCTCGTAGACGATGAAGTCGTCCTGATGCAGCCCGGATACGAATCGGCCGCTGCCGTCGGACACCGTCGCCGTCACGTTGATCAGCTCGACGCCGCTCTTGAACCGGAATCCCTGATCGTCCGCGCCAGGCCTGGCGGGCGCCGGCGTCTGCTGTGGTTGCGACTGCGGCGGTGACTGCTGCTGCGCGTGCAACGAGGCGAGCAGCGCGAGCGCGCAGAGCGCCGCACAGCACGTCGAGAAACGAAGCCGCGCTGCCGTACCCATTGCGGTCACCCGATGTCGGTTACCAGGCTTCATCATGGTCGTTTGATCGGCTCGCGCCGGTCGACGTGCGGCACGATCCGATCGCCGGATCGAAAGCTGACCCGGTAGCGGCTGGCTGACGCCGCATCGGGGACCGCGACCACGAATATCGCCTCCCCCGCAGAGCGCAATGCGCCAGCGTCGAGCGCGGCTCGCGCGCTCGTGACGAACCCGCCGTCGGCGTTGAACGCGAACACCACGGCAGTGAGCTGATCGAACGCGGCTGCGGCCGCTCCCGTCCGGATCACGCCGCGCACGATCAGCCGCGCACCCTCACGTTCGTGTCCAAGTGCGACGAGCTCGAGCGGCCCCGGCTGTGACGCCGCCGCAGCCCGATTATCCCCCGCCACGGGCCGAACTGCGCCGGCCGGCGTCGATGTCGATTCGCCGCCGCGCAGCAGCCCAGCCACGAACAGGACGCCGGCGACCGCGGCGACGACGACCGCAATGAACGCGAATCGGCGCCCGGATACGGAGCGCTGCGCGCCCGCAAACAGCTCTGCAGCGCCACCGATCGGCTCTGCAGTACGCAGCGGCAGGTCCTCGTCCCAGCGTCCCGGACGCGAAGAGGAAACGGCTGCGAGCCGCGGCGGTTCAACGCGGATGCCGACGTCTGCACGACGGGTCGGACCGCGCGACGATGACGCCGCGAGCGATGAAGAGGCCGCGAGGGCCGGCGCCGCTGGCTCGTGAATCTCA
The DNA here is from genome assembly GCA_035315685.1 of Vicinamibacterales bacterium. Lineage (GTDB taxonomy): Bacteria > Acidobacteriota > Vicinamibacteria > Vicinamibacterales > CAVVIG01 > QHWK01. Next base: position 364 of record DATFXR010000811.1, on the reverse strand, counting down.
GCTGCGAGCGCGGCGATTCGCGCTTCCGACCGCCGGCGTTCCTGCGCGGCGAGGCGCCACGCGATCACGCTCATGATCGCCGCGAGCAGGATCGACGAGAGCGTGACGATCAGCAGAAACATCATCGCAGGCGGAACTCCACCGCCACTTCGACGATCACGTCGATCGGTGCACCCTGACGCCGCCCGGGCGCGAAGCGCCACTGGCGCACAGCCTGCGAGGCGCGATCGTTCAGCCCTCCACCGAGCCCCTGCAGCAGGCGCACGTCGCCCACCGAGCCGTCGCGGCGCACGACGATCTCGAGCAGGACCTCGCCGGTGAGGCCGCGTTGCCGCGCCTCTTCGGTGTAATCGGCCTTCACCTC
>DATFXR010000810.1:0-2534 GCA_035315685.1 Vicinamibacterales bacterium | reverse complement strand
GACGTACCAGTTCGTCATCTCGTCGAACAGACCGAGGCAGCGGTACTCGCACAGCCGCCGCTCCGATCCGTCGATGCCCATGCCCCACCTGAAGCCGGCGCCCTCGTAGGTGTCCTGCGCGAAGTGTGTCTCCTTGACGCCGTCCGGGAACCCCGTCGATCCCTTCGACCGCGGATGCGGCATGTTGATGATCAGGTTCTCGCGCCGCGTCATCTCGAAGAGATCGGCGGGTCCGCCGAGGTGGTAGACCTTGCCGTATTTCGGGTGCTCTTCGACGAGCGGCTGCCCCGCGGTGCGGCCGATGGTCCAGAACGTCGGCTTCGACAGCATCAGGTCGTGATGGCCGCCGATTTCGATGCCGGTGTTCTCCATGTTCGGCATCACCAGGAACGTCTTGTCGGATTGTCGCCGCGCGGCGTCGTAGTACTCAGCCTGCCCGGCGAGAAACGCGTCGGCCGATCTTCCGCGGCCGCCGTCGATCACGCCGAAGATGTTGATCCCGATCGCCTTCGCCGACTCGACGTCGTTCAGCCGGTTGTCGAGGCTGCCTGATTCCTTCAACCGCTTCACCAGGCCGACGTGGTAGTGCGAGCCCATCACCTGATAGCCGGGAAGCGGCACGAACGTGTCGCCGTGGGTGAACGCGAGCGCGGCATCGATCGCCGCCGGCGCGCGCTCGGCGCTGATGTAGAGGAACACCGGCATCTGCTGCCACGTGCCCGGCCGGGCGCTGGTCAGGGCGAAGTTGTGGAGGAATTCGGGATCCTCTTCCTTCTCCGCCTGGCGGATCCCGAACGCGAATGAGGTCTCGCTGTCCTTACGATAGTAGTTGTCGCCGAGGATCTGATTCGATTCGCGCGCGCCGTAGAAGCTGTGCGGGGGCGGAAACGCGGCAATCGATCCGCCGGCGAAGTCCGCTGCGATCAGACGATTGGTGCTCCACACGGTCGCCGACTCGCGATTGACGGCGCCGCCGAACCGCTGATCCTGCCAGCGCCCGGCGAGATCCCGCCAGGTCACGCGCGAGCCGGCCTGAATCGACAGCCCCTTCAAGCCGGCGTCGTACTTGTACGCGACGTTGTCGCGGCCGGTCTTCGCAATGATGACCTGGCGAACCAGGTTCGATCCCTTGAAGACGTCGAACTGCAGCCGCCCCTCGAACACGCCGAGGGTCACGCCGGGAAAGGCGACCTCGAGACGCGCGCCGTTGGTCTTCACCCCGCAGGAGGTCGCCTGATAGGCGGCTGCCGCGCGCGTGATCTCGTCGGGCGTGCGCGGCAGGCCCTTCTGCCCGAACAGCCCGTTCATCGGCGGAATCGACGTGGCGTGCGACGGCGGCCGCTTGCCGCTGCCCTCGACATAGAGCGGCGCATCCCAGAACGCCTCCCACTTCCAGCGCTCGACGTCCGACTGCTTGATTTGGCCTTCCTTGATCGCCTCGTCGACCCAGGATGGATCGTCCTTCTTGAACAGCTCCCACACGTTCGCGCTCGGCTTGCCGCCGAGCGCCTCGATCGAATCAGGCCGCAGCTGCTGCTGCGTCATGCGCCGCATGCCGGAGACAACCCGGAACTCCGGCGTCACGTTGGTGGCGAGCGTCGCCCAGCGACCGCCGTTCCTGCGCACGGCGATCTCGCGCAGTGCCGGCGTGCCGCTGTCGATCGCCAGCCGCAGGCGCACCTCCGTGCCTTTCTCGCCTTCCCACGTGACGGCGAGCGTGTTGTCGTTCACAGCGGCGGTCAGGCCGGGTGTCGCCCTGTAGCCCTCGAGATTGCACGTCAGGGGATCTGCGGACGCCGACGTGGCGACCAGGCCAGCCAACAGAGTTGCGACGAGTGACGCGTTCATCGGCAGCCTCCAGGAAACGCCGTCGTCGGGAGTGTCCGCCTTCAGGCGGACCCTCGAAGTCCGGCTAAAGCCGGACACACTCCGACACACAATGTGCGACATGCGCTCAGCGCCCTGCCGTCGTCGTCGTCGCAGCCGGCGCCAGCTTGATCGGCTGCACGAAGGCGCCGTTGCCGACCGAGTCCCACGCCGCGAAGCGAACCCACTTCCTCCCGGTTGCGTCGAACGGAATCACGAACTTGTGTTTGCCGAACGGCGGCAGATCGGTTGCGGAGATGATCTGCCGGTCGGTCTTCTGTCCGTCGCCCCACACGACCTCGACGAACTCGAGCGGGAACGTCCATTCGAGCTCGGCGGTGATGGTCCGCTTCGCGCCGGTGCCTTCGACCGCATAGCTCGGGATCAGCACTTCGCCCGACGTCCAGAAGTACTCGCCCTTTTTCAACGCGTTGACGATCGGACTCCAGTCGTCGCCGGTCGGCACTTTGTCGAGCTTCACATAGTTGACCGGGTTGTTCGCATAAATGTCGTCGCCCGGCCCTTTTTGGTACGTCTCGGTGATCGCCCAGGCGTACTTCGGCGCCGCGGCGATGTTGGCGACCCAGTTGTTCATGTCGTCGAGCAGCGTGAGACAGCGGTAGTCGCAGAGACGCGTTTCCGATCCGTCGACGCCCATGCCCCACCGG
>DATFXR010000809.1:0-3995 GCA_035315685.1 Vicinamibacterales bacterium | reverse complement strand
CAACTTCTCGGTGGCGACGACCTACGAGTTGCCGATCGCCCGGGGCAACCGGCTGCTCGGCGGCTGGCAGGTCAACCAGACGACGATCATCCAGAGCGGCCTGCCGTTCAACGTCACCTATCGCGACGCGGGCACGGACCGCGATACCGGGCCCAACCGTCCCGATCTGATCGGCGATCCGATGGCCGGCGGCGGGTCACAGGATCACTGGTTCAACACGACGCCCATCGGCACGCAGGGCAGCGCGTTCGCGCGTCCGGCGAAGGGGACGTTCGGCAACCTGCCGCGCAACGACCTGATCGGTCCAGGCTACTGGCGGACCGACTTCTCGCTGTTCAAGCGCTTCGCGCTCGTCAACGGACACGCATTCGAGTTCCGCATCGAGTCGGTGAATGTGTTCAACAACGTGAACCTCGCGAATCCGGACTCCGAAATCGGCGTCCCGGGGAACGACAACCCGAACGCCGGGCGGATCACGTCGACCGCCTACGGCGGAACCGATCCGCAGCGGAACTGGCAGTTCGCGTTCAAGTACATCTTCTGAACCTGGCACGCGCGGGTGCGATCGTGGTTCGCGGTCGCCCGCAGGGGCAGGCTCGCGTCAACGCGCGTTCCGCGCGGTGTTGTACTCTGACGATCGCAGCCAGCGCGCCGGACCCGACGCGGAGCACGCGTCCGATCGCGTCGCGACGAGTCAGCATGTTCATCACATCACCTCTGGTGCGTCGCCGGAATCTTCAGCAGCACATACGTGAGGTGCTTGCCCTGCGGCACGAGGAACGCGTGCGGCACGCCGGCGGGAATGTGGACGATGTCGCCAGCGCCGAGTGAATGACGATCGCCGCCATCGAGCCGCGTTCCGAGCCATTCCCCGGCGGAAGTCGTCCGCTTGCCGGCCATGACGCCGCCGAGCTGCAGCGTCCCTTCGCCGCTGTGCACCATCACCACGTCGATGATCGCGTCGTGCTGCTCGGGATTGCCATCGGCGTCGCGGAAGAGCATGCGGAATCGGTGGTCGCCGTAATCGGCCAGCGTTTCACGCGACGAGTGATCGTCGGCAACGTGCATCGACAGCGCCGCATCGTGGGATCTGAGATCGGCCGCCTTCCAGATCGCGAAGCCAGGCGGATCCGCGGCGCCGAGCGGCACCGAAACGACGACGGCCGCCAGAATCCCGACGATCGTCTTCATCGCGAACCTCCTGTCACGCGAGACCAGTGGCTCGCGTGCGTCCGCCTGGATTGTCGTCCGCACATCGCGAAGATCAGCGCACCAATCACGCCGCTCAGAACCGCACGCGCAGCGTGAACTGCGCGAAGCGCGAATAGTTGCCCTGGGTGGTCACCTGCGCGAAGGTCGCGTTGCCAACGCTCGAACTCGCCATTCGCGTGTACCACGGCGCGTTGAACAGGTTGATCACCTCGAGCCGTAGCGTGACGGTTGGTCCGCTGCCGGCGCGGACGTCCTTGTTGATGCCCAGATCGGTGCCGGTCCGCAACGGCGAACGGACATCCGGCAGGATCATCGGCGCGTTGCCGAGCGTGAATGCCGGCGCGAGCGAGAACGCCGACGGGTTGAGATACAGGTTGTCGCTCGGGTTGGTGCGCAGCCGGTCGGTGATGTTGCCGGGGGCAAGGAAATCCTGACCGGGGACGACATTCGGCCGCTGGCCGGCGCCATTGAGGTTGGTAGTGTTCGGCGTCTGCGTGATGGCGATCGGGAAGCCGCTCTGGACGAGGACGACGGCCGACAACGTCCAGCCGCCGACCAGGTACGACAGCGCGCCAGGGTTGTTCAGGTGCGCGTGGCCCGGGCCGAACGGCAACTGAACGATCGGCGCGAGCACCAGCTTGTGCGTCATGTCGTTGAGGCTGATTCCGAAGTCCACGTCCGGGTTGTAGTTCGGCGAACCCGGGATGTAGTTGTAGTTGTCGACGATGCCGGGCGCCGCTGCAAAGGCGAGATAGTTGCCGGATCCGAACTGGCCGATCTGGTTGTCCTTCGCGACGCTGTAGGTGTAGCTGAAGTTTCCGCCCCACCATCCGGTGGTGCGTTTCCGCAGTTCGAACACCGCCGCGTGGTACACCGAATGCGCGCCCGCCGTTGTCATCGAGACCGCATTCAATCCGTACTGCGGAAACGGCACCAGCAGCGAGTTCAACTGCACCTGCCGCTGCGTCGACAGCGTGCCGGCGCCGGCGACGCCGAAGAACGGATTGTTGACCAGCGTCGTCAACTGCCGCCCGAGCGAAAGATACTCGGCCGGCAGCTGATTGAGATTGATCGCGCTGTTGAAGTTCAGATGCTCGCCGCGAGAGCCGACATAGCCGACGACCACGCTCATGTCGCCCGGCAACTGGCGCTGCAGGTCGACCGAATACTGCTGCATCCGCGGCGCCGTGGCATTCGGATCGAAGAAGCTGACGCCGGTGCTGACGCCCGACAGCAGGCCGAGCGAATTGCCGGTCGGCTGCAGCAGACCGCCCGGAAACGGATTGTCGATCGACGTGATCGGCAGGTTGTTGTTCTGCACCAGCGTGGTCGTCTGCGAGTAGCCAGTGGAGAGGACCGGGCTGTAGTTCCACGGCGCCCAGTAGAGGCCGTATCCGCCGCGGACCACGGTCCGGCGATCGATCGTGAACACGGCGCCCACCCTTGGCGAGACCTTCACCGATGGCGGGTTGCCCTGCGTCGTCGGCGCGCCGTTCACGCCGGCGTAGATCAGGCCGCCCTTGACCTGACGCGCCTCCGGGTGCAACGGATCGGTGCCCGCGGGAATCGTCACGTTCAGCGGGCTCGACGTGTTGGGATCGAACCCAACCACGAGGTTGTTGTCCTTCTCGGCGAGCCCGCTCTCGTGCTCGAAGCGGACGCCGTAATTCAGCGTCAGCCGTGACGTGGCCCGATAGTCGTCCTGGACGTACGCGCTCGAGTAATTGACGAAATCGTCGACCTGCGAATTGATCGGCAATGTGCCGGCGGAAGGATAGCCGAGCAGCAGATCGGCGATCGCGTTGCGCGAGGTCGCCGCCGGCGAGGTCGCGTTCGAGCCGGTGAACTGACCGCTGAACGTGAAGCTGCCGGCGGAATTGCCGTAGGTGCGTGACCGGACGCCGAGGCGGCGGTAGTCGGCGCCGACCTTCAGACTGTGCTCGCCGGCGAGCTTCGTCAGCGCGCCGTTGGTGCCGTACGAATAGTAATGAGTCGTGCCCTGGCCGGTGTAGCTCGCGCCCTGATAACCGGTGAGCGTCAAGGCGGGAAAGCGCTGCAGCGGAATCGCGTCCGCGAACGCCGGATTGAAGCCGAGCGTGTGCGCATCGAACGGCGCCAGCAGCGGCGTAATGTCATCGAAGGTGTTGAACCCGCCGCGCAAGGTCAGGACGGTCGACGAGTTCATCACATAGGTGTTGTTGACGACGCCGACATGGACCGGTCGATTGTTCTGTCCACCCTGCGCGAACGGCGCGTCCGGGAAGAAGCTGACCGCCGGCTCCTCGGTGTACTGATAGACGTAGACGCCGCTCAGCGCGACGCTGCTGTTGAAGTGGTGATCGAGTTTCCCGGCGAACTGCTGCCCGAGATTGTTCGGCGTGTTCTGCGCCACGTAGTTCGCGGTGCCGTTGTCGATCGTCGGGTTGACGTTCGGCAACGGCAAGTAGTGCACCATGTTCGCGCCGACGGCGTTGATCCGGTTCGCCGGAATCCGGTTGCCGGGAAACGGCTGGCGCGCGCCGGTGACCGGATCGGTGCTCAACGGATCGTAGATGATGATCGGCCGGCCCGCGGCATCGACCAGGGCCGAGAAGTCGCCGCTCCGTTCAGCGGCCGTGGGGACGTGGAGGTTGCCGTTCTGCGTCAGGCCGTCGCGATAGGCTTCCGTCGCGAACCAGAAGAACGTGCGGTTGCGGACGATCGGCCCGCCAATCCCGCCGCCGGCGTTGCGCCAGTACTGATCGGGATTCGGCTGCCCCTGGATTTTCAGGAAGAAGTTCTCG
>DATFXR010000808.1:0-4298 GCA_035315685.1 Vicinamibacterales bacterium | reverse complement strand
CGTTCGACCGGCCAGCGCGTACGCCTCGGGCATCTTCGAGATGAGCGGCCCGGCGATCTCGATGTTGTTGAACACGAACGGAATCTCGATGGTGTGCGGCGACCGCATGTGCCCGCCGCCTTCGGGCGTCTCCCAGTCGTACCGGTACATGAACGCCGGCGCCGCACGCTGATCGGCCTTCCGCTTCGCGAGCTCGCGAGCGTACGTGCCCCGCGGATGATCGGTCGCCATGAGGATCCACAGATCCCAGGGCGTCGCCTCCGGGTGCGCCTGACGGAACGCCTCGATCGCGCGCGCCGGATCGCCGCCGAACCGTTTCGCCGCGCGATCGCGGAGCCCGGCGTCGTCGAGCGCCAGCTTCTCGGGCGTCGGCCGGTCGTAGAGCGTCTCCTCCGTGCGCGCGTAACCGATCAGCAAGGGAATGTGTGCCGAAAGCGCAGGCCCGGTCGGATCCCATGGATGGCCCGGGATCGCCTTGCCGTCCACCATCGGCGAGTTCGCGGTTCCGCCCGGCTCGCGCGCTGTGATCTTCTTCTGCACGGCGGCGTCCGCCTCGAGCACCCGTGACATCGGCATGCTCTGAAGCGCGTCCACCTGTCCCGCCTTCAATCCCAGTTCGCCAAGCAGGAGATCCGTGTAACGCACCGCATCTTCATGCGTCGTCAAACGAAGCACGGCCCCGCTCTCGATCACGGCGCGATGAAACAGCCCCCTGGCGCCGGGCATCGCCATCAGCGTCGCGACTTTTCGACCACCTCCGGACTGGCCGAAGATGGTGACGACTTGCGGGTCGCCGCCGAAGCCGGCGACATTGTCGCGCACCCACTCGAGCGAGGCGACGATGTCGAGGAGTCCCGCACTGCCCGAGAGGGCGAAGTCGGATCCCATCGCATCGCCGAGATAGGTGTAACCGAACACATTGAGCCGATGATTGATGGTCACGACGACGACGTCGTGGGCCTGCGCGAGTCGAGTGCCATCGAGAATGCGGCCGGAGCCGGAGCCGCTGGAAAACCCGCCGCCGTGCAGCCAGACCATCACCGGGCGTTTGCGTCCATCGTCGAGGCCGGGCGTGAAGACGTTCAGCACGAGACAGTCTTCGCTCTGCTGAGGGGGCGATCCGGCGGCGGTCCCTCCCGGGTTGCCCGCGGCCTGTGGCGCGGTGGGACCGAAGGCGAGTGCGTCGCGGGTACCGCTCCACGCGACGGGCCGGCGCGGCGGCATGAAGCGATTCTTTCCGCCGGTCGACGCGCCGTACGGAATGCCCTTGAACACCTTCACGCCATCCACGACGAGGCCCCGGACTTTCCCAGCCGATGTCTCCACGACCGGGTTCCCGAGGTCCGCGGCGCCGACGAACTTCAGCCACGGCGCAAGCTGGGCACCCGCAATCGCTAGGCCCGCGTCTTTCATGAAGCCTCGTCGGCTCGAGATGTAGGACATGTTCGGCTCCTTCGCTGCCGCGTGATTATCGCCGCAAACGACGGCGCTCGAGTCGGTCTTTTCTGCCCAGAATGCGTCGGCTATCTCGGGGCGGGCAACGAACCTCCGCACGGTCGATTCCAGGCCGCCGGTGACGAGCATTCGACGGTACACGCGACGGTCAGGGTCTGACGTTGCGATTCAGATGAAAGACGTTCGACGGATCGTAGCGTCGCTTCACCGCGACGAGTCGCTGCATGTTCGACTGGTAGGCTGCTCGCACCCCTTCGTCGTCGTCACGACTCAGATAGTTGACATACGTGCTGCGGCTGGAATGCGGCTGCATCGCCTCCCACGATCGATCGACCCAGTCCATTGCCGCCTCGGTTCGCGCTGCGTCACGCCAATTCGCGTCGATGAAGTACGTCAGCTGGCCCTCCTTGCGCGGGAGGCACGTCTCGGCACCCAGCACGCGGCACACGTGGCCATGCATGTAATGACCCAGTCCGAGCGACATGCCTCGTGATGCGGTCTGCACGATTGTGACGATCTGATCGATTGCCTGATCGGTGAGCTGGTCGAGCGAACCACCTTTCCAGTAGTCGAAGGTGGGAACCACCGGACCAGCACCGCCGGACGGCGGGCCAAACGCGCGCGTCGAGAAGTCAGCGCTGAGGCGGTCGGTCAGGTGCGCGTAGCCGACGGCGTGAATCGCGTCCGCCACGGGCGGCCCGTATGCTCGAAGTGGTGCCAGCGCTCGCTCACCTTCGGACGGCTCGCCGCTCCAGCAGACCATGCACAGGATGACCGGCTGATCGGCAATGACGATGGTCGCTTCCGCAACGAGCGGATCGGGCGCCGCATGCAAGAAATCGCGATGGAATCGCAGGAACGACCGGACGTCGGTCCGAAATGCGATCGGCCCGCCCACCACGGGGCCGGCCACATGAAGCTTCAGTTCGAGTTCCGTCACGATGCCGAAGTTTCCGCCGCCGCCGCGCAACGCCCAGAAGAGGTCGGCATTCTCATCCGCTCGAGCGAGCCTGCGGTTGCCATCGGCGGTAATCACGTGTGCGGCGCGGAGATTGTCGCTGGCAGCGCCGAACCGTCCGAGGAACCAGCCGAGCCCACCACCCAACGTGAGGCCTGCGATACCCACGCCGGGATGACACCCCAGAGCAGCAACGAGTCCGTGCGCCTCGGCGGGACCGTTCAAATCCCGCGATCGCGCGCCGGCTTCGACGCGGGCACGCCGCCGGGACGGATCGATTCGGATCGCCTTCATCGGTGACAGGTCGATCACGATGCCTCCGTCGCACGCGGACGCACCCAGGAGGTCGTGGCCGCCGCCGCGCACCGCGATTTCAAGCGACTGCTCCCGTCCGAATTCGAGCGCGCGAGCAACGTCGTCGGCATTCGCGCACCGCGCGATCAGTCGCGGACGCTTGTCCGTTCGCGGATTGAGGCTGACAACCGCGCGAGCAGAGTCGTACTCGGCGTCGCCGGGAACGATGATCGATCCGGTGAACCGGTCGCGAAATCGCCTGAGCGGATCCGTCCGGCGACGAGGCGCAAACGGCAGAACCGCGGCGCTGACGAGAAACGCGCGTCGGCCAATCGACACGACGGTTAGACGGTAATCGGCGTTCGTGGAGTTGCCGCCGGCGATCGGATCACGGTCCGGCTGCAGCCGGACACTACGGTGTACGAGCAACAAAAAGGGCGGCCCGGATGGGCCGCCCCCTAAAGAATCTCTGCGGTCTCTGCGCTCTCTGCGGTTAAGTCACGGACGCCACAAGCTGGCTCACGCGCAGCCGGACGTCGTGCCGCAGTTCACGCACTTATAGCACGCCCCGCTGCGGATCATGATCGAGCCGCAGGTCGAACACGGTGGCGCATCCTCCTGGTTCTGGATCGTCATGTGCGGATTCGCCGGCGAGGCGACGCTCCGCTGCGCGAGCGTCGCGGCGGGGTCCTCGGCGGTCTTCATCAGACCGTGGCTGCCGTTCGGCTCCTCGAGCTCGCGGCGGTTGACGCCGGCGTGGAACTGCGCTTCCGGCGACAGGAACTTCGACGCCAGCCACCGGAAGATGTAGTCGACGATCGACTTCGCGAAACGGATCTCCGGGTTCCGCGTCATCCCCGATGGCTCGAAGCGGACGTGGCTGAATTTGTCGACGAGCGCCTGCAGCGGAACGCCGTACTGCAAGGCGTACGAGATCGCCTGCGCGAAGGCATCGGCGAAGCCCGAGATCGTCGAGCCTTCCTTCGCCATCACCAGGAAGATCTCGCCTGGCTGGCCGTCCTCGAAGAGGCCCACCGTGATGTAACCCTCGTGGCCGGCGATGTCGAACTTGTGCGTGATCGCCTTGCGCTCGTCCGGCAGCTTCTGCCGCACCGGCGTCCGCGCGAGTGCGGCAGCCGTTTCGGCAACCGTCTCGGCCGGCGTTTTGTCCTTCGAGGTGTTGAGCGGCTGCGTACGCTTGCTGCCGTCCCGGTAAATCGAGATCGCCTTGGCGCCGAGCTTCCAGGACTGGATGTAGGCCTGCGCGATGTCCTCGACGCTCGCCTCCTTCGGGACGTTGACGGTCTTGCTGATCGCACCGGAGATGAACGGCTGCGTCGCGCCCATCATCTTGATGTGGCCCATGTAGTGAATCGAGCGCTGTCCCTTCGCCGCCTTGAACGCGCAGTCGAACACCGGCAGGTGCGAATCCTTCAGCCCCGGCGCCCCCTCGATCGTCTCGTTGCGATCGATGTAGTCGACGATCGCGTCGACCTGCGGCGGCGTGTAGCCGAGCCTGCGGAGCGCCATCGGCACGGTCTGATTCACGATCTTCATCAGCCCGCCGCCGACCAGCTTCTTGTACTTGACG
>DATFXR010000807.1:0-8236 GCA_035315685.1 Vicinamibacterales bacterium | reverse complement strand
CGGCCGATGTCGGCCTCGTCGACCTTGCCGCGGACGAACACCTGGTCGATGTCGCCGAGCGTCATGACCAGCGTCGCGTTGGCGCCGAGGTTGAGAATCGACGACACGGGGCTGCCAATCTCGACGTCGCGCGACAGGACGGTGCCGCGAATCGGCGCGCGAATGGTCGCGTTGGCGACGTCCTCGGCGGCACGATCGGCCGCCGCCTTTGCCTGGGCCACCTGCGCCCGGGCTTCTGCGACCTTCGCCTGGCTGACGACGAGCTGCGATTCAGCGGCGCGTTTGCGGTTGGTCGCGACCTCGACGAGGCCCTGGGCGTCGTCCAGCGCAGATTGCGCGATCAGGTGCTGGGAGAAGAGCGTCTGCGCCCGCGCGTACGATCGCTGCGCGAAGTCGACGTCAGGGCCCTCGGCCTCGACGATGTTCTTTTTGAGCTGCGCTTCGGCACCCTCGAGTGAAGCCCGGGCGGCCTGGAGATTGGCTTCGGCGCCGCGCAACGTGGCGGCCAGCTGTTCACGATCGAGCTCGACGAGCACATCGTTGGCCTTGACCGGCTGATCGACGTCGACGTTGAGCACCTTGATGATGCCGTTCGCCTTGGATTTGATCTCGACCTTCGTGATGGGCTCGACCTTGCCGGTGGCAACGACCGACTTCACCATCGTGCCGCGCTCGACGGTGGCGAGCTTCGCCGGGTCGATGTCCGGCGCGGCGCCATTCAGCGTGGCCAGTCCGGCTGCGCCGCCGGCGACCGCAACCGCCACACCGATGCCGAGATACAGGCCTTTCCGCGATCTGCGTGCTGCCATGAAGAGCTGTGACGAAATCGGCGGGTAAAATGTTGCGGCATGTGGATCCTGCAGAGTTCCGAACCCGAGGCGACGTTCCGCCTGCGTGCAGGCGCGGTCAAAACCGTCGGCCGCGCCCCGCGCGCCGATTTCATCGTCGACGCGGCGCTTGTCTCGAGATTGCACTGCCGGATCACCGCCGGCGCCGACAAGCTGGAAGTAGTCGATTTGAAGAGCACGAACGGGACCTTCGTCAACGGCAGGCGTGTGAACAAGGCGCTCATTGCGGACGGCGACCGCCTCCGCGTCGGCCGGGTGGAGATCACGGTCCGACATGGCTGATGGCTGATGGCTATGGCTGATGGTCGAAAAAGGCCATCCGATGTTTAGCCATGAACCATAGCCATTAGCCATCAGCCATCAGCCATGACGAGTATTCATCAGCCATCAGCCATTTAGCCCTCAGCCATTGACCAGAAACGGATTCGTGGAGCGCTCGCGGCCGATGGTCGTATCCGGACCGTGACCGGAGTGGACGACGGCGTCGTCTCCAAACGGGAACAGAACGCTGCGGATGGAGGCGATCAGGACGTTGTAGTCGCCGCCGGGGAGGTCGGTCCGGCCGATCGAGCCGGCGAACAACGTGTCGCCGACGAACAGTTCCTTGGGTGGCGCGCTGTGCGTGCCAATAGCCAGGCAGACGCCGCCGGGACAGTGGCCGGGCGTGTGATGCACGGCCGCCTGCAACTCGCCGAACCCGATCGTCTGACCCGGCGTGTAAAAGACGTCGATCGGCGGCTGCGGCTCCACGCGGACGCCAAACACCTGCCCGTGCTGCACCACCCGCTCGTAGAGAAACAGATCATCGCGATGCAGATAGACGGGCACGTTCAGCGCCCGCTTCGCCGCGGCGACGCCAGTGACGTGATCGATGTGTGCGTGCGTGAGCAGGATGTGCCGGATGGCCAGCGATTGTCGATCCGCGAAGGCGAGCAGCGACTGCACGCCGTCGCCCGGATCGATGATCACCGCCTCTTTGGTCCGCTCGTCCGCGACGACGAAGCCGTTCTGCTGAAAGGGACCGGCGGTCTCGACGTGAATTATCATGCCGATCGATGATCTTAGCTGTTCTCGACGACCTGATGTTCACCTCGAAAATCAAGACGACCGCGAAACAGCTCGGCGTGGCTGTCGCGTTCGCGCGTTCGGCTGATACCGCGCTCACCGAGATGCGCAAGGCGCCGCCGTCGCTCGTGATTCTCGATCTCAACAACGCCCGCGCCGACCCGCTCGGCATCGTCGCGGCAATGAAGGCCGAGCCGGACCTGGCGTCCATTCCGACGGTCGGCTACGTGTCGCACGTGCAGACCGACCTGATCAGCGCGGCTCGACACGCGGGCGTCGGCGAGGTGCTGGCGCGATCGGCGTTCACGCAACAGCTGGCGGACATCCTCAACCGATGATCGAAGCGCTGCGCGCGCGGCGTCGGATTGCGCCATACATCCGCCGCACGCCGCTGGTCCGTTCGTCCTGGCTGTCCGACAGCAGCGGCGGCGACGTCTGGCTGAAGCTCGAATCGTTGCAGGCGACGAACTCGTTCAAAGCGCGCGGCGCCTTCAACGCGGTGATTGCCCGGCTCGAGCGGAGCGAGCGCCGGCCGCGGCCGCTCGTGACCGCGTCGGCCGGCAATCATGGCAGCGCCCTGGCCGCGGCCGCCGCGACCTTCAGTCTGCCGCTGGTGGTAATCACGCCGGCCAACGCCCCCGCCGCCAAGCTCGACGCGATCCGCAGACACGGCGCCGACTTGCGCGCCGACGCACGTGACTACGACGAAGCCGAGCGCATGGCGAAGACGTTCGCGCGCGACACCGGCGCGGAGTTCATCTCGCCGTACAGCGATCAGGACGTCATCGACGGCGCGGCGACGGTAGCGCTCGAGCTCTTCGAGGATGTGCCGGACCTCGAGACGATGGTCGTGCCGATCGGAGGCGGCGGACTGGTCAGCGGCGCGGCCGCGGTCGCAAAGGCAATCAATCCCCGCGTGGAAGTCGTGGGCGTCGAGCTGGAGGTGTCACACGCGTTTCTCGCGAGCCTGCGCGCGGGGCGGCTGGTCGAGATTGCCGCGGGAGAATCGCTGGCCGACGGCCTCGGCGGCAACGCGGATCCGGAGACGATCACCTTCGCGCTGATTCAGCGCCTCGTCGATCGGATCGTGACGGTCAGCGAGGACGACCTTGCCGCCGCGCTCGTGGGTCTCTTCGAACGCGAGCACCTGATCACGGAAGGCGCCGGCTGCGCCGCGACGGCAGCCGTCCTGCGCGGGCGCGCCGAGGTCAGCGGCCGTCGCGCGGCGGTCATCGTGTCGGGCAGCAACATCGATCTCGCGCGATTCGTGTCGGTCGTGGCGCGAAGCCTGTAGGCGAGCGTCCGTCGCTCGGCCGCCGCCTACGCGCCTCTGGCGCTTCGGCGAGCCTCGCCAAAGCTGGCGCGTCATCGAGGCCAGCGACGGCGGGAAGCGTTCGCGCTACGGGAGGCCGGCCAGCGCGGTGCGCGCGATCTCGCGCTCGCGCGCGTAGGCGGCGTCGATTTGCTGGCGCGCTGCGACGACCGGTGACGCATCAGCAACGCGGCTCCACGGGTACATTCGGCCGCGAAGGACGAGCGCGCCGCGTACGGCGCCCACTTGCCTTGCCCAATGCCGCAGCCAGTCCTCTCGGCTGGCAATGCGCCGGAGCAGTGTTCCAGCAGTCGTCGCATCGCCAAGCGCCGCGGCAGCGGACACCGCGCAGCGCATCGCTTCTGCGTCCGGAGCCTCACCCTCGGCTTCGGCGAGCATCGGACCGACCAGGCGGCGAGCGGCGGTCGTGTCGCCCGTGTCATGGAGCAGGCCAGCTCGCGTCGCCTGCATCATGCACGACTGTGGCGCCGTTGCCGCGGCAAGCACCCGCAGCGCGTCACGCGGCCGACCGGCAGAGGCCAGAACGCGGATGCGGAGCGGTGTTCCAAGAACAGCCGGCAGCGGCGATTGCTGCAGCCGCCGAAGCGCTGAATCCCATTGCCGTTGATCGATGTCGATTAGTGTGTGAAACGCGTCCCGCCACCCGGGAATCGGTTCCGCCTTTAGCGTATCGACCTGACGATGGGCCTCGTCGCACCGGTCGAGCGTGATCAGTGCGTTCGCGATGTCGGTATAGCCTGCGGATAGCGCCGGATCAGCCGCCAGCGACCCGCGATAGAAATCGATCGCGCGCGCCGGATCGAAGTCGAGCAGCTGATCGCCGATTTGGTGCAGTCCCTCGGCGTAGGTCGGATCGATCTCGACCGCGCGACGAAGGTAGCCAAGAGTGTCGTGCAACGACACCGCCGCCACCGCCATGGCCAGGTTCGACTGCGGAAGGTCGGGGTCGAGCTGGTAGGCGCGTTCCGCCGCCGTTTTCAGCCGTCGTCGCGCCGGGGCGTCCGGCGACTGTCCCAGGATGATCGTGCTGTATTCAATGGCTTCGGCAATGCCGGCGAACGCTTCCGCCAGTCCAGCGTCGGCGGCAATTGCCTGATCGTACAGGTTGATCGCATCAGCTGGCCGACGTTCGGCGAGCGCCTGCCGGCCTCGAACGTAGAGCTCGTACGCGTGCGGATCCACAGTCCGTGCGGCGGCCCGCGCTGCCGCCGCAGTCGGCTGCAGCTTCACGCGCAGCGCACCCGCGACTTCCTCGGCGATCTGCGCCTGGACGGCAAAGATGTCCTTCACCTCGCGCGTGTATTGAGCGGACCAGAGCGCAGTCTCGTCCGACGGATCGATCAGCTCGAGGGACACCTTCATCGAGTCGGCGGCGGGACGCACCGATCCCGTAAGGACCACCGCGGCGCCCAGCTCGCGGGCGACGTCACGCGGCGCGCGGCCGCGAAGGTTGCGGGTGGCCGATCGCCCGATCACCTTCAATCCGGGCGTCTGGCCGAGCCGCGAGATCAGATCCTCGGCGAGGCCGTCGGCGAAGAACGTCTGGCCCTGATCCGTGTCGAATGGCACGACGGCGATGACCGGCGCCGGCGCCGGGCCCATCGCGCGTCGCCAGAGCCGCTGCAGCGGCGCGCGCTCGAACCAGGCGAGCGCGGCAAGCGCGGCGAGCAGGAGCGCCACGACGAGCCAGCCGATCCCGGAGCGCTCGCGCGGGCCCGCGGCAGCGGCGACGCCGCCGGCCGCTTCGCTCACTTCGCTGCGGACGTCGAGGATCGCCCCGAGAGATCGGAGCTCCGCCGCCATCGTGGCCGCAGTCTCGTAACGGCCGGCAAGATCCTTCGACAGCGCGCGCCCGGCGATCACGTCGATCTCCGCCGGCACCGATCGATTCACCGACGAGGGCGGCGGCGCCGTCCCCTGCACGATCTGCAGGGCGACCGCGGTCGGCGTCGTACCCGTGAACGGGAGCCGCCCCGTGACCATCTCGAACAGCACGATACCGAGCGAGAAGATGTCGGTTCGATGATCGACCTTCTCGCCGAGCGCCTGCTCGGGCGACATGTAGGCGGCGGTGCCCAGCGTCGTGCCCGCGGAGGTGACCATCACCGTGGCCTCGTGCGCGGCCTGCTCACGTTCGGCGCCGCCAGCCGTCCAGGTCGCGAGGCCAAAGTCGAGAACCTTCGCCTTGTCTTTCGGCGTGATGATGATGTTCGCCGGCTTGATGTCGCGGTGGACGATGCCTTCGGCGTGTGCGTCGGCGAGCGCGTCGGCGATCTGCGTGGCGAAATCGATCGCGCGCCGCGGGTTCAGCGGACGGCCGCCGATCACGTGGTTCAACGTCTCGCCGGGCACGAACTCGAAGACGAGGAACAGCTGTCCCTGGTCCTCGCCGATTTCATAGAGCGCCGCGATGTTCGGATGCGACAGCGCCGCAGTCGCGCGCGCTTCGCGCACGAAACGCTCGCGCCGCTCGGGATCGTCCGCGACGTCGGCCGCGAGCACCTTGATCGCGACCGTGCGACCGAGCCGCGTGTCGCGCGCGCGGTAGACCTCGCCCATGCCTCCGGCGCCGATGCGTTCGAGGATCTTGTAGTGGCCGAGGCTCTCGAACATGGATCGGCGACGATTATAATCGTGCGTTTGAATTCTTCCTGGGCGGTCCTTCGCAGGAACCGCAACTTCCGTCTGCTCTACATCGGTCAGACGATCTCGCAGCTCGGCGACTGGTTCAATGCCGTTGCCGTGTTCGCGCTGCTGCTCGATCTCACCGGATCGGCGACCGCCGTCGCGTGGATGATGATCGTGCAGTTCCTGCCGGTCGCGCTGGTCGGTCCGCTCGCCGGTGTCGTCGTCGATCGCGTCGATCGCCGGCGGCTGATGATCGTCACCGACGTCGTGCGCGGCTGCCTGATTCTCGCGCTGCTGCTGGTCCACCGCCGCGAGGAAGTCTGGATTGCCTACGTGGTGATGGCGCTGACCGTCGGCGCGCAGGCGTTCTTCGAGCCGGCCAGGACGGCGACGATTCCGAACGTGACCGCGCCGGACGAACTGCTCACCGCGAATGCCCTGTCGGCCGCGACCTGGTCGGCGATGCTCGCACTCGGCGCGTCGATCGGCGGCCTCGTCACGGCGGTTGCGGGGCGGAACGTCGCGTTCGTCATCAACGCGGCGTCGTTCTTCGCATCGGCGTTCTTCATCGGCCGGACGCGCTACGACTCCACGCCGGCTGCGGCGCCGCGTCCGTCCGGATTTCTCGAGCTCACCGGTTTCACCGATCTCGTCGAGGGCGTCAGCTATGTGCGGCAGCGATCGCACGTCGCCGCGCTGATGCTCGTGAAGGCCGGTTGGGGACTCGCCGGCGGAGTACTGCTGCTGCTGACCATCTTCGGCCAGCGGGTCTTTCCGCTCGGCGACGGATCAGCCGCGGGAATCGGCGTTCTCTACGGCGCGCGCGGCGTCGGGGCGGGGCTCGGGCCGATCACGCTGCGCTGGATTCTCGGTCAGGATCGGCTCCGTCTTCGACGGGCGATCGGGCCGGCGTTCTTCATGGTCGGCATCTTCTACGTTGCCCTGTCCGCGGCACCGTCGCTCTGGATCGCGGCACTCTGTGTCCTGTTCGCACATTTCGGCGGCTCGATCCTCTGGGTCTTCAGCACCGTGCTGCTGCAGCTCGAGGTGCCGGATCGCTTTCGCGGCCGCGTCTTCGCCGCGGAGCTCGCGCTCGTGACGCTGATGTCGTCGGCCTCGAGCTACTGGACCGGCCGCCAGCTCGATCGCGCTGGCTGGTCGCCCCGCGCGCTCGCCTTCGCGCTCGGCAGCATGTTCTGCCTGCCGGGCGTGCTGTGGCTGATCATCCAGGCGCGCTGGCGCGAGTCACCGCGACAGGAACCGGCGGCGGAAACAGTCAGCGGCAGTGAGGAAGTTCTCGAGGGGCGGCTGGGTTGAGCGATCACGGTCCGGCTAAAGCCGGACACTACCGCAGTCCCTGACGCACGCTGCGTTCACGCTTTGATGTCCCGACCCGCCAACGTGTCGCCTCGGCGATCACCCGCATCGCTGAAGAGGACGCTACCGGGACTTCAGCTCCGCCATCGCGCTCTGCACGAGCTGCTTCGCGTCCTCGAGATGCTCGAGGACGAGCGCGATGTCCAGCTTCGGCTGTCCCGGAAATCGCTCGCTGCGACAGTACACGCCGTGCTGGCCGACGAGCGCCATCGAATCGGTGAGCAGGTCGAGCGCCACCGCGAGTCGGCCGCGCGCCGGACCCATCATCGTCTCGTGGACTTCGAGTGCGTCGTGGTGTTTGTCGAAGACGGACATGTTGATCGCGCGCTACTTCTGTGGCTTCGACGGTCGCAGCTCGACGCGGCTCGGCAGGCTGCGCGGATCGTGGCGCAACAGGTTGATGACGACGTCGGCCACTTCGTCCGGCGCAATCTTCCACTCGGCGCCCTTCGCCGCATCGCCGCTCGAGAACGCCGTGGCGACCGAACCGGGCATCACGTAGCTCACGCGGACGTCGTCGTAGCGCACCTCCTGCATCAACGCTTCGCTGAACGCGTTCAGGCCGGACTTCGACGCACAGTAGGCGGCGCCGTTCGCGAACGCGTTCTTCCCCGCGAGGCTGCTGATGTTGATGATGAACGCGCCGCCACGGCCACGCAGGTGCGGCAGCGCCGCGTGGCAGACATTGAAGACGCCCGTGAGATTGGTCTCGATCACTTCCGCCCATTGCTCCGGTGTCATCGACGTGACCGCCGTGAAAATCCCGACGCCGGCGTTGTTGACAACGATGTCGAGGCCGCCGAAGCGGGAGACGACGGCCTCTACCGCGCGGTGCACGTCGGAATAGCGCCGAACGTCCGCCTGCAGCGTCTCGACCGATCCAGGACCCGCGGCTTCGATGGTCGGCCGCGCCGACGACAGATGTGCAGCGCTGCGCCCGGTGACGGCAACGCGTGCGCCGTCGGCGACCAGCGCACGCGCGATC
>DATFXR010000806.1:0-37842 GCA_035315685.1 Vicinamibacterales bacterium | reverse complement strand
GTGTGCCGCTCGATCCGCGAGTCGGGCAATCCGGTGCCGATCCTCATGGTCACGGCGCGCGATGCCGTGGACGCCCGCATCGAGGGGCTCGACAGCGGCGCCGACGACTACCTGGTGAAGCCGTTCGATTTCGGCGAGCTGCTGGCGCGGCTGCGCGCGATCATCCGGCGCGGCCGGCAGCCGCCGCTGGCCGAACGGATCGCGATCGGCTCGCTCATTCTCGACACGCGCGGGCGCCGCGCGCTCGTCGGCACCCGCGAGCTGGCGCTGACGGCGAAGGAATACGCCCTGCTCGAGTACCTCGTCCGGCGCGCCGGCGACGTGGTCAGCCGAACGGAAATCGCCGAGCACGTGTGGGACGAGCACTACGATCCGCTGTCCAATGTCGTCGACGTGTACATCCAGCGGCTGCGGCGCAAGATCGAGGAAGCCGGCGCGGAACCGCCGATCCGCACCCGTCGTGGTGAAGGCTATCAGGTGATCGGATGATCGGGCGAGTGATCGGATCGCTGTCGCTTCGGGCGCGCCTCACCATCTGGTATTCGCTGGCCCTGCTCGCGGTGCTGGGCACGTTCGCGACGATCGTGATCTGGCAGCAGGGGCGCATCGGGATGCGGCGGGTGGATCGCGAGCTCGACAACCTGGCGGCGACGCTGGCGAACGTGTTCCGCGACGAGCTCAATGAAACGTCCAATCCGCGTAAGGCGGCCACGGAAGTCCAGGGGACGATGGCGGTGCCAGGACGTGCCGTGGCGATCATCGATGAGACCGGCGCCCCGCTGGCGGCCAACTGGCACGGCCTGACACTCGGCTCGCCGATCGCAGCGCGCGACGAGCCGCAGGTGTGGACCGCCGGCTCGCCCGGCGGCCCCTGGCGCGTTCATCTGCAGCCGATGTCGACCGGCGATCGGCTGTTCTTCCTGCTGACTGCCGCTCCGTTGACCGACGTCCTGCGCGAGCAGCGCGAAGCGAAGGAAGCGATGTGGGTCGGCATTCCGATCGCGCTGCTGCTCGCGGCAGCCGGCGGCCTGTGGCTCGCGTCGGTCGGCCTGCGGCCGATCACCGACATGGCGCGGCGCGCCGAGGGGCTGGTGCCTGGCGGCATGGAGGATCTCGGCCAATCCGATCGCGCCGACGAGCTCGGCCAGCTGGCGCGCGCCTTCAACGGTCTCGTCGAGCGGCTGCGCCAGACGCTGCGGACGCAGCGGCAGTTCATGGCGGATGCGTCGCACGAGCTGCGGACGCCGGTATCGGTGATTCAATCGACGTCGGACGTGATGCTCGCGGTCGAGAGCCGAACCGACGCTGAATACCGTGAAGCGTTGAGCGGCGTCGGCAGCGAGGCGCGCCGGCTCGGACGGCTGGTCGACGACATGCTGGTCCTCGCACGCGCCGACGCCGGCGGCTACCCGCTGCGGCGCGAGAATGTCTATCTGAACGAGCTGGTCGTCGACTGCCGTCGGACCGTCGAGGTTCTGGCACGCAAGCGCGACGTGACGGTCGGCACGGTCGCGGCGGCAGATGTGCCGTTCTTTGGCGACGAGAGCCTGCTGCGCCGGATGATCCTCAACCTGCTGCAGAACGCGGTCGCATACACGCGTGCCGGCAGTTCCGTGGTCGTCGATGTGTCACCGCAGGATCATCACGCCTTCATTCGCGTGACGGACGAAGGAGAAGGGATTCCCGACCCCGATCGCGAGCGGATCTTCGATCGGTTCGTTCAGCTCGACTCCGCCCGCCGCAGCGCCGGCGTCGGTCTCGGTCTTCCAATCGCGCGATGGATCGCGGAGGCGCACGGCGGCACGCTGGAACTGGAGCGGAGCAGTGCGACCGGCAGCACGTTCCGGATTGTCCTGCCGCTGAACGCGTAGCTCGCTGCGCTCGCGAGGGGGTGGACGCTGGGAGCTGGGAGCTGGACGCTGGGAGCTGGGAGCTGGACGCTGGGAGCTGGACGCTGGGAGCTGGACGCTGGGAGCTGGTTGGAGGATTCGGATATTCCCAGCCCCCAGCCCCCAGCCCCCAGTCCCCAGCCCCCAGCCCCTATTCGTATCGCAGCGCGCGCAGCGGATTGACGCGTGTAGCGGGTAGCGCGGGCACGTAGCACGCCAGCAGCGCGACGGCCGCGAGGACGCCGACCGCGATCGCCGACGCCGAATCGGCTGCAGTCACCCCAAACAGCAGCGACGACACCAGTCGCTGCAGCGCGAACGACGCGGCGACGCCGATTGCAACGCCACCCGCCACGAGTCGCGCGCCATTGCCGACCACGAGCCGAAGAATGTCGGACGTATCGGCGCCGAGCGCGAGGCGGATACCGATTTCGCGCGTCCGCTGTGTCACCAGATACGCCATCACACCGTAGATCCCCACGACCGCCAGCATCAGCGCGGCGGCGGCGAAGACTCCCATCAACCACATCGTGAAACGCGACTGCGCGGTCTGGCCGGCGATCAACTCGTCCATCGGCGCGACCCCGTAAATCGGAATCGACGGATCGGCGTCGCGGATCGCGGTCCGGACGGGCGCGACGAGTGACGAGGTCGGCCCGATGCTGCGCACCGCGAGGGCGACCTGCTGATTGCGATCGGTGAACGGCAGATAGATGTCGGGATCGGCGGTCGGATTGTCGGGCAGCCCGCGGTACTTCACCTCGCCGACGACACCCACGATTGTGAGCCACGGCCCGCTCGACGCAACCTGGCCGAACTTGACTCGCTTGCCGACCGGATCCTGACTCGGCCAGAACCGCTTGACCACACGTTCGCTGACGATGACGGCCGTCGAACCCTGCGAGGCGTCGGCGTCGGTGAACGTCCGGCCTGCGAGCATCGCAATCCGCAGCGTGCCGAAGAACTCGGGTGACACGCGATGCACATACGCGCGCGGCATGTTCTGCGCGGTGACCGGCGGCTGTCCTTCCGCCGTGTAGAACGCCGCGGCGGCGCTGCCGTCGAGCGGCACGTCGCTGCCGAGCGCCGCCGCCGCGACGCCGGGCACTGCCCGGACGCGCTCGAGCAGCGCGCGGCCGTACACCACCGGCGGCGGCGGAGCCGTCGGAGCGTCCGGCGCTGACGGTGGAGGGGCGGCGCGCGGGATGCTGAGGTGCAGCGTCAACATCGACGAAGGATCGAAGCCGGGATTGAGCGCCGCGAGGTTCCGAACCGATCGAATCATCAGGCCGGCGCCGATCAGCAACACGACGGCGAGCGACAACTCGGCGACGACGAGGGAGCTGCGCACGCGCTGTGCGCGCGGTCCATCGCTGCCCCGCGCGCTCTCCTTCAGCGAGCCGGTCAGATCGAGCGCCTGCGCCTGCAGCCCTGGTGCGAGACCGACCAGAATTCCGCAGGCGAGTGAAACCGCCACGGTGAACACCGCGACACGGATGTCGAGGCCCGGGGTCACGAAGCTGGGAAAGCTGACCGGACTCTGCGCGATCAGCGCGTCGACCGCGACCCGCGCCATGAGCAGTCCGGCAGCCGCCCCGATGCCCGTCAGCACGCAGCCCTCGGTCATCAGCTGGCCGAGCAGTCGCGCGCGGCCGGCGCCGAGCGCGATGCGCACCGCGATTTCCTGGCGGCGCGCTTCCGATCGGGCGAGCAGCAGGTTCGCGACGTTCGCGCAGGCAATCAGCAGCACGAATGCGACGGCGGCCATCAGCGTCTGCAGCGCCGGACGCAGCGGGCCGACGAGCTCCACGTCGAGCGGGCTCATTTCAACGGCGCGCTTCTCGTTCGTGGCCGGGTACTCGGCCTCGAGCTGCCGGGAGACGCCGTCGAGCTCTCGCTGCGCGGCCTCCCGCGTCACGCCGCGTTTGAGACGTGCTAACGCCGCAAACCCGCGGGTGCCGCGGTCGGCCATCACGTCGCGCGGCGCGTACATCGCGAACGGCACCCAGAGCTCTGCAGCGTCGGTGAGCCCTTTGAATCCTGGCGGCATCACGCCTACGACCGTATACGAGCGGGCGGCGCAGCAGAGAGTGACGGTCCGTCCGACGAGCTGTGGATCTCGTCCGAACCGCCGCCGCCACAAGCCGTCGCTCACCACGACTACCTGCGTCGGCTTCGCCACATCGTCTTCGTCGGCGGTAAAGGTCCGGCCGATGGCCGGCTGGACACCGAGCAGCGAGAAGTAGGGCGCTGAAACGAACTCGGTGTTGATGCGCTCGGGTTCGTCGACGCCGAGGAGCGTCATCAGCTGGCCGTCGAAGGCGGCCACGTCCTCGAAACTCCGCGAACGGGTGCGCCAGTCGAGGAAGTCCGGATACGAAGTGCCACGCCGTTCGACACGTGCGCGCTGCACGTTACCCCACAGCATGACCAGCCGCGCGGGGTCGTGATACGGCAGCGCCCGGGTCCGTGCCGCGTCGAGCATGCTGAAGATCGCGGTGTTGCCGCCGATGCCGACCGCGAGCGCAAAGATGGCGACGCTGCTGAACCCCGGCGATCGGCGGAGCGTCCGCAGCGCGTAACGCACGTCCTGCGCGAGCCTCTCGAGAATCTGAAACGTCCCCATCGTCTCCCTCGGAGGCGCCCCGCCCGAAGCGGCTCGCGCGTCGGGGCGCGGTTGTCGAACGGTCCGACGCAGCCGGTCAGGGCAGCGTGTTGACGATGACCTCGGTCGCCTCGTGGACGAGCCGCAGGAGCGGACCGTACGCGATCGCGAACGCGGCAGCGATCGCCAGCGACATCCACGGACGTCGCGCGGACAGCGTCGGCGGCGCGGGCGCGTCGTCGTCCAGGAGGCGCTGCACACGCGACGCGATGTCGCCGCCGCCGACGAGCGTGCTGATCGGCTCGGCGATTGGCGTCGCCGTCGGCGTGAGCTTCGCGACCTTGACCAGCGCGGAGGCCAGCGCACAGCGGCTTTCGCTGTCGCAGCCGGCGGCGCGATCGGCTGCATGCTCGGCGGCAGACGCCCATCGAGCCTGGATCGTCGCCGCGATGCGGGTTGCGGCAAGAACATCCGGCGCCGCGACCATCGCGAGCCGCTTCAGGTTGTCCCACGCGCGCAGGTGCCCGATCTCGTGCGCGACGCCGGCACGCAGTTCGTCGATGGTCAGCGCCGACACGACTCCTCGTGTGACGATCAGACGCGGTCGCATCACGCCGACGAGCGCCATCATCGGTGTGTGGATCGGAATCTCGTACACGGGAATCGCGCTGTCGACGTCGAGGGGCCGCGCCAGGCGAAGCCATGCGCGCGTCCGCTGTCGCGCACGCCGCCAGGCGGCGCATCCGCGCACCGCCGCGGCGCAGATGCAGGACAGCGTGGCGAGCGCGAGGAGCGCCAGCGTGACGTCGAGGTCCTCGACGGAGCGCGGTTCGTAGGTCCAGTACGACGGCACGAAAAGTACCCCGACGAACACCGTGGATGCCGCGGCCGGCAGCAGTCGCAGTCCGAGCCAGAACGCTGCCGAGCCAGGCCGCTCACGCCTCGCCGCACGCCGCGCGGCGATCACCGCCGCTGCGGCGATTGCGACATTGACGGCGCCGAACCAGCCCAGCGCTATGGCGACGCCGTGCAGCAGGTAGCGCAGATCGATCATTTGGATGACGTCCGCGCGACGGCGCGCCGCTTTTCGCGGACCAGGCGTTCGAGCTCGTCAAGGAGCGAGCGATCGCGTTCGCTGACGGCGTCGACGAGCGACGACAGCACCGGCAGCGGCTCGTCCGCATGCCGGCGCAGCAGGCTGTCGACGAGCTCGGTGGCGACGGCGTCTTCGATCTCCTCGCGGGACGCGACGGCCCGATAGACGAACGCCTGTCCCACTTTCCGCCGCGCGAGGAGCCGCTTCTTGAACAGCCGATCCATTGTCGTCATCACCGTCGTATACGCGACCGGTGATCCGAGTCGGGTGCAGACGTCTCGAACGCTGACATCGCTCGAAGCCCACACGACGCGCATGACGTCCTGTTCGAGCGCGCCGAGACTGCCCTCGAAGATCTCGCACGGCGACTTGAAACCCCAGAAGAGAAACGGCCGATGCATTGCGGCTGAGCGTAAGACACCGGCGCGCGGCTGTCAATTTGTCGGGATCGACGCTCATCGCGCGCGAGCAGCCCACCCCATCGGGTGATCATCGTCGCCCGTCGAACGCGCGCGCAAGCGCGCGGCCGGCGACGTATCCGCTCGACCACGCCCACTGAAAATTGAACCCGCCAATGCGGCCATCGACGTCGAGGATCTCGCCGACCAGCGACAAGCCTCGGCAGACGCGCGAGGCCATCGTTCCTGCATCGATTTCCGTCAGCGTGACGCCGCCTGCCGTGGCTTCCGCGTAGCTGTAGCCGCGCGAGCCGGTCACTGGCAGCGGCCACTCGACGAGCGCGGCGACGAGACGGCGGCGCTCGCCGCGCGAAAAGTGCGCAAGCGTGACGCCGCCGTCGATCTCGAGCTGCCGCAGAAAGGCTGCTGCGACCGACGCCGGCACCAGCCCCGCAAGCGTCGCCTGCACCGATGCCTTCGGCGTCGCCTGCGCCGACCGCTGCCACGCCGCGTCGACGGCGTCGAAGCCGCGGCCGGGACACACATTGGCGAAGAGCTCGACCGTGCGGCCCTCGACTTCAGCGCGCAGCACGTGCCGCGACGCGTTCAGCACGACCGGGCCGCTGACGCCGAAATGGGTCCAGAGCAGCGCGCCCGCGAGGCGAATCGCGACCGCGCCGTCCACGCGGACGGCAAGCTCCACATCATGCGAGACACCCGGCACCGCCTCGTGAACGGTGTCGGACGGCGCGAGCGCGAGCGGCACGAGGGCCGGCGTCGTCTCGACGATCGCGTGTCCTGCTCGCCGCGCCAGCTCGTATCCGGCACCGTCGCTGCCGCTCTTCGGCAGCGCCCGGCCGCCGGTCGCGAGCACGACGCGTGCCGCCGTCACCTCGCCATCGCCCGCGACCCCGCGGAACCCGTTGCCGTCGGGCGCCTGCGCGAGGTCGGTCACGCGCGTCCCGGCGACGACGATCGCACCCACGCGGCGCGTTTCGCGGAGCAGCGCATCGAGGACGTCGCGTGCGCGATTCGTATCGGGGAACAGCTTGCCGCCTGTTTCCTCGTGCAGCCGCACGCCGATCTCGCGGAAGAAGGCGACGGTGTCGGCGACCGTGAACGCACGCAGCACGCGGCGGACGATCGGCGAGGGTCCGCCCCAGAAGTCGTGTTCGGTGACCGACGCGTTCGTCACGTTGCAGCGGCTGCCGCCGCTGACGAGGATCTTGGCGCCGGGGGCGCGCGCGCCGTCGAAGACGACGACCGAACAGGATGGATTGAGGCGACGGGTGAAGATCGCGGTCGCGAGGCCGGCGGCGCCGGCGCCGACGATCGCGACGTCGCACGACTCTGGACGCATGCTGCGGTCGGCCATCGAGGCCGCGGCGCAGATATTAACGCGCGAGAGATGGCCTGGACCCGTGGCCTGGGCGACGGGCGTTCCGTACCGCGCCGTCTCGCAGAATTTGCCGCGCACTCTGGCTTTCTCGCGACGCGTGTAGTAGATCCATCGCGGCAGTCCAGATGAGATGGCTGGTCACCTGGCGGCGGGGTGCACCCTCGCCGATCGGACTCGTCTGAACCGGCATTGACTGACACCGATGGGAAAACGCCTCGCCGAAGAGGGCAAGCCACGCCGCCGTGCGCCGCGGATCGGCCGTTTGCTCCGGCCGCAGTGGAAGCCCCTGGTGTTGGCGTTGTTCGCGGTCGTCGGCGAAACCGCGGCGGACGTGCTGCAGCCGTGGCCGATCAAGGTCGTCCTCGACAACGTCGTCAGCGGCAAACGCCTCGGCGGCTGGTTCGGTTCCCTGGTCGCTCCGCTTCTGCCGGCGAGCCGCTTCGCGACCCTCGATCTGGCGGTCGCCGCCGTCGCGCTGATCGCGCTGCTCGACGCCGTCAGCAGCTACGCGGAAAAGTCTCAGACGACGCGCGTCGCGCAGTGGGTGTCGCACGACCTGAGGCGGAGCGTCTATCAGCACCTGCAGCGGCTGTCACTGGCCGACCATCGCGAGTCGCACTCGGGCGATCTGATGATGCGGATGACCAGCGACATCGCTGCCGTCCAGGACTTCATCACCTCGGCGCTCGTCGGGATCCTCGTGAACGTCCTGACGATCGCCGGCATCCTCGGGGTGATGTTCTACGTGAACTGGCGGTTCACGCTGCTGGCGCTGTCGGTGGTGCCAATCCTGTTCGCGGTCGTGTTCTTCTTTACGCGGCGCATCAAGGCGGCGTCGCGCGCGGTGCGCAAGCGCGAAGGCGAACTGCTGTCGGGCGTCGCCGAGGTGCTCTCGTCGATTCACGTCGTCCAGGCGTTCGCGCGAGAGGACTATGAGGATCGGCGCTTCGCGTCGGAGAGCCGCAGCAACGTGGAAGCTGGACTGCAGGCGCGGAACGTGAAGGCGAAGCTCTCGCCAACCGTCAACGTGATCGTCGCGATCGGCACGTGCCTGGTGCTGGCGTACGGCGGCCGCCTGGCGATTGCCGGCGAGATCAGTGGCGGCGTGCTGGTGGTTTTCCTGCTCTATCTCAACAAGCTCTACAAACCGATTCGCGATCTGTCGAAGCTCACCGACACCGTCGCGAAGGCGTCGGTCGGCTACGAACGGATTCAGGAAGTCCTGGACCTCGAAAGCAAAGTCGGCGATCGTCCCGACGCGCGCACGGCGCCGGCGTTTCGCGGCGCAATCGAGTTCGACCACGTCACCTTCGGGTACGGCGACAGCCGTGTGCTGAGCGACGTGAGCTTGCGGATCGAGCCCGGACAGGTCGCGGCGATCGTCGGGCCGTCGGGTACCGGCAAGTCCACGATCGTCAGCCTCGTCACGCGCTTCTACGATCCGTTGTCGGGCACCGTACGGATCGACGGCGCCGATATCCGCGATTATTCGTTGAAGTCGCTGCGCGATCAGATCAGCTTCGTCCTGCAGGACACGCTGCTGTTTCGCGCCACGATCTGGGAGAACATCGCCTACGGCCAGCCGAACGCCTCGATCGAGGACACTGTCCGCGCCGCGACGCTCGCCAACGCGCACGCATTCATCACCGATCTCCCGCTCGGCTACGCGACGCTGGTCGGCGATCGCGGGTTGACGCTGTCGGGCGGACAGCGGCAGCGCATCGCCATCGCGCGCGCGATCGTTCGCAATTCGCCGATCCTGATCCTCGACGAGCCGACCGCGGGCCTCGACGCGGCGTCGGAGCGCGAGGTGATCGACGCGCTCGAACGGCTGATGGAGGGGCGCACGTCGATCGTGATCGCGCATCACCTCGGCACGATCCGGCACGCCGACGTGATCTTCGTCGTCAAGGGTTCGCGGATCGTCGAACAGGGGACGCACGACCAGCTGCTGGTCAACGGCGGGCTGTACAGCGAGCTGCACCGCCAGCAGATGGCGGACATGTCATAGCGCGAGAAGGATCTGGACACATCGCGCCGCCTCGGCTTATCGTCCTCCTCGCCCTTTTACGGCTGGAGGTCACCATGAAGGCCGTCACCGGCGTTGTCGTGCTGCTCGTCGTCGCGGCGTCTGTCACCAGCTCGGCGCAGTGGTTGAAGCACCAGACTGCGGGAGTGCCGCGGCTGGCGGACGGCGCGCCAAACCTGGCGGCGCCCGCGCCCCGAACCGCAGACGGCAAGCCGGATCTCTCCGGGATGTGGGACATCGAACACAACCGCCCATGTCCGGCGATCGGGTGTGCCGACATGGAGGTCGGGCAGGAGTTCGTGAATATCGGCTGGAGCCTCAAGAACGGCCTGCCGTATCAGCCCTGGGCGGCTGACATCCGCAAGAAGCGGATGGAAGAGAACGGCAAGGACGATCCGGGATCGCACTGCCTGCCCCCTGGCATCGTCAAGGAGCATACCTCCCCGCTGTTCAGGAAAATCATTCAGACGGCGGGACTCATCGTGATCCTCTACGAACGCGACGATGCGCACCGCCAGATCTTCACGGACGGGCGGCCGCTGCCGGAGATCGAGATGCCGACGTTCAACGGCTACTCGGTCGGCCGCTGGGAGGGCGATACGCTGGTCGTGCAGTCGGCCGGATTCAAAGATGGGATGTGGCTCGATCGCAGCGGCAGTCCGATGACCGAGGCGGCCAGGATCACGGAGCGGTTCCGTCGTGTGAATTACGGAAAGCTCGAAATCGACATCACGGTGGACGATGCGAAGGCGTACACGGCGCCGTGGACCGTGAAGCTCACGCACTCGCTGAAGCCGGACACCGAGCTCCTGTCCTACATTTGCATGGAAAACGAAAAGAGTATCGCTCACATGGTCGGAAAGTGATGTGACGCCGGGTCAGATGATGCGCCGCGCCTAAATGCACTTTCTTCGGACATGCGGTCGGCTTGCCACGCTCGCCCTCCTGACGTTCGTGGTTGCGATCCGCTCGGTGTCGCCTCAACCGTCCCAGCCTCCCACCGATCGACAGGCGCTTGTCGGCGAGCTGGCCGTCGCGAACCGGATTCTCGCGAACGAAGGCGTTCTCGATGGCTACGGACACGTCAGCGTTCGTAGTCCTTCGAACCCCAATCACTATCTGCTCGCGCGCTCCAGGGCGCCCGCACTGGTTGAAGCCGGCGACATCGTCGAGTACGACCTCGACAGTGTGCCGGTTTCGGGTGGCGGCACGGGGTACATCGAGCGTTTCATCCACGGGGAGATTTACCGGACGCGGCCCGACGTCCGTTCGATCGTCCACTGTCACTGTCCTGATGTGATCCCGTTTGCCGCAACGGCAGTGCCGCTGCGGCCGCTCTATCACATGGCGTCTTTCATCGGAGCGGGTGTGCCGGTGTTCGAGATTCGGCAGGTCGCCGGCGTGAGCGACCTGCTGATTCGGACGCCGGAGCTTGGCAGAGCGCTGGCGTCGACGCTCGGCGACAAAGCCGCCGCGCTGATGCGCGGTCACGGCGCCGTCGTTGCGGCGGCGTCGCTCCACCTTGCCGTCGCCGAGGTCTACTACCTGAATCTGAACGCCCGTCTGCAGCTGCAGGCGGTGCAACTCGGCGGCGATCGAGTCGTCTACCTCGATCCACAGGAAGCGAAACTGGCGGCGCAGGACTACGAGCGGTCGTGGGACTTCTGGAAGTCGAGACTGCCGCGACCGTAACTGTCTCGCAGACGATTGGACGGCGCTACTTTGCCTGCTTCGCGATCACCTTGCTCGCGATCTTCTTGTAAGTCGCCTCGGGGATGATCCCCTTGCTGGTCAACTCGTTCTTGGCCCGGTACGGTCGTCCGGCGATGATCTTCGCGGCATAGGCCTCGCCGATCCCCGGCAACGTCATCAGTTGCTCTTTCGTCGCAGTGTTGAGGTCGATCAGATCGGCACTCGCCGTTTTCGCTTGAGCGCTGGTCTTCGCGGGCGGCTTGGCGGCCGTACCCTGAGCGGCGAGCGGCGTCAGAGCACCGGATACGACGGCGAACGAAAGCAGCGATGCGACCAGTGACCGTGAGAAGCGCGTGGCGGCTGACATCGTTCGGCCTCCTCTCTCGGGTAGCGCATCAATATACTTCCGATTCGTTGTGTCCCCGTAAAGGAGCGCCCGCGCAGAGACGAGAAGCGTCAATCGGAGCGTATGCACGGGACACATCCTCGCACGAGAAGATCCGATCCGCGTCATCGGCGCGGGTGTAGCTCAGCACAACGACGGCTCAGCTCGCGGTTGGCGGGGACGCGGCATGATCAGAAAAAGCATTACCCAATGATGGCGGAACAATTCCCATCCGTTGGCCGGACCGTGCGTCGAGGCGGCTTCGGTCAGCCAGCAGCAACTCTTCAGAATTCACATATTTCTTATTCTTGACGCCGATCGGCGACCCTCGCTTCTCGACCTGCCCAACCAAGGCATCGCGATTGCTGAAGGCTGCCCGACGTGGTTCGTGATCCAGGCAGAGCGGCCGTCGGATCGAGCAGGTGGCGTTCGATCCGGAATGTCGTCGGCATCGCCCTCCTTCTCGGTGTCGGCGCGGCGTTGACGCTTCCAATGTGGAAGCCCGCGGCGAAACGGATCAGGTGGGTGGTCATCGCCAGCAATCTCTTTCAGGATGCGCTGCGCACCGCGGGCATCCGCTCCGATCAAATCGGTCAGCCCGATTATGGCGCTCTGCCGCTATCGGAAGTCCCCGCGTATCTCGGCCGGGTCAAGGCCACCGTCAAAGCCTACGAGAAGTACGGCAGCCTGGACGCGACGGCGCTGCGCGGAGCGCGCGTGCTCGAGATCGGCCCAGGTGAAACGATCGGCGTCGCCCTGCGCTTCATTGGTGACGGCGCCGCCCACGTGACGGCGGTCGACAAGTTCATGCCGCTGCAAACCTCCGAATTCCATCGAACGCTCTACCGCTCACTGTCAGAGGAGCTCGACGCGGCAGCCCAGCAGAACATCACCGATGCCGTCGAATTGCGCGACTCGGTCCGCCTGAATCCGAGCCGGCTGGCCTATCAGCACAAGAGCATCGAGGGGGCAGCGGCGGAGCTCGCACCGGCGTCTGTCGACTTCATCGTGTCGAACGCCGTCCTCGAGGAAATTTACGATCTCGATGCGACCCTCGCCGCGCTCGACCGGGTCCTGAAGTCTGGCGGCCGTCAGGTCCATGTCATCGATCTGCGCGACTACGGCATGTTCGCCAAGTATGGCTTTCACCCGCTCGAGTTCCTGACCGTTTCCGACGGCGTCTACTCGCACATGGTCCGCGCCAGCGGCCAGCCCAATCGTCGCCTGGTCGACTACTACCGGCGGGCCCTCACCGCACTCGGATACGACACGACGATCTACGTCACCTGGGTGCTTGGCCAGACCCGTCCGCTTCCCGAGTACCGGACCACCCTTCGATACGGGGTCGACTATACAGACGAAAACCTGGCGCTGGTGCGATCGATTCGAGCGCGGCTGCTGCCCCGGTATCGACAACTTTCGGATGATGACCTCCTCGTCGCCAGCATTCTTGTCGTTGCGGTCAAGACGCAGGGCACGCGCGTGGCGGGCGGGGACAACTAGAAAGGTCGCTCATGGTCCCGACGCTCGAACGCCGCCTCGGAACGATTGACGCTGCCGCCATCGTCATCGCGAACGTCATCGGCGTCGGCATCTTCACGACGCCGGGGATCGTCGCGGCGATGGTCCCGCACCCGGGCGCGCTGCTCGCGTTGTGGATCTTCGGCGGCGTGCTGGCGTTCGCCGGCGCCATGGCATATGCGGAGCTCGCCGTGCGCTTCCCGCGGGCCGGCGGCGAATACGTGTACTTCAAGGAAAGCTACGGCCCGACGATGGCGTTCCTCACGGGATGGACGTCGTTCGTGGCCGGCTTCTCGGGCGCGATTGCCGCCGGGGCGGTCGGATGCGCCGTGTTCCTCGGTCACTTCTTTCCCTGGATGGGGGAAACGCAACCGCTCTTCGAGGTGCCGCTGGGCTTCTTCGCGCTCGCGGTGTCGCCGCGCACGCTCGCCGCGATCGCCATCATCGTCATGCTGTCGGCTGTGCACGCACGAGGGCTGCAAACCGGCCGGCTGCTCCAGAACGGGCTCGCGGCTATCAAAGTCGTCGCCCTCGTCGGCTTGATCGCGCTCGGCCTCGCGAGCGGCCACGGATCGGTCCGCCACCTCGCCGAGGGCGGAACGTTCCGCCTCGCCGCGTGGACGGCGGCGCTGATCCCTGTGATGTTCAGCTACAGCGGCTGGAACGCGGCGACCTACCTCGCGGAGGAGATCCGCGACCCGTCGCGGAACGTGCCTCGCGCGCTCGGCCTCGGCACGTTGATTGTCATCGTGGTGTACCTCGGGTTGAACATCGTCTACCTGTTCGCACTGCCGATTCAGCGGTTCGACATTCACATCGGCCAGAACGCGACGGCCGAACTCCTGGGCGCGGGCGCGGCGTCAGCCCTGACGGCGCTGTCCGCCCTGATCATGCTCAGCAGCGTCAGCGCGATGATCGTCGCCGGCCCGCGCGTGTATTACGCGATGGCCCGCGACGGCTTGTTCTTCGACGCGGCGGCTCGCGTGCACCCTCGATCCAGAACCCCGCGCACCGCAATCTTCGCGCAGGCGCTGTGGAGCTGCATTCTCGTGTTGTCGGGCACGTTCGGGCCGCTGCTGACCTACACGGGATTCGCCGTCGTGTTGTTCGCCGGCATCGCCGTCGCCTCCCTGTTCGTCACACGACGCCGCTTCGCCGGTGAGCCCCGAGCGTTCTCCGCGTGGGGCTATCCAGTCGCGCCCGCGATTTTCTGCGCCGCGAGCTTCATGATCGTGGTGAGCGCGCTGGTCGAACAGCCTCTGGTGTCGTTCACCGGCCTCGCCATCATCGCGGCCGGCATACCACTCTTCTACTGGGTTGAACGCGCCCATCGGTCCAGGCCGCTCGTCGCGCAGCCTCGGTATGACACCGAAATTGTGACGAAGTCTGTAAAGGCCTGAGCACGCGCAGCATGATCCGCGCCTTCACAGAGAGGGGGCGCGGTATGGGAAGTGGCTGTACTGGTCAGGCCAGCTACGCCGGCGGCGCGAGCTCTTCCAGCAGCGTCGGAATGAGTTCGGCGACCGTCGGGTGAATATGCATCGCGCGCTGGAGGACCGGATACGGCGCCCTGGCGTACATCGTATCCAGCACGCAATGGATCACTTCGTCCCCGCCGGTGCCGAATACGGCGGCGCCCAGGATGGCCTGCGAGTGCGCGTCGACCACGATCTTCATCAGACCGTTCGTCTCGCCCTTTTCGATCGCACGCGCGACTCTCGTCATCGGCCGTCGTCCAACCTGCACGGTGTGCCCGCGTTCTCTGGCCTCGGTTTCGCTCATGCCGGCACGGCCGAGGGGAGGGTCGATGTAGAGCGCGTAGGCCGGAATCCGGTCGGACACGCCACGCGTCGCGCCGTCCAGCAGGTTCGACGCGACGATCTCGAAGTCGTTGTACGCGGTATGGGTGAAGGCGCCTTTGCCATTGCAGTCGCCGAGCGCCCAGATGCCGGGAATGTTGGTCTCCAACCGATCGTTCACGCTGATGTAGCCGCGCTCGTCGCGTAACACGCCGGCGGCGTCGAGTCCAAGATCGTCCGTGTTGGGCCGCCGGCCAACCGCGAGGAGCAGATGCGTACATTCGATCGCCGGACCGCCTTCCTCGCAATCGACGTGCGCGACGACGGCGCCGGCACGCCCACTGACGCGAATGCAGCGGGCATTCAAGCGAAACGCGATGCCTTCGCTGGTCAGGACGTCCTGAATCGCTGCGGAAATCTCGGCGTCCTCGCGCTGGACGACTCGCGATCCCATCTCGACGATCGTCACCTCGGATCCGAAGCGACGAAACATCTGGCCGAATTCCAGCCCGACATAGCTGCCGCCGACGATGAGGAGATGCGGCGGCGCCGCGTCCAGGTGCATCATCGAGCTGTTCGTGAGGAACGGAACCTGTTCGACTCCCGGCATCGCCGGCACTGCGGCGCGCCCTCCGACGTCGAGGAAGATGCGATCGGCGCTGAGGACGCGCTCGCCGACCGCGACCTCACGGGCTGATCGGAATCGCGCGTGTCCGGTATAGACGTCGCAGTGCGGCAGGCTTCGCAGCGACTTCTCGACGCCAGCGCGTGATTGCTCCGAGATACCGTCTTTCCGCGCCTTGACCCGCTGCATGTCGACGCTGACATCACCGCCGACTGTCACGCCGTAGTCGAGCGCGCGGCGCGCCACCCGCGCGGCGTACGCGCTGGCCACCATCGCTTTCGTCGGAATGCACCCGGTGTTCACACACGTCCCGCCGAAGAGATGCCGCTCGATCACGGCGACCGACATCCCGGCGTCTGCCAGCCGCTTCGCGAGCGGCGGTCCTGCCTGACCGGCACCGATGATGATCGCGTCGTAGTTCTGATTCATTTGAGCAGTCCCTCAATGCGTCGCAGTGACGCGACGGGCAGAGCGTGGGCTACCAGCCCACGCGGTCGCGTGCGTTACTGATGTGCCGAGCGACCGGAATTGCAGACGCAATCATTTCGCCGTGACGCCGGTCACCCTGGCCAGCAGCTCGAAGAACTCCCGCTTCCGCTGCGAGCTGATCGTCCAGTTCACGGGCACGCTCTGATAGCCGGCGTCGAACGGCTCTCCGGCCAGGCGGTAGTCGAAGAACCCCCAGCTCGCGTAGGCGCGCACCGCCGCGAGCATGTTGTTCTCGCGCTTGTCGAAGTCGAAGTGATCGTCTTCATTGAAGAGAATCGGCTGCCCGCGGTAGTTCGACAGCTGCCGCGTCTCCTCCACCATCTGTGTGATGCGCGCCGGATCCCTCACGCCGTTGCCGTGCAGGAGGACGAAGTCCACAGCACGAACCAGCGAATCCGATGGTACTGTTCCGCCGTTGAGGCTGGTGCTGATCGGCAGTCGGCCTGACGACGACGGCCGATTCGATCGCTCCCTGAGGCGATTGATCAGCTCCACCGCGCGTCCGGCGGGTTTGACGACGTCGTACTTGAATCCTGCGTTGTCGGCTTCGTTCGCGACTTCGACCAGCACGTTGGTGTAGCCCCTGGCGATCAGCCAGTCGATCGCCTCGTCGGCCGCGCGGATGACCGAGTCGGCGCCGTCCATCTGCCGCTCCTGCCCCTGGTAGAAGAAGCCGACGATTGCGACCATGCCCAGTTCGTCGGCGCGATCGAGGATGCGCTCCAGCCGCGACATGTAATCCGGCCGCAGCCTGCCGTCGGTCTCGAACGACGAATTCACCCACGGCTGCGACCCGCTGTAGCCTTCCGGGCTGCCGCCCTGGAGGTTGATCGTGAAGGCCAGCAAGCCGTTCGCCTTCCAGAGCGGCATGGCGGCGATGAACTCGCGCGTGTTCCGCTCGGGATCCCAGGGTCCGTCAGGGTACGCCCATCTGCTGCGCGTCGCCGGATTCCGATCGTCGAAGATGCCCTGCACCATGCGCGAGTTGAACAGAAGTCCCTGCACCGCCGCTCCGTCGTAGGTGCGCCGGGCGTAAGTCGGCCGCCCGTTCACCCGGAACTCCCGTCCTTCGATGGTGACGACGGTCTTCCGTCCGGCGCGCTGCGGCTGCGGGACGGCCGCGATGGCCGCTGCGACGACGAGCCAGAGACTTCGCATGGTGGCCGACCTTTCGCTGTGCGCGGATATTAGCCCATCGTCCGCCAACCCGCGACCGTGACGCCCGGCGGCCTACGCGTCGCCCTCGAACAGGTCCTTTCGCTTCACCAGGTAGATCACGACGGCGACGTTGGCGAGCAGCACGGCCACTCGGAGCGGGCGCACCTCGCGGACGATTTCGTAGATCTCGATCGGCAGCAGCGAGCTGGTCGCGATGATCGTGAACCAGCGCGCCCACGGCTTGCGGAGGTAGAGCGCGATACCTTCGCTGCCCATCAGCAGGGCGTAGCCGAGTGCCGTGACGCCGATCGCGGTCTGCCGGCGCAGGGTGAGGTTCATTGCCAACCGGAGTGCCCGGTCGAACAGCTCTGACGACAGCGGCAGGTGAACGGCGAGCGCGAATCGCGTCAGCAGGTCAACCGGATCACCCCGACGGGTTGCCAGAAGGGTGATGCCAAGCGCCACCAGCGACACGGTCTTGAACGCCTTGAACGCGATGATCCACATCAGCGGCGAGGTTGAACTACGCATCTCTCATGCTCTGATCACATCGACGCATAGCGCCAGGCGAATGGAACCGACGATCGTCGGAGCCTGGGTGTTCACGGCCAGCCCGCATGTGGCGCGGGCGCCTTCATCGTGATTACCTGGCCGGTACGCGAGTCATCGGTTGCGTGCTGCATACCACGCCACTCGCGCACGACCATGAACAACGTCCGGCCATCATCCCCGCCGAGCATGCAGGCGAAGCATCCACGATCGAAATGGATGCGCTCGAGCACCTCGCCGCCTTCGCGCACGCGCACGCAACACTGGTTGGGGACGTCGGCGTACCACACGGCGCCTTCGGCATCGATGCAGATACCATCCGGCACACCGTCGCCGAGATCGGCCCAGGCGCGTCCGTTGGACAGCGTGCCGTCGCGGGCGATGTCGAACGCTGTGAGCTTCTTCCCGTACGACTCGGCCACGATCAGCGTCGAATTGTCGGGCATCACGGCGATCCCGTTTGGAAAGGCGATGCCGTCGGCGACGCGACTGACGGCGCCATCCGGGGTCACGAGGACGATCATGCCCGGACTGAATTTCTCGCCCGCCATCACATCGAAACCGCCACCATTCACGTACGCGTTGCCGCGACCGTCAATCACGATTTCGTTCCAGCCGCGCGAGACGGCGCTCAAGTCCGCGTGCGTCACGAGCGTCCCGTCCGGCTCTTTGCGAAGAAGAAGGGCATCGCGCGACGAAACGACCAGCATGCGGCCGTCGAGCAGCCAGTCGAAGCAGATCGGCTGAAACGACGGGAAGCGGCATTGCACCGCGACGTCGCGCGTGCCATCGGCGTCGAGCACGAGTATCTGCTGCAGGCCCCAGTCGGCGACCCACAGACGGCCGTCATGCCAGCGTGGCGATTCACCAAACGCGAGCTCAGTCAGGAGCAGTTCCGTCTCGGGCATGATTCGGCTCCTCTTCACTGCCGCGGCGCGACCCGTGTCCAGATCAGTGTTGCGCGGTTGCGGAGGTCGGTGGGTACAGTCCGCCGGAGAAGACCCACGCGTTCGTCGCAACGAGCTCCTGCCGCACGACGTCCAGGTCGCGCATGATCTTCTCGGGGACTTCGCGCGGCGGCGGCGGACCGTCCGGCTGATACACGCTGAGCAGGTACTGCGTCATCGCAGGTTCTCCGTGCGCGCGCCGAGCAAGACAAGTGCCAGCAAGAGCTTGAGGTATCTCATCGGTCTCTCCTTTCGTCGTTCCCACTCTCTATACGAGCGGCGTGCGGCGGAATCGACAACGCACGAGGCCGATGGATCGTGAAGTCAGTGCGGGTCCTCGTTCAGATAGATCTTGTTGCCGTACAAGTCGTTGAGCGTCACGCCTGTGCCGTACGGCATCGTCCGGGGCTCGCCGTCGAAGGCCACTCCGCGGGCCGTCATCGCGTGGAAGTCGCGACGGCAGTCATCCGTCGCCAGCGCAAACAGCGGCTTGCCCCCGCCTTGCTTCCCGACCAGAGCCTGCTGGTCCGGCGTCCGGGCCAGCTCGAGGTTGATCGCACCGTCCGGGGTTTCCGGCGCGCGCACCAGGAGCCACCGGTAGTCGCCGAGACGGCTGTCCTCGGCGACGACGAAGCCGAGCCGATCGACGTAGAACCGGACCGCCTGATCCTGATCGTTCACGAACACGGTAAACACGCTGAGACGCATCGTCATCGTTTCTTCCTCCGACGCTCATCATCCCGCGTCTGGCCAGACCCGTCTTGAACGGATCGGACATCGTTCGGAGGACCATCCGCGCGCGTGACGGTCGTCGCGTCGTACCATTCGGCAGTAAAGAGGTGGGCCGGAGGGCGTGCACCGAACGTGCGAAATTCGCGCACCAGATGCGATTGGTCGGCGTAGCCGTTTGCGAGCGCGAGGTCTGCCCATGTGACCGGCGGGCCCATGACCGCCTGCCGCCAGGCACGCGCAAAACGCGCCAGTCGCTCGAGGCGTTTTGGCGACACGCCAACATCGGCGAGAAAGCGCCGATGCAGGTGGCGCGGCGACACGCCGAGCGCCACGGCGAGATCGGAAACCGCGAGCGGTTGGTCGGAGGCGAGCAGACGATCGACCGCACGAACGATCAGATCGTCCTTCGGTGGTGCACGCCGGAGATGCTCGATGAGAACAGTCTCGAGGGCGTCGCGCGCTTCCGGTGAATCGATTCGCGAATGCGCTTCGGTCACGCGCGACAATTGTTCGTCGAGTGGCGGCGACAGCTCGCCGAGCGGACTCACCGTATTCATGAGCGCGCGCGTCCGGACGCCGAGGAATGTCGCGGCGCGGGCGGGATGCAGCCGGATGCCGAACGTGCACACATCAGGCGGATATTCCATTTCGATCGCTGTCTCGAGCAGCCCGACGACCGCTCTCGAGGGTTGGATCCCCGTGAACGGACGCCCCTCGAGCGTGACCGTGCCGCCGAGGTTGAGGACGATTTCGACGTAGGCGTCGGGCAGGATCGTCGGCGACGGCACGGACGTGCCGTCGCCAGCAACACGCCAATACGCCAGGACGACGCCGTTCAGCGCGGCGCACGGCGGCCATTCGTGGTAGTCGATATTCATTCCAGAACAGTGCTCCGGTCGCTGATGGCGCTCATGAGCACGGTCGAAGCACGGCTGACGGCGTTGAAAGCCGCGAACGTGGCGACGTCGATGTCAACGGCGATCCCGTGATCAGCATGATCCGCTCGTTTGCCATTGTTCGATCCCGATACGCGGGCACGACCCTGGAGTGGCGAAATAGCCTTTCTGCCGACTACAGAGCGCATCCTCGAGTACGCCTGCCGCGAGGGAAACTATGCGATCGAAAACGTGCTGCGCGGTGCACGCGCGGAAGAAAGGGCAAAGCGCCAGGGCTGACGCGCGCTTTCTGCGATTCGCAACAAGCGTGCCGTTAACGCCAAGGAATTCTGCGATCTCTGAGTTCTGGTGCGGAAGGGGGGATTCGGACGTGGACGAGAGCGAGATTGCCGAAAACATTGGGAAATACGGTGCGACAGATCCTGTGGTTCGCCAAAACTCGGTCGGCGCTTCTCGGCGAGGCACCCTTGCACGGGCGGCGGTGCGCAGGCTTCGTACCGTACGGTCAGATCGCGGTCAATGGACGGCTTCTCCAGAACCGTATCGATTGACGAAACGAGCTGCGTGCAAGAGTGGTGTGACGGTACCGCTGCCCTGCGCACGCGGCAGGTCCTGCGGTTACGCTGCCTGCCGTTCGTACCGGTGATGAAGACCGCCGACTTCCGGAACCGCGATGATCGGTCCAGCGGATGGTGGTGAGACGGGCCGGCGATCTGGCGCGTCCTTCTCGAGCCCAAGATGCGTCCGGCTTCGATGATAGTACCGGCTATAGATCGTGAGAATGCGTCGCAGATGTGGCGCGTTGAGCACGATCATGTGGTCCAAACATTCGCGGCGGATTGAGCCGATCAGCCGTTCAACGAATGGATTTTGCCAGGGGCTCGCCGGGGCTGAGACGACCTCGGTGATGCCCCATGTTCGCCACTCGCCGGTGGAAGCTCTCCCCGTAGACGCTGTCACGATCGCGATGCAACCATTTCGGCACGGTGTCGTCCGGAAAGGCCTCGACGACTTGTTGAGCCGCCCACGCCGCGGTCGGATGCTCAGTGATATTGAAGTGCACGATGCGCCGACGGCAATGCGACAACACGACCAGCACGATAGGACGCGGCCGGTAAGCGTCGGTACGGTGAAGAAATCCACTGCGGCGGCTGCCGTGAGGTGATTCGTCAGGAACGTTTTCCAGGTCTGCGAGCGCGGACGTGGGTGCGGTGCGAGCAGACGCGACACCGTGCGCTCGGAGACGTCGACGCCGAGGGTCCGCAACTCCCCATGAATCCGCGGCGCGCCC
Organism: Vicinamibacterales bacterium; assembly: GCA_035315685.1. Classification (GTDB taxonomy): domain Bacteria; phylum Acidobacteriota; class Vicinamibacteria; order Vicinamibacterales; family CAVVIG01; genus QHWK01. The sequence goes on along the minus strand of DATFXR010000806.1, from coordinate 16,342 downwards.
CATAAGGGATTCGCGGTGGCCATCCGTTAAACGAGGGCGCGGATCTGTGGATCGATCGGTGGACGACCCTCAGGTCGACGTTTCGACCGCCGCGTCCATCGGCGGCGCAGCCAGTCGCGATGCCAGCGCACGACGGTGTCGGGTTGAACGAACAGCAACGCCGTGCGCCAGCGGCGCCAGCCGTGCGCTAAGGCGATCCAAAACAGTCGATCGCATGTGTTCAACGGGACTCGCTTCTGGGCACGTTGCATAGCCGCCAGTTGCTGGCGCAGGGCCACGTTCTCGAGGACCAACTCCCGATGGCCGCGCAGCACCAGCGCCAAGCCGCGGACAACCACAATGAGCAGCTCCAGCATGGGGCGATCGTGGGCCGCAGCGGGGCGTAATTCAACTCGGACTGGTTTTGGCGATGGTCAGCCGCTGTTCACGGAGCGCTCGCGCCCACTCTGGGCGGCGACTGAGGCGCGGGCGCTTGGGCATGGCGGCATCGCCGTGGTCGAGCGGGGCCACCGGCATCTCGCGGTCGACGATTCAGCGCGGCCTCGATTCAATGGGCGTCAATCTTTTCTGGCCGAACTCAGGATCGCAGTTCCTTCGCTCGACCTTGAGCACGGTCGTAGCGCGGTGACCTGTCGTTGGCTTCGCGAGACGACACTTCGCGGCAGCTCAGAACACGAACTTCAGTCCAAACTGCAACTGACGCATATCGGTTCGCGTCGAGCTGATTCTGCCAAACGCGACGCTCGAGAGCGTCGTATTCGGTTCTCCCCAGTTCGGATGGTTGAGGAAGTTGAACGCCTCGAAGCGGAATTCCAGATACCGCTGCCGGCCGAAATGAAACCCCTTCGACATGGAGAAGTCCCAGTTTTCGATTCCGGGGCCGATCACTTCGCTGCGTCCGGCCGTGCCGAAGGTGCCGTTCGGCGCTCGTGAATACGCGGCGGTGTTGAACCACTTCTCGATCGTCGGTTGATCGATCGCCGTGCCGACGTTGAAGTCGCGGTTCGGCCGGCAGCAATTGCCGATGTTGGCGGTGTCCTCGCCCGCGGAAACCGTCAGAGGAAATCCTGACGCGAAGGTGACGACGGAGGTCACTTTCCACCCGCCAATCACCTTGCTCAGCGCTCCATCATTGAGATACCGGCGGCCAAATCCGAACGGCAGATCGTAGACCGCTGAGGTCACGAATCGGTGCCGTTGATCGAACACCGACAGCCCATCCTCGCACGGTAAGCAATAGGAGTTTTGCGGGTTCAACGGGTCGGTGCCGAGCGTGCGAATGCCGCTGCCGTTGTCCGTCGACTTCGAAAAGGTGTAGCTTCCGAGGACCGTCAGGCCCTCGGAGTAGCGGCGGGTCACCTTCACGCCAAGCGCGTTGTAATCGGAGTAGCCGACGTTCGCGGCGCCCTGAAAGAGACCGAACTCCGGAAACGGCGAGCGGTCGGCGACAGGCGCTGTGCCGGGGACGGGCTGGTTCGCCAGATTGATCCAGCGCTGCAGTCGATGACCCTGCGTGCCGAGATAGCTGACCTCCAGCGCCGTCGTATCAGTGAGTTGCCGCTCGACCGTCGTTTCATATTGATCGACATACGGCGTCTTGCGATCGATTTGATCCGTCAGCACGAGCGGCCTCACCACACACAACACGCCGGGCGGAGTGTTGCAGGGATTCGCGCCGCCGAAGTTGAATGGATCCTGCCAGGTGGAAATCAGATTGGTGGCGGTCGATTGCACCGTGAGACGCCCGTTGAGATTCCGGTTCTTGTCGAACACGATGTTGCCGATGTCCTGAACGAAGAACCGTCCTGCGCCCGCGCGCACGACCCACCGGGACGTCGGGCTCCACGCGACGCCGAACCGCGGAGCGAAGTTCGTGTAGTCGGCCTTGATCGGCCGATCGCCGAAGCGGCCGTCGCGCGCGATCTGAATGTCGGGCGAGAACTTGATGTTGGCGTTCTGATAGAAGTCGCCGTTCCCCGCGCGTACGAGCACCGGATGGAGCGAGAGATCGGCCACCTGCGGCCGCGGCGTGTTCAGCGGAATGTCCGCGACGATTTGCCGCTGCAGCGAGTCGGTCCACGGCGGCGTCAACTCGTAGCGCAAGCCGACATTGATCGTGACCTTCGGCTTGATCTTCCACGTATCGTTGACATAGTAGGCTTGGCTCACAGCATGCAGCCTCGCCTGCGCCAGGCCCGACGCGTACGACCACGAGCCGATGTAGCCGAGCAGGAAATCGGCGAAACCGTAGCCGGTCGCAATGTTGTTGTTGAACCCTGCGGAGCCTCGCGCGAATTGATTGCCGTCCTGGTTGTAGTGGTCCAGCCTGAGTTCGCCGCCGAACTTCACGAAATGCGAGCCGCGCGTCCACGACAGGTTGTCGATGAACTGCCAGTTGTTGTTCCGATTGACGAACGGCGATTCGGAATTGTCGCCGAACCCGGAAAACCCGGCGATGCCGATGCTGGGCAGTCCCCAGGCGTCCGGCGGAATCTGCGTCGGCAGCGGGATGCCGATTTCAGCGATCGGATCGAATACGTTGTTCAACTCGCCGCCCGAGTGATTGAAAAACGAGTTGAAGCCGACGCGCATCTCGTTGACGAGCGTCGTCGTCACCACGCGCGCGTTGTCGAGGACGACCTGGTGTGCGTTCGTGGAGACGATCGTCCCATTGAGCTTGAGTCCGCCCGTATCAATCGATTCGTCCGTCCAGCTGTAACGTCCGTACCACGTGGACTTGGAGCTCTCGGTGAAATCGACGCGGCTGGTGAATTGATGTTTATCGGTGCTGTCCTGGTTTACCGCGAGATAGTTGTTAGCGAGACTCGACGTCGCCTGGTTCGGCGCCGGATAGTAATCCAGTAACGCCCGCGAGATGGGACTGATTCGTTCTTTCGGCACGATGTTGTCGGGAAACGGCGCGTTCGTCAGTGGATCTCTGAGCGCCGTGGAGATCTGGGAGAAGTCGCCGTTGCGCATCGCGACCGACGGCACGCTGTAAACCGTCTGCTTCTGGTTTCGCAGGCGAAACCCCTCATAGTTGCCCATGAAAAACAGCTTGTCCTTGCCGTCGAACCATCTGGGGATCTGAACGGGACCGCCCAGCGTGAACCCGAACTGGTTCCAATTGAACGGGGTGGAAGTCGGAACATTACCCGCGAACGCATACGGGAGCGCGTCCCATTTGCTGTCGCGGATGAATTCGAACAGCGTCCCGTGGTACGCGTTCGTGCCGGCCTTCGTCGTCACGCTGACCTGCCCCAGCTCCCGGCCAAATTCGGCTGAATAGATCCCGGTCTGAACCTTGAATTCCTGCAAGGCGTCGATCGACGGCAGGAAAATGTACGAGTTGAAGTTCACGTCGGTGTTGTTGATGCCGTCGAGCGTGAAATAGTTCCACTCACGCCGGCCGCCCCCGATCGAAAGCTGTTGCGAGGATCGATCACCGCCCTGCCGCGGACCCGATGAACCGGAGCCGACAAAACTCGCCGAGACGTTCGGCGTCAGCTCCACCATCTTCAGGAAATTGCGGCCGTTCAGCGGCAGCTCGACGATGCGGCGGTTTTCGATGACCGTGCCGATCACGACGTCCTCGGTGTTGAGCATCGGCCCGGCCGCGACCGCCTCCACCGTCTCGTTCAGCGCGCCAATCTCCAGACGGAAATCGAGCCGAATCGTCTGCTGGATTTGCAGCTCCACGCGGTTGCGCACCGTGCTTCGGAAGCCGTCCATCTCCACTTTGATGCTGTAGACGCCGGGCAACAGGTTTGGAAAGACGTAAACGCCTGCGGCGTTCGCCGGTTGGGTCACAGTGGCGGCGGTTTGCGTGTTCGTCACCGTCACCGACGCGCCGACCAGCACGCCTCCGGTTGTGTCTGCCACGATGCCGGTGATCTGGCCGAAGGTCTGTGCGAACGAGGGGGAAGACGCTGCGAGCCAGAAGCAGAAAACGATGGTTCCGTTGACTGTTCTACGCATTCGGCCCTCCGTGTTCTGACTCAGAACATCACTTCAACGCACACTGCAGCTGCCGCATCGGCACCGTGGCTCTCGTCTCGTTGATGGTCCCGAACGGGCCGCCGCCCGGCGTCGGGATGCGGTTCGCGCCGGCGACGTTCCAGTTGCTCTGTGCCAAGTTAAGGTTCGGGTCGCCGAAATTCGGCTGGTTCAGCAGGTTGAACGGTTCGATCCGGAACTGCACGTTCGTAGGACCGAGGTGGAGATTCCTGACAGCCGACGTGTCGATCACGATCTGAAGTTCGATCCTGTTGCGAGCGGCGCTCCGAAAGCCGTTCATCTCCACTCGGACGTCGAAGATGCCCGGCAGCAGGTTCGGAAAGACGTAGAGGCCGGCGCTGTTGGCTTGCTGCGTCACCGTCGCGCCGGTCTGCGTGTTGGTGACGGTGACCGTCGCGCCTACCAGCACGCCTCCGGTCGTGTCGGTGACCATTCCGGTGATTTGGCCGAACGTCTGCGCGAACGATTGGCGCGGTGACCGGAGCGACAGGGCAGTAAAGAGGATCCACGAGGAGCTGCGACGCATCGGCGGACCTCATTTGCCAAGCGACCTCGTCTCCGTCTGACCGAAGTGTCTCGTGTACCACGCAATGCTGCAGTCGATGACTGTAGTCCGCAAATAATGGCGGCGACGACTGTACAACACTGGAGCGGCAGCGAGGCCGTCGAGGATGCTGTGGCTGCTAAAAACCTCGTCGGCCGATTCGAAGGCGGGTCTGACGAGCGGATCGACTCGAGTCGTAACTCTCAGATTGGGGGAAGATCGCGCGCTGCTCGCTCGAGCCACCCGTTGGGACAGGACGCCCCGATGGCCGAAACGCTATGGTGATGCGCCGCTGCTCGCTGCGCAGGTGCTGGACGGAATGAATTGCTACGCCGCGCAGCGTTCGTATTGGTGGTGCAAGCCACCCAGGTGCGGGATCGTCACGATCGTGCCAGTCGCCGGCGCGACCGGCCGAGAGATGGGTGAATCTTTCTTGAGCGATAGGTGAGTGCGCGATTTCAGGTAGTACTCGATGTACGCGGCCAAGGCGCGGCGCAACCCGCGCTTGTTCATGATGATGATGTGGTCGAGGCACTCGCGGCGAATGGATCCAATCAAGCGCTCCGCGTAGGCGTTCTGCCATGGTGCCCGCGGCGCCGTGAGAACTTCCTCGATGCCGATCGCCGCTGCCGTCGTCGTCCACGCGTGGAAGGCTGAATCACGATCGTGGAGCAGGTATCGCGGAGCCTCGTTCCACGGGAACGCTTCGCGGAGTTGTTGCGCCGTCCACGCCGCCGTGAACTGGTCGGTCACCGCGACGTGCACGACGCGGCGGCGCTCGTGCGCAAGGATCACCAGTACGAACAGGAGCCGGCACGTCGCGGTTGGCACGACGAAGAAGTCGGCGGCGGCGATTTGGTGGAGATGATTCGTCAGGAACGTGCGCCACGACTGTGACGGCGGCGTGCGCGGGCGGGCCATGTACTTCGCGACCGTCGCCTGACAGACATCGAGGCCTAACTTCAGGAGCTCGCCGTGAATCCGAGGTGCTCCCCACAGCGGATTCTCGCGCGCCATCGTCCGAATCATCTAACCGGTCCGCATCGGCAAGTTCAACCGCTTCAACACGTACGGCATTTTCAGCATGGACAGCCAACCCCAGAGGCACCGATCCGCCGTCACGAGTCGCAGGCGTTTCGGCCGCGACCGTTCCAGCACCTGCAGTTGGTGGCGCAGGGCCAGCACCTCAAGGTGAAGAGCGGCGCCCGACCGGACGAATCCGCGAAGAGTCTGCAGAAGTGAAATCAACACGGACGTCATCGTGAAGTGAGCCTACCGGTCGGCGGCCGTAACTTCAACCTTGCCAACGCGTACCGCCTTTTCAGCAACCACACTCACCTCGATTCCTGACAGCGCCCTCGGAGCGCTGGCCAAAAGATCGATTAATGGACGCTACGACGGCGCAGGCATTCGACAGCACGGGACGCGCTACTTCGCGTTGACATGAAAGAGCGATGAAAGTGTCCTAGTGTCATGTCAACGACAATGGTGCAAATTCGGAACGTTCCAGCGGAATTTCACCGCCGCCTCAAAGCTCGCGCCGCGCTCGAAGGAATGTCCATGTCCGACTACATCCTACGCGAGGTCGCCAAGGCGCTCGAGCGGCCGACCCGTCAGGAGGTGCTGGACCGCCTGCGAGCAAAGCCTGTCCGGCATCTCAAACCACGGCCGGCTGCCGTGATTCGAGTCGAACGGCACGCGCGGTGATCGTTCTCGACGCATCGGCTCTCGTGGAATTGTTGCTGCATACACCTGCCGGTGATGTAATCGCAGCACGTATCGGCGATCCGTTCGTCGGTCTCCATGTCCCGCACCTTGTAGACATCGAGGTTGTGCACGCGTTACGCCGGTACGTGCGAACCGGTGCTGTTGCGGCATCCGACGCGGTCGCGGCCATGGAAGATCTTCACGCGCTTGATCTCCTCCGACATCCACACGAATCGTACTTGGATCGCATTTGGGCGTTGCGTGAGAATCTCAGCGCGTACGACGCGATGTCCGTGGCCCTTGCGGAGGCGCTCGGTACTGTGGTTTTGACATGCGATGCTCCATTGTCTCGCGCGCCAGGCCTTGCTCGCCGAATCGAGCTTATTCTCGCGGACGCTTGACAACGGTTTCAGCGTCGTCAACGGCGTCCACGCAACCATCCGAGATCTACGCCGAGAGCCAAGAATTAGTGCGCTCAATTGGCGTGCGTCAGTGAACAATCAGTGAACAAATTGCTCCCGAACACCAGGCAAGACCGCGCACCAGCGTTGAGGTAAACCGTCGAAGAACCAACAAGATAGACAACGTGCATTAACCTGTTAACCGGAGGGTTGCTGGTTCGAGTCCAGCCTGAGGAGCCACACTTTCGCCTTCCCGGGGACAAATTGGGGACAATCCGTCGGAGAATCGAGCCCGATTCTTCATTGGCCTGACACCGCGCGGAGCGGCCGGCCCTGATTGATCCAGCTCACCTCCAGACCTCTTCTCAGTTCTTCATCCGTCACGTTCAAGTAGCGCTGCGTCTGCTGAATGCTCGCGTGACCGAGCATCAGCTGGATGATGCGGATGTCGACGCCGTCCGACAGCAGCCGGCACGCGCCTTCGTGCCTGAGATCGTGCCAGCGCAAGTCGATGCGTTGCACCTGCTGCGCGTTCCACTCGAGTCCCTCCTTGTCTGAAGCCCTCGGCGTGATGCCGTTCGCCAGCAGCTTGAGCGTCTCCCAGGCCGTCTGAATTGTCGGCTGGTACTCGCCGTTGGTGCTGCCGAAGACGAACGCATCGGGCCCGAGAGTCGACCGCCGTTTGAGAATCGCCGCGAGCCGTCCTTTCGGGAATCCGGCGGTTCTCCTTGTCCTTCGCCGTGGCGCCCGGGATGCCGATCTGACAGGTGTCCCAGTTGATGCGCTTGTTCTGAATCAAGAGCATCTCGCCGCGGCGACAGCAGAGCTCCAGCGCGCCGATGATGCGGTCGTGCAGCATCTCGCCGACGTACTGGTGCGGCGCCGTGTTCATTTGGTCCGAGCGTTCGCCCGATGGCGTTGTCGAAGTCATTGCCGACGCCGAACACCAGCGACTTGTTACCCGTCGTGACGAGCGAGGCCGTGGGTGCGCCGGCGGCCGAACTGCCGCCCGCGGTGGCGCCGATCGCGCCGGAGCCGTTCGTTCCCGTTGTGTCGACGTTCGAGAAGGTGGCCACGGTCATCGATGCGGCCGTCGACTGCGAGAGCGTTGCCGTCACGGTCACGTTCGTGAGCGTTGCCGGGGCGAAGGCCCTCCAGATTTCCGCGGTGCCTCTCTGCACGTTTGTCCGCCTGACGAGCGCCCGGGTCAAGCCGCCTCCAGCGACGCCGGTCACAGTCGTGTTCGTGCCAGTCCGATAGTCGGTTGCGACGAACGCGAGTAGCAGTTCGTTCGCGGCGGTTGTCGTGAACGCCGGGCTCGCCAGCGTTGTCGCGTTGGTCGACCGGTTGACCGTCTTCACCTGGTCGATCGCTGGCGGCGTCGACGGAGTATTCGAGACTGTGACGGTGACGACGGCCGACGTTGGCTGATTGCCAGCGGCATCGCGCGCACGTGCGGACAGCGTGTGGCTGCCGTTCGCGGCGCCGGTCGAGTTCCACGCGATCTGATATGGCGGCCATGACCTCCGCGCCCGCTGCAGCGCCGTCGTCGACCAGGAACTGCACTCCGACGACAGCGATGTTGTCACTAGCAGCCGCAGACACCGCAACCGCCGTGCCGGTGACGGTTGCGCCATCGGCCGGTGCCGTAATCGAGACCGTCGGTGCCGTGACGTCGTTGTTCACTGTGACAGTCACTAACGAGGTCGCCGTGTTGCCGGCGCCGTCGCGCGCGATGGCACTCAGCGAGTGAGCGCCGTTGGCGACCGTCGCCGTATTCCACGCAATCGAATACGGTGCCGCCGTATCTTCGGCGCCTAGGTTCGTGCCGTCGAGCTGGAACTGGACGCCCACGACCGCCACGTTCTCGGAAGCGTTCGCTGACGCCGTTACGTTCGTCCCGGCGACGGTCGACCCGTTGGCCGGCGTAGTGATCGTGACGGTCGGCGGCGTCCTGTCAATGTTGGCGACGGTCACCGACACCGCAGCCGACGTCGTCGAGTTGCCAGCCGCATCACGTGCGACGGCAGTGAGCGAGTGTGTGCCGTTGGAAGCGGTGCTGGTATTCCACGACTGGCTGTATGGCGCAGCCGTCAACTCGGCGCCGAGGTTCGTCCCGTCGAGCTTGAATTGCACGCCGACGACGGCTTTGTCGTCGGTCGCGTTCGCGGAAACCGTGACGGTTGCCGAGACGCTCGATCCGGCGGCGGGTGCCGTCATGGCAACCGTCGGTGGCGTCGTATCGTTGTCGACCGTCACCGTGACGACCGTCGTGGTGCCCGTATTCCCCGCTGCGTCGCTGGCGACGGCGGTGAGCGTGTGCGATCCATTCGCGACAGTCTTCGAGTCCCACGTGATGGAGTAGGGGCTGGCGATATCAGCCGCACCGAAGTTCGCGCCATCGAGCATGAACTGTACGCTCGAGATGCCGACGTTGTCGCTGGCGCTCGCCGACACCACCACGGCACTACCGGAAACCGTCGCGCCCTGTGCCGGAGCGGTCATCGATACGGTCGGCGGCGTCACGTCGGGCGTGCTCAGCGCCTTGATCTCGACGATGAAGAAATTGTACCGATCGGTGGTCGGCGCCGTGTCGTTGAGCGTCACCGCCGTTCCGGATGCCGACGTCGGACTCAGCGCGCGCTGCACCCAGTACGTGTCACCGACCGGTGGGAAGTACTGGTGGACGAGCACCTGATTCGTGCCGACCGTCCGCGGCGTCGCCGTGTCGTAATCGTTGCCGACGCCCCACACCCATGAGTTGTTGCCGGTCGTGGTCAACGTCGCCGTCGGTGCGCCGCCGCCGGAGTTCGTCGAGGCCGTTGCGCCGATCGCGCCGGAGCCATTGGTGCCCGTCGTATCGACGTTCGAGAAGCTGGCCACCGTCATCATCGAATCGGTCGCCTGCGACAGCGTGGCGACGATCGACACGTTGGTGAGCGGCGCCGCTGCGAACGCGCGCCATATCTCGCTCGTGCCTGCCTGCGCGTTGGTTCGGCCGACAAGTGCCCATGTCAGGCCGCCGCCGGTGATGCCGCTGACCGTCGTATTCGAGCCGCCGAGGTAATCGGTCGCGATGAACGCGAGCAGCAGCTCGTTGCCTGTGGTTGTCGAGAACGTCGGCGAGGTGATCGTGCTCTGGGTATTGGGTTGATCGGTCGAGACGAGCGGCGGAGCTGCCGAATTTTCCGCACCCGGGCAGCTCGTTTCCGACAGTCTCACCGCCGGACGGGACTAACTGGATCAAAGAGGCGCACGGCGAGGCAGCTGCGCGTTGGCGGCTACAACTATCGTACTGATAGACATCAGCACGGCGCCCATCGCCCCTCGCAGTCCGATGCCCCACCGCGCGAGGTGTACGAACACGTTCCGCGGCCGGGAGACCGGCGTCACCTCATTTGCGATCATTGATCGTCAGAACCTCTCGGTCCTTCACAACTCGCGAGACGCCCGTTACGTCGACCGCGCTGGCTGCCGCTGTTGAAGGCTTGACCGACAGTTCCAGGAACGATCCGTTTTGCAGGTCCAACGCAGGCTGACCATTGCGCTCCACGAACGTCCCGCGCGCATTGACTTGCGCATTCTTGGTCGGATACCCCGATTGACGAATGATCTTGCGCAGCTGCGGCAGCGTGATGGTGTTGCCCGGCTTGAGGCGAATGTCCGCGGTCGCTTTCTCGAGGGACACGTCCACCGATTCAACGCCATCGAGCTTCTTGATGGCCACGCTCACGGCGTGGGCGCAGAACGTTCAATCCATGCCGAGCACGTTCAGTTGCACGCGCCGCAGCTCGGCGGACGCAATCGACGGGGACACAAGCAGGAGAAGCAGGGCCGTCGCGGTTCGGACGATCAGTTTCATGACTAATGTCCCTTTCCTTTTGAAGGCCAGAAAAAGTACGTGAAGTTCACTCCGAAACGGAAACGTTCGTCGGGCTGCATGGCTCCGTTTCGCTGGTAGACCGGGAACAGGACGCCGCCTTCGATCCCGTACGCCTTGTAAAGCAGCAGCATCGTCGGCCCGACCAGCCCGATGCGGCCTCCGGTGTCCGGCATCGTCTCGCCGCCGTGAAGCGATGCGCCCGTGATGTCTCCCGTTGCTTCGACGAAAAAGCGTAGATCAGGCTTCGGGTAGTCTATCCGCCAGGCGGGCGGCCGATACCCGTAGACCAGACTGAACGATGTGACCGAGCCGAATCGGTCACCACCACGCTCCATGTGATGCAGGTAGCTCCCACCTGCCCAGAAGTAGTGTGAACGCGACGCGTACCCGCTGGTTAGGGAGACGAGCCCGGCCGGCGATGTCGACAGCCCCGCACGTTTTGAATCGAGCGGTAGCAGTCCACCGACGTAGGCAGTGGACTCGAATCGGGCGCCCTCACCAACTGGTTGCGTGTGGAAGCGCCATCCCAGCAACGTCTCGAAATCCGGATTGCCCGACATCATCGCCATCATCCGCCCCGACGGCATCGCGTTGGCGTCAGTGAGCGGAACGGGAAGCGATCCCGAGATCTGAAGCTTTTCGGTGATCCCGAAGCTGATCATGCTTCGGAGCAACGCGCTCGTTTCCGCCTGGCCGTCCATCACCTGGCCCATCCAGGCTTGATCGAACGACCATCCGCCCTTGCCGAGCGTCGGCGTTGCCGCGCCGAACACGGGGCCATGACCGGACGCGTAGAGCGCAGGGCTCTGCGAGACCGCCGCCAGCGCGACGACGGCCACTCGTAGCGTCTTTCCAATGTTTACATCCATCGCAACACCAGCAGACTGCCGTACGTGACGACCAGAGCAACCGCGAACAACGCCAGCGAGATCCAGTACAGCCGCCGATTGAACCGCATGAAAGGATTGTCGATGTGACAGAGCTCTCCCGGCGCACATTGCCGCGAACGGACGATGACCATCCAGTAGTTCAGCGCGAGAAAAGCTCCCGACACGCTGAACAGCACCGGTCGGTACCGCTCCAGGACAACGATCCAAGGGGCGGTCTCAATGAGCGACGCCATGACGGACCCTAGACCTAGGGTCACGAACAGAATCGGAAACGCTCAACAGACGAGCGTGGTCACCGAGCTGGTCAGCCCGACGAGTGCGCTAAGACGCTCTCGATGCATATCTCTCCTTCACTGCAGCAAACAGACGAGACCGCCGCCCGAATTCATGTCCGGGCAGACACACCACGACTGCGTTCGCTAAACCAGCAGGACGGAGAGGAGGAGATGTTTGGGAACGGGCGAGATCGGAAGCGGGACCAGCGCGCGCCACTCTCGAAGCGCGAGCGCCGGGGCTTGGACGACCAGGCCTGCGAGGGGCGGAAGCGGCGTCGCCCCTGGTTCGACGAAGGAAGAACTTGCGACTGACGGTTGCGTGCGGTTCGAGGCCGCAGCGCAGCAATTGTCTGCTTGCGACTGACTGATGACGCGCGTCGAGGAGCCGTGCGACTCCGACTTGTGCATCGGGCAGCTCGTGCCGCTCTTGCAGCACGCCATTCGCGCTTCCGGCGTCGCCTGCCACCCGGCGCAGACCGCGAGGTTTCCGACGCACAGCGTCAGCACGGAGGCGAGCGCAGCGAAACGCCTGGCCAATGACATCAACTACGTAGCATGCGGAACTGCGGGAGTTGTGTCAAATGCGAACGGCTCGTCAAAGTGCTGAACTGCTCGAAGCGGTGCTCGGTCCTCCACTCGCGGTCGCGCGCTACTCTCATCCAAGCGTGCCTCCAGAAACCAGGCCGTTTCGTTCCCCTTGACAGTCGTAAGGAACATCGCCTAGATTTCTTTCGTCTGTCGAAAGGAGAACGGTGGCGACTGAACGAGGCGATCTGTTGCAGGGCACGCTCGATATGCTGGTGCTCAAGGCGCTGCAGCTCGAACCGATGCACGGATGGGGGATTACCGAACGCATCGAGCAGTGGTCCGAGAGCGTCCTGCAACTCGGACAGGGCACGCTCTATACGGCCCTGTACAGACTCGAACGTCAAGGCCTTATCCAGTCGGAGTGGAAAGTCACCGAGAACAACCGACGTGCCCGCTACTACTCGCTGACTCGCGCTGGTCGGCGACAGCTCAACGACGAGCTGGTGCAATGGCGGCGCATGTCGCGAGCCGTCAACTTGGTCCTCGACGCGACGCTCGAATAGGGACGACGCCATGCAATGGATCACGGCGGTCTGGCGATGGGCCGGCTCGATGGTACGAAATCGCGCGCTTCAGGCCCGCCTCGACGACGAGATCCAGTTCCACCTCGAGCAGCAGCTCGAGAAGAACCTTCGCGCGGGCATGACAGCGGATGAAGCGCGGCGTCAGGCACTCCTGGCGTTTGGCGGCGTACACCGCGTCACGGAACGCACGCGAGAAGAGATTCGCCCGGCGCTTCTCGACGACTGGCTCCGTGATGTTCGCCACGGCTACCGCGTACTGCGCCAGGCGCCGATCTTTTCGGGAACTGCCATTGTCATGCTCGCACTCGGCATCGGCGCCAGCACGACATTCTTCAGCATTGTCAACGCGGTGCTCCTGCGGTCCTTGCCGTATCCCGATTCCGATCGCCTTGTCTGGGTCGGCGAGACACGCGCCGACCTACCGTTCTCTTCCGCGAACCCGGGCGCGCTCTCGTATCAGAACTTTGCCGACTGGCGCACGGAACAGACCGTATTTGAAAGCGTTGGCGCGTATCAGCCATCGGGCGGCAGCCCCGGCAACTTTCTGATCGGCGGCGAGCCGGTGCGAATGGAGATCCAGCGGATGTCCGCCGATGCGTTCGCAGCGCTCGAGGTCTCGCCGATTGTCGGCCGCGTGTTCAACAACGAAGAGGATCGCCGCGGCGGCAACCCGTCGGTCGTTCTTAGCCACCGGGCCTGGCAGGAGTGTTTTGCTGGACGGCCGGTCGTCGGCCAACCGGTCATGATGAACGGCGTCGTTCACACGATTCTTGGCGTCATGCCGCCTGGATTCAGTTTTCCGTACAAGGATATCGAGGCCTGGCTGCCATTGGGATCTATTCCGGTTCCCCCGCGCGTCGCCCACGATCTCGCCGGCGTCGCGCGACTGAAACCTGGAGTCTCGCTCGACCAGGCTCGCGCGGAGATGGCGACTATCGCCGCGGGATTGGCACAGGCGGATCCTGACGCTAACAAAGATTGGAAGGGCCGTGTCGAGCCGATGATGAACGTCGTTGTCGGCGACGTCGGTCCACGCTTGTGGCTGCTGTTTGGAGCCGTGAGCATCGTCCTGCTCATCGCGTGCGCGAACGTCGCGAATCTCCTGCTCGCGCGCGCATCAGCGCGGCAGGCGGAGATGACCCTGCGAGCGGCGCTAGGTGCAAGCCGCGGCCGGATTGTCAGGCAGCTCTTGATGGAGGCTCTTCTCCTGTCGATCCTCGGCGCCGGGCTCGGCTTGTTGCTCACGAAAGCAGGTCTGATCGCCTTTCTTGCGCTGGCGGGGAATTCGATACCGCGCGCACACGAAGTACGCCTCGATGCCGTAGTACTCGCGTTCGCCGTCGGGCTCGCCGGATTCACCGGCATTGCGTTCGGCCTCGCACCAGCGTGGCTGAGCCGTGAGGCCGCGATGCCTCAATCTTTCCAAGTGGCGAGTGGCCGCAGCTCCGATCGGAACGGACGTTTCGGACAGGGGCTGATCGTGGCTGAAGTGGCGCTGACGTTTGTGCTCCTCATCGCCGCTGGCCTGGTGCTGCGCAGCTTCCAACGCCTTCAATCGGTCGAGCAAGGCTTCAACACTGAGCACGTTCTCAGCTTTGACCTCGCCATACCGGGTGTGAAGTACCGGACGCGAGACCTGCAGAGCGGTTTCTTCGAGACGTTGATCGACAAGCTGCGAGTGCTGCCAGGGGTGGAACAAGTCGGGTTCACGTCTCGGCTCCCTTTGACGCACAACAGTGGACAGGTGGTTCCGTACTCCTGCGAGGGACGGCCGGGACAAACGGACAAGCCACTCGACTCAATGGAAGCTCAGATCGTGAGCCCCGGATATTTCACCGCGATCGGGATTCAGCTGCTACGCGGCCGATTGTTCACGGAACAAGACGGTCCCAGGAGCACTGAAGTGGTCGTTGTGGACGACGAGCTCGTACGGCGAAACTGGCCCGACACAGACCCGATCGGCCGTCACATGCGAGTGGAAGCGGGTCCCAACTTCAGCGTTCAACTGACGGTGATTGGCGTTGTGGCACGTGTGAAATTGGGCTCGCTGCGTGAACAGGGCGGACTCCCTCAGGCATATCTACCAGCCAGGCAGGTTGGCGGCATCAATGCGTCGGTCGTGTTGAAGAGCCGACTCGCGCCGGCGGCGTTGAGCGGCGCCATTCGCGCGCAAGTGCGCAGCGTGGACGCGGCGCAGCCGATTCAGAATTTGCGCACGATTCAGGACATTCGTGATGACTCGCTCGCGTCCGATCGACTCAACTTGAACCTACTGGGCGGATTCGCTTTGCTTGCGCTCACGTTGTCTGTTGGCGGCCTCTACGGCGTGGTTGCATATTCGGTCGCACGGCGACAACGCGAAATCGGCGTGCGCACGGCGTTAGGTGCGCAGGCCAGCGACATCCTGCGACTCATCGTCGGCGATGGCATCCGACTGACCGTTGTGGGCATTCTCGCCGGGATCGTCGGCTCGCTCTGGTTCATGCGATGGTTGTCGAGCCTCTTGTTCGAAACCAGGCCGTTTGATCTCGCGACGATATCGGCAGTGTCCATGCTCATGCTCGCGGTTGCCCTCGTCGCCTGTTGGATTCCTGGGTTCAGTGCAGCGAGACTCGATCCGTTGCGCGTACTGCGCGATCAATAACCCGAGGCACCATGGCTGTCGTCGAGCAGCAGCGGGATCCGTACCTCGTTGCGTCCGTGGTCCGGTGTTGTCGCGTGCTGCGGGCGTTTCGGACAAAGCACGACGCGCTGCCGCTGCGAACAATCGTACAGCGGACAGGCTTGTCGAAGTCGCTCGTGTTTCGACTGCTGCACACGCTTCAGCGTATCCGCTGGATCGAAAAGAGCAATCGCACGTATCGTCTGGTCGTGCACGTCCCTCGTCACAGGATCTCGACTGCGGATTCCAAACGAGGCGCTTCACTTGAACTCCCAGCCCGATGAAAGGAGATCCACGACTTGTTTGGGGCCTGGTCAGGCTCATCGCGCCCATGTGCGCTTCCACCTGAGCCGAGTCAGAGGCTTCAGCCCGCGACGTTGATGATCATCATCAGTCCTCCTCCGCCCTCCACCTCCACGTTGTTGTTGGTGGTGTGGTGACCGATGTGGCAGTGAATGAGCCACTTCCCCGGGTTGCGGGCTTTCCAGATCACGTCGAACCGCTGCCCCGGCCCGACGTTGAGCGTGTCGGCGTCGTAGCGCGCCGATGGCTGCAGCGTCTGACCGTCGACTGCCACCACTTGGAACGGTCCGCCATGGATGTGCATGGCGTCCCGTGCGAAAACTCGGCCCGGGCCGATCGCGCGAGAATCGGCGTATTTGAGCAACCGGCCCGGCGCTAGTCAGCGCGGACGTCGGCTACTGGACAGCGCTAGCTCGCCGAATTCGGAGCGCCTTGCATCCCGCCATCGTCTGGGCCAGGCTTTGCGCCATGGACTCGCTGCCACCGCCGCTCGCCTTTCTGGTGCTCGTCTTCGCCGGCTGGATCAATCGGCAGCAACAGGCGGCCAT
>DATFXR010000805.1:0-9104 GCA_035315685.1 Vicinamibacterales bacterium | reverse complement strand
AACATGATTGAGCGGCCGAGCGCACCGATGCTCGTCGTTCGCGTCGAGACCGATTGGTACGCGCACGAGACCGAATTCCGCTACGTCCTGCAGCCGGGCGAGGGAATCTCGGCGACGCAGAGCATGCCGATCGGTCAGGTGATCTTCGTACCGCGTGAGGAGATCACGCTGCGCGACTGCACGCCCGCCGAGCTGACGGCCATCGGCGACTCGCAGAAGACGTTCGCCGAACACAAGGCGGCGGTCAGGCTGACGACCGCCTACGGACTGACCTACAGCCCGCACTATCTCCGCGAGAGCCGATCGGCGAAAGGCTAGCGAGATCCTAGTGCGCCGGTGCGGCGGCCGTCGCGCCCGACGTCTCGACCGGCATGCGCGCGCGCAGCGGTTCGCGCTTCAGAATCACGTGCAGCACGATTGACGCGCTCATGATCACGGCGCTCCAGAAAAAGATCGCCTGGAGCCCGTGCAGGAGCGCCGCCTTGACGCTGGTCAGGAGCGTCTGGAGCAGTTCGCGCCCGCCGGGCGCAGCGGCGAACGCGCGCTCGAGTTGCGGCCGCACCTGGACCAGCAGCAGCGGATTCTCGAAATACGGCCTGGCCGCCGCCGGCAGGCTGGCCGGAATCGACCGCGTGAACTCGCTGTGATAGCGCATCAGCATCATCGATCCGAACGCGGCCACCCCGACCGTGCTTCCGATCGACCGGAAGAAGATGGTCGACGACGTGGCTGCGCCCATGTGCTCGCGCGGCGCCACGTTCTGTACGGCCAGCGTGTAGACCGGTTGGAGCAGCCCCATGCCGAAGCCGGCCACCACCATCGCTGCCGCGACGTACCTCGAGGCGGTCGTCGCGTCCATCCGCGCGAACAGGATCATGCCGATCGCGATGAGGATCGAGCCGACGATCCCGATTGCCTTGTACCCGCCGGTGCGTGAAATGGTCTGCCCGCCGATGATGGCGGCGACGACCACGCCCAGCAGGAGCGGTGTGAGCAGATTTCCCGACTGCGTGGCCGAGACGCCGAGCACGCCTTGCATGAACAGCGGCAGGTAGATGATCGTGCCGAACATCCCGACGCCGAGGACGAACGCCGCCAGCGAACAGACGGCGATGATCGGATCCTTGAAGAGCGTGAGCGGGATGATTGGCTCCGCCGCCCTCGATTCGTTGTAGAGCAGCGCCGCGAGCATGACCACCGACAGCACCAGCAGCGACACGACCCGAGGCGCCGCCCAGCCGTACTGCGGCGCCCAGGTCAGTGCGAGCAGCAGCGGCACCACGCAGCCGATGAGCGTCGCGAATCCACCCCAGTCGAGCCGGCGTTGCGAGCCACGCGGCTTCAGGTGCGGGAACTCGAAATAGATGGCCGCAACTGCGATCGCACCGACGGGCAGATTCACGTAAAAGCAGGCGCGCCATGACCAGTTGTCGGTGAGCCAGCCGCCGAGCGTCGGACCAAAGATCGACGCGATGCCCCACAACGCCGCGAACAGGCCCTGATACCGGCCCCGCTCGAGCGGCGAGAAGATGTCGCCGACGATGGTGAACAGAATGCCGGTCACCATGCCGCCGCCGATGCCTTGCAGGCCGCGGAAGACGATCAGCTGTCCCATGCCGTCGATCGGCAGGGAGGTCAGCTCGCCCGACGCGCCGCACAGCGCCGATGCGATCACGAACAGAATCGCGCCAAGCAGGAAGAAGGGTTTGCGCCCGTATCGATCGGAGAGACTGGCGAAGATCGGCACCGACACCGTCGACGTCAGCAGATAGATCGTGGCCACCCAGGGGTAGCGATCGAACCCCTGGAGCGACGCGATGATGCGCGGCTCGGCGGTGCCGACGATGGTCTGGTCGATCGCCGCGAGCAGCGCGGCCAGGAGCAGACCGATCATGGTGCCAACCAGTTGCGGCTTCGTCAGACGGACGAGGCCGGACGTCACGAACACGGGCTCCGCAGCGGCCGTCGACATAGCATGCCAGTCGTAGCAGATCGCGGGCAGCTTCGACAACCCTAATCAGACGGCGGCGACGGCTGGATGTGCAATGCGCCGCTCACGGTGTCACCGCCCCTGCCACGCGGGTGACCGTTTTCCGAGGAACGCGTCGATGCCTTCGGACGCGTCGTCGAGCAGCATGTTGCAGGCCATGACGTCGCTGGTCATGTTGTAGGCGGCGGCGACGGGCTGCTCGATTTGCGCATAGAACGCCTGCTTGCCGAGGCGAATCGTCGCTCCGCTGCGCGCCTTGATGATGTCGGTGAAATGCCGGACGGTGTCGTCGAGCGCGTCGGCGGGAACCACGCGGTTGACGAGTCCCCATGCAAGGGCCGTCTGCGCGTCGATGAGATCGCCGGTGAGCAGCAGTTCCATCGCGCGCTTGCGGCCGACGTTGCGCGCGACGCCGACCGCCGGCGTGGAACAGAACACGCCGATGTTCACGCCGGGTAGCGCGAACGTCGCGGTGTCGGCGGCGACCGCGAGATCGCACATCGACACCAGCTGGCAGCCGGCAGCGGTGGCAATCCCGTGCACGCGCGCGATGACCGGCTGCGGTTGCTCGGTGATGCGGAGCATCATCCGGCTGCAGGCGTCGAACAGGGCGCGCTGCCACGCCTTGTCGTCGGCATGGGCGCGCATCTCCTTGAGATCGTGGCCGGCCGAAAATCCGCGACCGGCCGCGGCGAGCACGATCGCCCGGAGCGACGTATCGCGCGCCGCCGCGGCGAGGGCCTCGTCGAGCGCGGCGATCATCGCGAACGACAGCGGATTGAAGCGCTCGCCGCGATTCAGCGTGAGCGTGAGCACGCCTTCGTCGAGGGCACGCAACACCATCGGGCGGTCGTTGTCGATCACGGCATCCTCCTGGACGTGATGTTACCGCGGTCATCCCGTATACTCGGCGCAGATGTCGGGCTTGACCGCGAAAGATCCGCCGGGATCGATGGCTGCGGCGCCTCACCCGCCGCCGCTGAAATGGGCGGGCGGCAAGCGCTGGCAGCTGGGATACCTGGGACCGCTCTGGCGGCCGCACATCCAGTGCCGCCTCGTCGAGCCGTTCTGTGGCGGCATGTCGGTCGCGCTCGGCCTGATGCCGCGGCGTGCGCTGCTCAACGACATCAACCCGCACCTGATCAATTTCTACGACTGGCTGAAGCGCGGGCTCCGCGTCACCATCCGCCTTGAGCACGATCCTCACGTCTACTACGCGCACCGCGCGCGGTTCAACGCGCTGCTCGAGCGTGGCGGCGAACGCACCTGCGAAGCAGCCGCGCTCTTCTATTACCTCAATCGCACCGGTTACAACGGCCTGTGCCGCTTCAACAGTCGCGGGGCCTTCAACGTCCCGTTCGGCAAGTACAAGCGGATCACCTACGCCAGCGATTTCTTTCGGTACCGCAGCATAGTGGCCGGGTGGGAGTTCACGACGCAGGACTTCGAGCAGCTGCCGCTCGAGTCGGGCGATTTCGTCTATGCAGACCCTCCGTATGACGTCGAGTTCACCAAGTACGCGAAAGAAGGATTCACGTGGAACGATCAAGTGCGCGCTGCGACCTGGCTGGCGCGTCACCCGGGCCCAGCCGTTCTGGTGAATCAGGCGACGCCGCGCATCCGCGAGCTCTACGCCGATCTCGGCTTTCGGCTGGACTTCATCCGTGCCCCGCGCCGTATCAACTGCACCGGCGATCGAACGCCTGCCGAGGAGGTGTTCGCCAGCCGGAATCTCGACGCGATCGCTTCAATGGCGAACCGCGAAGGGATCTGACAAAATCGGGATCATGCGTACCGTCGTTCGACTTGGACTGATTGCTGCGCTCACGGCGACCGCGTTCGCCGACCTCATCGCACAGACCACACCAAAGCCTCAGGCACCCGCTCCGCGTGCCGCCAGCGGCGCAGCCTGCGCCGCCGACGCCAAGCCGGCAAGCTACGATTTCACGTTGAAGGATGTCGACGGCAAGGATGTGCGGCTCGCCGACTACAAGGGCAAGGCCGTCCTGCTCGATTTCTGGGCGACGTGGTGTGTCCCGTGCAAGATGGAGATCCCGATCTTCATCGACCTGTACAACAAGTACAAGAGCCAGGGATTCGAGGTCGTCAGCGTCGTGCTGCTCGATCGCTTCACCAACGCGAAGCCCTACGCCGCGAAGATGCAGATGAACTACCCGGTGCTCGACGGTGATCCGCAACAGGAAAAGATCGACGATGCCTACGGCCCGTTATTCGGATTGCCGATGTCGTTTCTGATCGGGCGCGACGGCCTCATCTGCCAGAAACACCTCGGTCTGCCCGGCATGAAAGGCACGAAGGAGCCCGACGCCGCGACCGTCCGGGGAATTTTCGAATCTGAAGTGAAGGCGCTGCTGGCGCGCATGTAGACCGCCTCGCGTTCGCCGGACAGACGACCGGCGGCGTGCGTCAGCGGTCCGGTGCCGTCGGCGGAACGGGTGGACCCGGCTGACCGGCGACTCCCACCCGCTCGTCGAAGTACCGTTCGATCGGTGGCAGCACGCCGAGCACCATCAAGGTAATCCCCGTCGCCGAGATGGCCAGCATCGTCGCGCCGATGCCGGCGGCCATCCCAATCGCGGCGTTCACCCAGATCGTGGCCGCCGTCGTCATCCCGACCACGTTTCTCCCGCTCCGTAGAATCGCGCCGCCGCCGAGGAATCCGACGCCGGTGACGATGTTCGCCGCCACGCGATCGGCCGCGCCGCCTTCTCGGCCCAACTGGATCGATACGAGACTGAAGAGCGCCGAACCAACGGCAATCAGCATGTTGGTCCGCAATCCTGCCGGCTTCCGCCGCATTTCGCGTTCGAGGCCGAGCACCGCCCCGAGTCCTGCTGCCAGGAGCAACCGCAGGATGAAATCGATCGGCGTCATATCTGGTGACCGAGAGCGTAGCGCCGCGGGGCGGCGAAGTCCACCGCCACCCCGCGTGGGACCGCTCATGGCACCGGCGTACAGTCCGGACCGAGCAACGGGTGCGGCGAGAGCGCCGTCAGCGTCGTTTCATCGGGAAAGCTGTAGGCCTGGAGCCGCGCCGTCGACGGCGACTCGAACGCGAACCAGGAGAACAGCGCGACGTTCTGTGGATGGTAGGTGCGGTCGTGCAGCGACGCCGAGAAGGTGGCGTTGCTGCTCAGCACTTCGATGACATCGCCGTTCTCGAGATTGTTCTGACAGAGGCCTCCGTTGCCGAACGGGTCGCGCGACAGCCACCACGGCGTTTCGTTGTCGACGAACGGATCGGCGAACAGTTCAGCCATCTCGTGGCTGGCGGCGGTGATGTCCTCGAACCCTCCGCCGAACAAGCCGTTGCTGATCCAGCTGGCGTAGTTCATCACGAAGCGGCGCTCACGGTTGCCGTTCTTTGCGTTGCCGGGCTCGAGGTCGTAAGCGTGGAAGCCGAGGACGCAGCACGTGTGCGCGACGTCGGCGATGTCGGCGAGGTAGATGTTGTTGAACAGCAGCGTCGCGATGCCGCGGGTGGTCATCTCGCCGGCGTGCTCGGCGGCGCCGATCGGCGTCGCGGTGTCCGTGTCGGTGGCGGGGAACAGCAGGTTCACGAAGGTCGTGAAATCGAGAATCATGAGCTGGCAGCATGTGTGCGCGGCGTCGTCGTTGAGCAAGACCAGCGCCTTGGTAGCCGGGAACTTGATCACGCGCGTGGTCTCGACGCTCGGCCGCAGCAGGTTGTGATAGCCCTCGTCGCCGTTGCCGTGATGGCCGATCCGGTTCCAGAACTGCGCCCGCATGATCTGATCGCCGTATTGACCGGTCCCGGAGGTGTACTTGAAATCTTCGTAAATCGGTGACTGCAGAAGGTTGCGGACGATGTCGGGTGTCACCGGCAGAACCAGCGGCTGCCCGCCGACCGAGACGACGTTGCCGGCCGCGTTCACCAGCTCGATCGTCACCGGGATGATCGATGCGTCGAAAACCGTCGTGCGGTTCGTTTCCGGCGCCGCGCCCACCATCGAGTACGGCCACACCGACTTCGGGTTGTTGTTGGAGTCGAAGCCATCGGCCTGGAATTGATCGACGAAGTTCGCGAGCGACTCGATGCCCGGCACACCCGAGCGGACCGGGCTGTTGCGACGGAGGTGCGCGTCGCCGAGATCCCGTGGCCGCGACCCGTCGCTGCCGATGGCGGCGCGCAGCGCGCCGATCGGTGCGCGCGAGAGCGCCGCGATCGTCCCGGGACGTTCCTCGGCTGAGGCGATGTGAACGGACCCGATCAACGCGACGGCCACGACCAGCGCGAGCCGGCGCACATGTTTCCGCGGAATCGACATGACGAGCCTCCTCGAAAAGAGAAGCCGCCGTCATATCACGCGGCTTTCACCGGTCGCAAGCAGCCGTATGGAATCACTGTGAAGGCAACTCGCGGCGGTTCGGGCGACGCGCGCGCGGGCGCGGCTGTCGCGGCAATCGGTTTTATCACCACAGGGAAAACGGTTTCCGTGAAAGCGCGGGCATCGGCGCGTAAGTCGTTGATCCCGACGCCGGCGGGCCGGCGCGGTTCGTGAAGTAGGATCGAATGAGATGGTGAAAGTCGAGCTCCATACCCATACCGGCGACGATCCTGTTGATGCGATTCCCCACTCGACACTGGACCTGATCGATCGTGCCGCGGCGCTCGGCTACGGCGCGCTCGCGATTACGCTCCATGACCGGCAACTGGATCCGGGGCGGTTTCGCGACTATGCCGCCGACCGCGGCATCGTCCTGATTCCCGGCGTCGAGCGAACGATCGAAGGCAGCCACGTCCTGCTGCTGAATTTCCGCGGCGCGGACGCGGTCCGGACCTTTGCCGACCTCGCGCGCATCAAGGCTCGTGAGCGCGGCCTGGTGATCGCACCGCATCCGTTCTTTCCCCACACGACGTGTCTCGGCCGGGACCTTGGCCGCCATGCCGATCTGTTCGACGCAGTCGAGCTCAACGCGATGTACACGCGTCTGGTCGACTTCAACCGGCCTGCCGTCCGGTGGGCCGCACGACACGGGAAGCCGGTGGTCGGCAATTGCGACGTTCATCGCCTGGTGCAGCTCGGCACGACCTACTCGCTCGTCGATGCGCCGGCAGATGCGGACGCGATCTGCGATGCGATCGTCGCCGGCCGCGTGCAGGTCGAGTGCCGGCCGCTGTCGTCATTCGAGGCCGGTCGGATTCTCAGCGCGATGGTCTTCGGCTTCGACCCGGCAGTCGCGGTGAGTGATACTGATCACGCATGTCCGACGCGCGCGGCGCGGGCGCCTTCGATCCGTGGATTGCGGATCTCGAGCGGCGACATCTCGCAGAGCTGACGTTTCCCGAAGTCTCGCGCGCGCTCAGGGCGCTGTCGGCCACCTACGTCGAACGGCGGCACAGAATCGGCGAAGGCGCGGCGCTCGCCGGTGCAGGGAAGCGCGCCGCCTTTGCGCTGTTCTACGGGCCGCTTCACTTCCTGCTGCTGTCACACATCGTGCAGCACCTTCCCGGCGCCACGCGCGGCGCGTCGCTGCTCCTCGACCTCGGCTGTGGCACCGGCGCGTCGGGAACTGCGTGGGCCGTTTCCTGCGAGCGACCGCCCCGAATCATCGGCGTCGATCGCCACCCGTGGGCAATCGCCGAAGCAGCGGAGACCTATCGCACGTTCGGGCTCGACGCGACCGCGCGCCGCGGCGATGCCGCGCTGATGAGATTTCCTGCGGCACGCGCGGCCACACTGGCTGCCTTTGCGGTGAACGAGCTGGATGATGAATCGCGTCCCGCGCTGCTCGATCGACTGCTCGAGCGCGCCCGGAAGGGTGATGCGGTCCTCATCGTCGAGCCGGTTGCGGGCTTCGTCGCGCGGTGGTGGAACCGCTGGCGCGACGCCTTCGAGCAGGCGGGCGGGCGCGCCGACGAATGGCGCGTGCGGGTGGAGCTGCCGCCGATCGTCGCGAAGCTCGATCGCGCCGCCGGCATGAATCATCGCGAGATCACGGGTCGATCGTTGTGGATCGGACGGCGGTCCGGCTTCAGCCGGACCGTGATCGCAACCACTCCAGGAGCCGCCCGGTCTCCCAGCAGTTGACGACGCGCTCGGTCGGGACGCCGGCGAGGCGCGCGTGGGCGATCGCTGTTTCGGCATACTGAAGCTCGCCGGTCGAATGGGCGTCGCTGTCGAGCGCGAACAGGCAACCAGCTTCCACCGCCCGCTTCGCGAGCTCGTAGTCGACGTCCTGGCGTGACGGATCGCCGTCGATTTCGATCGCCACATTCGCCTTCTTCGCCGCGGCGAACACGCGATCCCAGTCAGCCGTGACGCCGGCCCTTGCTCCATACTTCCTCCCGCGCGGGTGGCCGAGGATGTGGACGCCCGGCGTTTTCACGGCGGTGACCATCCGCGCCGTCTGGTCGGCCGCCACGCGCAGGGACGAGTGCGGCGCGGCAACGACGAGCTCCAGCTGTGCGAGCTCTTCTGGCAGCATGTCCATGGTGCCGTCCGCCTGGATGTTCGCTTCGATCCCTTTGATCAGCCTGAATCGGCCGCGGTACGCCCGGTTCAGCGCGTCGATCTCGCGATGCTGCTGCGCGAGCTTCTCCATCGAGACGCCGCGTGCGATCGGCAGGCCATACGAGTGATCGGTGACGCCGCAGAACTGGTACCCGCGGTCGATGCCGGCACGGACGATGTCCTCGAGTGTCTGGCTGCCGTCACTCCACGTCGAGTGCATCTGCAGGTCCCCTTTGTAGTCTGCGATCCGCGGTCCGACGAGGGTCCGGTTGCGGAAGGCCGCGAGCACCTGTGATCGACTCAGAAAGTGTCCGCGCAAGTCGCGCCGCCGCGAGAGGTTGGTCGCCTGCCCGCTGGCTTCGATCGCGCGCTCGATGGTCGGCGACGTGCCGGTCTGCAGGACTTCGAGAATCACACGCGTGGACGACGGTCCGACGTTCGGAATCTTACGCAGCGTCCCGTCCGGCTGGACGAGGGACTCGATCGGCTCCTCGAGCGCGAGGACTGCCGCGGCGGCGCGCTGGTAGCCCCACTTCCGCTGCTTCGATGGCTGAATGGCGGCGAAATCGCGAAGCAGCGCCGCGATCAAGCCGTTCATGTCCATGCCCGAGCTGTCC
>DATFXR010000804.1:0-3004 GCA_035315685.1 Vicinamibacterales bacterium | reverse complement strand
GTCGTTCCTCGATCTGATCCACGAAGGCAACCTCGGCCTGATCGAAGCGGCGCGGCGATTCGATCCGTCGCGCAACGTGAAGTTCATCACCTACGCCGTCTGGTGGGTGCGCGAATCGCTGATGCACGTGCTCGCCGATCAAACGCGTGCGTTCTCGTTTCCACCGAAG
Organism: Vicinamibacterales bacterium; assembly: GCA_035315685.1. GTDB lineage: Bacteria > Acidobacteriota > Vicinamibacteria > Vicinamibacterales > CAVVIG01 > QHWK01. The sequence goes on along the minus strand of DATFXR010000804.1, from coordinate 2,835 downwards.
CTGTTCGCGACGCTGCGCCGCGGTCCGGGCGGCGGCGCCGACGTCTCGCTCAACGAACCGGTCAATCGCGGCAGCTCCGGCGATCGCGACGGCGTGTCACGCGAGCTCGGCGATCTGCTCGAGCAGGACGGTGTCCCGGCGGTCGACGAAGAGATGATCCACCAGTCGGATCTCGACGAGCTCGCCGCCGCGCTGCGCGACCTCGACGGCAAGGAGCGCGAGGTGGTACGGCTGCGCTTCGGGCTCGAGGACGATCAGCCGCGCACACTGCAGGAAATCGGCGACCGCCTGCACCTCTCGCGCGAGCGCGTCCGTCAGATCGAGACGCGCGCGAAGGACAAGCTGCGCCGCTCCGCCAAACTGCGATCCCATCTGAACTGACGGGTGCCGCCACGAAGACACGAAGACACGAAGAGAATCCTGTACAGAGCGTTCTTCATGCCGTGGTGCCTTCGCGGCGCATTCGTACGTACCGGGTCTGAGGTCGATGCCCTGTCCGCTCTGTGACGATACCGGCTGGAAACCGATCGACAAAGACGGCGTCCGGCGCGTCATGCGCTGCGACTGCTGGCGCGAGCAGAGCGCGCAGGCGCGGCTCGCCGAGGCGAACATCCCGACCCGCTACAAGCACTGCACGCTCGACAACTTCATCGTCTACAACGAGTCGCTCGAACGCGCGCTGGAAGCGGCGAAGGCGCTGCCGCAGCGCTTTGCCGAGCCGCGATCGCGCGAGTTCGTCGGCCGCGGCCTGTTCTTCGACGGCGCGCCGGGCGTCGGCAAGACGCACCTGGCGGTGGCGCTGCTCCGGCAGATCGTCCGGGTCGAGAGCGTTCGCGGGCTGTTCTACGACACCCGCGACCTGCTGCGCATCATCCGCAGCACCTACGATCCGTCGATCCACACGACGGAGCTCGAGGTGCTGCGGCCGGTGATGACTGCCGATCTGCTGGTGCTCGACGATCTCGGCGCCGAGAAGACCTCGGAGTGGGTCGAGGAGACGATGAACCTGATCGTCAACACGCGCTACAACGAGCGGCGGATGACGATCTTCACGTCGAACTATCTCGATATTCCCAACGACACCGAGCCGAACGCGCTGGTGTTCCGCATCGGCCACCGCATGCGCTCGCGCCTGCACGAGATGTGCGATTTCGTGGAGATGGACGCCGCCGACTACCGCGAGCTGCCGATCAACGGCGGCGTCGACGATCTGATCAACATGTGGGCGATGCGCAAGAAGGGCTCGCTGCCGTCGCCGCGCGGCGGCCGCCAGGCACGGGCCCAGCTGCGCGATCCTGCGGTGCGCGACGGCCGCGCGGATCTCAAATGGCCTGGAGGACGGGCTGGATCCTGAGGCGCCCGCCATGGCTGATGGCTAATGGCTGATGGCTATGGTCGATCGAAAATAGATCGGCCCCATGGCCATGAGCCATATCCATGAGCCATTAGCCATCAGCCATGTTAGGTCTGTACATCCACGTTCCCTTCTGCTCGGCGATCTGCAACTACTGCAATTTCAACCGCGGTCTGTTCGACGCTGATCTGAAGCGACGCTACGTCGAGGCGCTCCTGAGCGAGATTCGCGAATCAGCCATAGCCAATACCCATCCACCATCAGCCATAGCCATCAGCCATCAGCCATCAGCCATTGATGGTGTCGGCGGCGGAGCCGCCGACACCATCTACTTCGGAGGCGGCACGCCCTCGCTGCTCGAGCCCGACGAGATTGCCGGGATCATCGCCGCGTGCGCGGCCGCCTTCGATGTCGCGGCCGATCGCGAAGTCACGCTGGAAGCCAATCCCGAGACGGTCAGCGAGGCCCGGCTCGCCGCCTATCGCGCCGCCGGTGTCAATCGACTGAGTTTCGGTGTCCAATCGTTCCGGGACGAGGAGCTCCGACGGCTGTCCCGTCTCCACAGCGCCGATCGTGCGCGTGCGGCGCTCGGCGAGGCGCGCGCCGCCGGCTTCGACAACGTCAGCCTCGATCTGATGATGTGGCTGCCGCAGCAGGCAGTGAACGAATGGCTGGAGTCGGTGGACGCCGCGATCGCGCTCGCGCCCGAGCATCTGTCCCTCTACCTGCTGGAGGTCTACCCGAATGCGCCGCTGAGAGACGACATGGCGCGAGCCCGCTGGTCGCAGGCGCCGGACGAGGATGCGGTCGCGATGTACGTGGAAGCGATGGCGCGGCTCGAGGCGGCCGGGCTCGAGCAGTACGAGATCTCGAATGTCGCGCGCGCGGGCCGGCGGTCGCGGCACAACCTGAAGTACTGGACCGACGGCGAGTGGCTCGGCTTCGGCTGCGGCGCGCATTCGACGCGCGGCGCGGTGCGATGGAAGAACATCTCATCCACCGTGGACTACATCGAGACAGTGGCGCGCGGCGCGCCGCCAGCGGTCGACCTGCACCGGATGACGCCCGATGAGCAGCTCGGCGACGCGTTGTTCACGGGCTTGCGGCTCGTCGACGGGATCGATACAGAGGCCATCGAACGGCGGTATGGTGTGGATGTGTGCCGCAGATTCGGCGCCGACTTGCAGCCGTTCCTCGACGGCGGCTGGCTCCGGCAGGAGGGGTCACGCTTGTGGCTGACCCGGCAGGGCATGCTCCTTGCTCACGAAGTAATGGCCGTTTTCGTGTAGCGGCAAGTACGTTAAAGTAACGCCCTTTCGCGCCCTTTCGACAGAGGAGGCTTCGATGCTTCGGATTGCTCTAGGACTTGTCGTCGGCACGCTGTCGGCGGCCCCGGTGTTCGCGCAGGCAGCGCCCGCGCAGGCGGCGCAGGCGGCGCCAACCGCGCGCACCTTCGGCAACGATGCCGGCATGGTGTTGAA
>DATFXR010000803.1:0-3002 GCA_035315685.1 Vicinamibacterales bacterium | reverse complement strand
GGACAGCTGCTCACGACCGTCTGAATGCAGTCGGACGAATCGAACGACGCGATGTCATATCCGCGCACGAGGTCCGGATAGCCGAGAAACAGCGGAAAGAGCCGCTCGTCGTCGGAGCCGGAGCCGTAGCGGCCGTAGTGCATCACTCGTGCGGCGACGGTGTAGAACGAGACCGGCATGAAATACCGGCGATAGTCGGCGAGCAGGCTCGTGTACTGCAGCGAGCCGAATGTCGGCGCCGCTTCCAGCCGATAGCGCTGTCCCTGCACGGGGCCCGTCGCGCCGAAGTTCGAGGTATCGAACACCATTGCGGCCGACGTGCTGGCCAGCGTCAACGTCCGCGCGAGAGACGTCGTCGTGGTGTCGTTCACGAGCAGGTTGCCCGTGTTCAGCGAATAGGCGGTCGTCTGGACGGTCTGATCGAACGAGACGCGCGTCACGCCCCCCTGGAACTCGACACGACGCGCGCGACTGAACGGGTAGGCCGTGACGATGCCGCCGCTCTGCTCGGTCTGGCGGAAGACGATGGTCTGATCGATTTGCGCCGGCTGGTTGCCGATGGTCCCGAAGCCGCTCTGGAATCCGCCCGAGAGATACGGGATCTGCCCGGCAACGACGCCCCAGTTCCAGCGGTGCGCCTGGTTGAAGTACATCACCTGCGCGGCGATGTCCTTGGGGCTGAAGCTGCCTGTCAAACCTGAATTCGCCTGGATGGCGGTGATCAGCTGATGATCGCCGAGCATGTCGCCGAACTGGAGCGCGATCCCGCCGGCGATCGCCGGGCCGAATCGGCTGGCGCCGACCGCGACGGTCGGCTGGGCAATGCCTTCGAGCGAGAGCGACGATTTGTACGGCTCGCTGGGATACTCGGTCAGCTCCGGCAATCCGAGCGTCGCGCTCTGCAGCAGCGTCTGCACCTCGCTCGACTTGCGTTCGAGGGGCGGTAGTGCGCCGGCGTTCGGCGGTGCCTGCGACAGGTCTTCCGTTCCGGTCGGTCGGCCGGCTCCGGCCGACCCGAGCTCCAGCGTGTAGATGTCGTACTTGCCGCCCTGGTACACGCTGAACGCGGCAACGCCGGTGCGCGCGGCCATCGACAGCGCCGGGCTCGAGCCGGTGATCCCGCTGATCCCGGTACCGATTCGCGTCAACTGATGCACGTCGCCGTCGACGATGCCGATGCTGTACAGATTCGGGATCCCGTCCCGATCGGAGATGAAGAGGAGCGCGCTGCTGTCCGTGGTCCACTGCGGGTTGATGTTCTTGCCGGCCGTGAACGCCCGCAACGCCTGTACCTCACCCGTCTCCGGATCGAGCAGCGCGAGACGATAGTCGCCGATGGCGAGCGTCTGCAGGTTGCTGGTGAACCGATCGGTGGCAAACGCGATGTGTTTGCCGTCCGGCGACCACGCCGGCTGGAGATCGGCGTAGGCGTCATTCGTCAGCTGACGCAGCGTGCCTGCCGACAGATCGTAGACGTAGAGATCGGTCAGACCTCTGGTCATGCCGGTGAAGCAGATCGCGTGACCGTCCGGCGCCCAGGCCGGGTTGAAGACTTCGTCGAGGTCGCGCAGCGGGATCTCGCGCTCCTTGTCGCCGCTCTGTGCCTGGAAGATCGCGAGCGCCGGGCGGCCGTCGGCGACGGTCGCGATCGCGATCCGCTCGCTGGCGGCGTCCCAGCCGCCTGCAGAGTAGATGAACTGAATGCTCGAAAAGTGCGGATCGCTCGCCGTGCTGGTCAGCCGATGCACGACCTTGCCGGTCTCAGCCTCCGCGACGAAGAGATCGGTGGAGAACACGCTGCGCGTCGAGAGGAAGGCGATCCATTTGCCGTTGGGGCTGATCGCCGGTCCGACGTTGAGATCGGCGCCGAGCGTCGTGCCGTGGATCACCAGGTGGCCGATTTCGTTCGGCGGCGTCGTCGACGCGAGCACCGGTTCGTAGGTGCGCCGGATCGATTCCTGCCACTCGTCCGACAATTCCTTCGTCTTGACGCCGAGCACGCGCTCGATCGCGACGTTGGTATCGCCGGCGGCCGCCGCCATCGCCAGCATCCGGCGGATGACGTCGTCGCCGTACTTGCCGCCGACGTACGCCCAGAACGCCTGGCCCCAGCGATAGGGAAAGTACTTCGGGTTGTCGAGCTGTGCGATCGTCGGGAGGCTGTCTTTGCCGGTCCTTTCGTCCTTCTGCCGCACCGCGTCGCGAAGCCACATCGCGGTATTGGGGTCCACCGGTCCAAGCGACAGGTATTCGGCCATGCCCTCGATGAACCACAGCGGCAGGCGCTCCGCGCCGTTCTGGCCCGGTGGCGAGTTGGGGTTCGTCGTAATGTCGAATTGAAACGCGTGCACGAGCTCGTGGCCGATCACGTGATCGGTGTCGCCGAGCGGGCCTCCCATCGGAAGCACGATGCGACGCTTCAGCGGTTCGGTCACGCCGCCGGTGCCCTCGCCGAGCTCACCGTAAATCGCGTTGGTCTGCTCGAAGTCAGGATGCGAGGCATACAGCACGAGCGGCTGACGGCCGCGCAGCTCGTGTCCCAGAACCCGTCCCAGACGCGTCCGCCACCGCTCTGCCATCCGAGCGGCGATGTCGATTCCTTCGCGCTCGTCCGGGTAGTAGTAAATGTCAAAGTGCTCGGTTTTCAGGATTTGAAAATCGAGTTTCTTGTACTGAACCTTGTTGCGGCCGAAGTATTGCGCGGACACCGGAGCCGGCACCGCCGTGAGGAGGCCGACGGCTGCGCATGGAATCAAGAACTTTCGTGTCCACATGACAGGAGCGGGCGGGTGCAAGCTGTGCGCCGTGCGATGATGATCAAATGAGCTCAGCGTCAATCCCCGGGAACGATGGGATGTCGATCACTCGCGAAGAGCTCATCCGTGTCCTGCGGGCCGGACGCACTGTCCTCCTGGATGTACTGTCCCCTGAATCGTTCGCGGCCCTTCACATCCCTGGCGCGATCAATCTGCCGGTGGCCGAGATCCCCCGGCGGGCCCCCG
>DATFXR010000802.1:0-4440 GCA_035315685.1 Vicinamibacterales bacterium | reverse complement strand
CGGTTGTAGCTCACCTTGTAGCCGCGGGTGGGTGTGCCGAGATACAGGCTGTGGCCGCCGTACTGGTTGTAGGCCTGCCAGGTCGTGTCGTTGGCCTGCAGCACGATGTCGGCCTGCAGCGCATCGTCGCGCACGATGAACGGGATGTGGCTGGCCCCGCTGCTGCTCGCGATGCGCGCGATGTAAATGCCCGAGACCGCGTTCGACGGTACCTGCCACGACGTCGAAACCGTCCAGTTGCCGCAGTCGTAGAGACCGGTCGCCGACTCGGTGATGCACGCCGGCTGGTTCCGCCCGGTGATGCTGGAGATCGTTGCCACCTTGCGGGCGCCGTTCCCCTGGTAGTAGCCGAGGCGATAGATGTTCATCGAGAAACTGGCGGCGGTCGTCGTCACCTTGAACGAAATGGTGCCGCCCTTGTTCACGCTGATGTCGGTGGCGAAGCCTTGAATCGAACTATCGCCGGATCCGGTGACGTCCCACTCCGATCGCGGGTTGCCCGTCAACTGGTTCTCGGCTGGGATCGGATTGGTGGCTTGTGCGGTGAGGTGGCCGGCGACCTGCAGTGCAAGCGTCGTCGCGGTCAGGATGATGGCGGCGTAAATGCCAAGGCGTCGAAACGTTCGACTCGGAGACGTTGTCATTAATTTTTCCTCGACGAGATCACAGACGTCGGCACGCGTGACCGCAGAACATCGGCGATTAAGCAACCGGCAGACCAGCGACGCGTGTGCGATGCCGGGATCGCGCGGACGGCCCGCAGGCGCGGCATCTTCGAACATCTGCTGTTGTTGCAGTCGTCAGGATGGCGACGCGCGCGTCGGTCGCGTGATGAGCGTGAACCGCACGACCCTCGTCGGCGCGACTTAAGTCGCGTCCCGCGGCCATCTTCCTCGTAAGGAAGCGGATCGAATCGCGGTTGCGATCGCAGGCTGCATACAGCGATCCGCCGGATGTTCGCGAGATTTGTCGCGACCGGCGGCGATCTGCCCGAACGCCCGCACGCGAATCCCTCAGCCGGCGTGCGTTTCTCCGCTGCGAGTGGCGAGGCACGCGCTTTGCCTCTCTTTACGCATCCGTGACGGTTGGCTCGTCGTGCGATTACGCGCGGTGGGGCCGTGTCGCGCTGCCATGGCTGGGACTCAGACCCAACGGCCTATGTCGTATCGGATTCTGCTGGTCGATCCGTCCGCCGCGTCGACGGCGGTCGCAGAGCACGCGCTTGTCGGCGCGGGCTACCGAGCCGCCGCGGTGAGCACGTTCGACCAGGCGCTTCGTCAGATCGTGCTCGATTGCCCTGACGTGCTCATCACCGCGATTCGCCTCGCGGCGTTCAACGGTTTGCACCTGGTGATTCGCGTGCGCGTCGAGCATGCGGATCTCCCGGTGGTGATCACCGGACACGCGTCGGATTTCACCGCCGATGCCGAGCGCTACGGCGCGCGCTTCATCCCGACGCCGCTCGATCCGGAGGAGCTGCTGAAGAACGTGGCGGAGATGCTGGCCGGCCGGCAGCCACTCGATCCGAACAGCGATCGACGCTGGCCGCGGCGTCCCGCGGGCTTGCTGGCAACCGTTCGCAACACGACCGCGCACGTCGTCGAGTTGAGCTACGGCGGCATCCGACTGAAGATGGACGCGTCGGCCGCGCCCGGCGATCCGCAGCCGTTCGATGTCAGGCTGCCGACGGTCGGCATGACGGTCCGCGCCGTACCGCGATGGGCCAGCCCGGTCGACGATCACGGCGAGTGGTGGTGCGGCGCGGAGCTCGCACTGCACGGCGCCGACGACGCCCGCACGTGGCGATGGCTGGTGGACACGCTGAATTAAGGTCGAGTAGGTCGGGTGGGTCAGGTCGGTCGGGTGGGTCGAACCTAGAACGAGAACCCTGAACGCTGAACGCGTTTTACGTTGCGTCGACGAGCGCGCGCCAATCCATCGTGATCGGATCGTTGTCGTTGTCAACGAGTTCCGCACCACACCAGAACTCGTTCGTGGACGGCGACACGTAGGTCCACACCGGCCGTGCCTTGACGGTGACGCCCCGCTCCCGCAGCGTGATGTCGAACTGCTCCGGCAGCGTCCGTTTCGCATCGAACGCGAGACGCAACCCCCCGTAACTCACGTCGAACACGCGTGCCGGCGCCTGTTCGAGCTCCGCCTCGAGCATGCCCGGTACCTGCTTGCGCGGCCAGCGCCGAATCGTCGGCTGCGTGCGTCGATGCTCCGCGAGCGCCGCCGCGACGCGCGGGAGGAACTCCGGGTTGTTCGCGGGATCGACGAAGAAGATCGCGCCGATACGCTCGGCCTCCATCGCGACGACCGCATCCGGACCGGGACTCGTGATCATCACCGGCGGCAGCGGATACTCGCGTCGGCAGCGGACCGCCAGGTGCATGCCGTTGAACGCATCGAGGCGGACGCCGACGATGAGCATGTCCGGGCTGACCGAGTCCATCAGATGCTTTGCATCGTGATAGGTGGAGACGGCCGCCACGAGATGGCCGGCAGTCGTGAGCAGGGCTTCGGTGCGCCCGAGCACCGTGCGATCGGACTCGACCAGCAGGATCAGGGCAGACATGGCGTCAGCCGCGTGGCACCGCACACGCCGCTCGCAAATTCGCGTCCACCAGGCGGCGAGACGGGAAATGCAAGATCCGTCGCAGTTTATCCGTTTTGGAGGAGTCCGCGCCCCGACCCGGCGTGTCTCGCGTTCGATCGCGCCGTTACGCTTCTGTCGTGAGTCGGCACCAGCGCCCGGAACGGGCGCCGGCGCCTCATGACATCGGCTTCACTAGGCCAGAGGGCAGGACGAGGTGGACCATATTGAGACGATAAAAGAGGTCTGCCCGGAAGCGCCGTTCGTGAACGAGATCGATCAGGCAGCACGAGGATCCCGACACGATCCGCAACGGCGTGTGTTGAATTGACACGGCATCGCGATTGCGGGCACGGGCCAGCCGCTCGAGCCGATCGGCGACCTGCGCCTGTTCCTCGAGTGTCCAGTGCGCGATTTCCTCGACCAGCACCGTCCCACCCGCCAGGCCGCCCAGCCCGGGACGGTGGCCGCTGATCCACTCGTCGCACAGGTCGGTGAACGCCGGTCGATCGATGATGCGGAACTGGTGGTCGCAACGTCCGCTGCGATCGTGCAGACGCCGTGCGAGCGATCGGCGGCTGATTCGATCGCCGCCGCTGATCAGAACCGGCAGGTCCGACTGCGCAGCCGCATCGATCTCACGCCGGATGTCTTCGCCCGCCGTCTGGCGGCAACGGCTCGCCAGCAGATCAGTGGGCTCCTGGACGAACGCGAGCGCTCCAGGCTCCCGCAGCAGTTCGCGCGTGAACACCAGGTAGTCATTCAGCGCCAGCGCCGGGCTGGCGCGCCGGTCCCGCTGCCGGCGCTCCACGGCATCGCTGGCGATCGTGGTGCCGCGCCGCTCGCGGCGGCGGCGATCCCACACGAGGCGGACGCCCGGCTCGCCTGCGTACGCCTGCGCCAGAACGGCGAACGCGGCGAACTGATCACGGCGCACGACGACGAGCCGCTCCGTTTCCAGCGGAGGCAGCGGTGCCGGGCGATGCCCGGCGATGCTCTCACGGTCAGCGTCTGCGTTCATTGGAATGCGCTGTCCAGTCTCAGCGTAACGCTCTGTCCAATCCGGACGTGGTCGCCGATGAACGCGCCGGTCGCCTGCGTCTTCGACTCGATGCGCACCGTGCCACGCGGCGCGTAGATGTTTGCCTGGATGACGTTGGTCTCGCCGATGGGTGCCGCCGCCGGGCAGCCGTCCGCGCCCGATCTGGCATCGACGTCGCGGCCGGCGACAACGATGAGGATATCCGACGGCTGCAACATCCACGCGGTGGTATCGAGGATCATCTTCGCCTTGTCATCGGTATCGAGCCCGGTTGCGATCCTGATTTCGGTGGCCGCCCGGAAGATGACTATCGCTGTCCGATCAACGTCGAGCGAGCGCATTTGGAACAGCCCGCCGGTAGGCGGGAGCCGGCACGTGCCGACAGAGTTCGAGCGCAAAAGATCCTGAGGTCGGTCCAGACATCAGTCCTCCGAACAGTTGTCGCCGACTGGATTGAAAAAGTGTGAGCGCGCGGTGCAAGTCCGTGTCCACGCGCCGCAGTGTCAGGACGAGTATCGTAATGTCGCCCGAAGCGACATCTACAGTCCCAGATGGTCAGCCCGCGCCGAAAGAAGTCCTGGATTTCGGAGACTTTTGTCCGCGAGTTCCTTCGGTCTGCGAGACCCGCGCGGGCGCCGTTCCCACGCGTTGCGCACGATGGAATCGGCTCTAACTCCGACCTAACCGCGGCATTTAGCGGCATCCGCCGCGACCGCCGCCTTCGATGAACTAGTTCTGCTGACGTGGCGGCGGCTTTGCACAAAGGTGGGGTATCCCGGCTTCGCCACGCGTCGGCCGT
>DATFXR010000801.1:0-2925 GCA_035315685.1 Vicinamibacterales bacterium | reverse complement strand
CGCGCCGCGCGGCTGCCGCGCGTCGACGTGCGGCGTCCGGCGTCGGTGATCGGGCGAAACACGATCAACGCGATCGAGTCGGGATTGTTCTATGGCTACGTCGGGATGGTGGATGGCTTGATGCGACGGATCACCGACGAGCTCGGCGGGCGCGCAGTCGGCATCGCGACCGGCGGCCTCGCACCGCTGGTGCTGCCCGAAATCAAGTCGTTCGAAGCCCACGAGCCAGACATCACGCTGCACGGCCTGCGAATCATCTGGGAGCGGAATCGATAGGTGGACGTTCCCGAGTACTGCCGCGAGATCGAAACCTACCTGTGCCGCAAGAACGACGGTCACCTGATTCGCGTCGTTGGACCATCGTTCGAGATCGTGTCGCGATGGGTGGAGCAGGGCGTGCCGCTGAAAATTGCCTGCGCCGGCATCGATCGCTACTTCGAGCGCTACTACCGCAAGGGGCCGCGGCGCCGGCCGGTGAAGATCGATTTCTGCGAAGCCGACGTGCTGGATGTCTTCGACGAGTGGCGAAGGGCGATCGGGATCACCAGTCCCAAGTCCCAGGTCGGCAGTCACAAGTCCCTCAGTCCCCAGCCCCAGGCATCCAGTCCCCAGCCCCCAGCCCCCAGTCCCCAGCCCCCAGCCCCCAGTCCCCAGCCCTCGCGCAGCTCGCTGCCCGCGCACCTCGAGCGGGTGCTGCTGCGCCTGTCGTCGGCGCGCGCGAGCGGGGCGCTCGGCGACGCGTTCGATGCGGTCATCGACCGCGTGTCGTCGGAGCTCGACGCCGCCCGCGGACGGGCCGGCGGCCTGCGCGGCGCCGCACGCCAGGCACTGATCGATCGGCTCGCTGCTGTCGATGCGGAGCTCCTGCGGATGGCGCGCGCGTCGCTCGCCGCTGCCGACGTCGCCGCGCTGGCCCGGGAAGCCGACGACGAACTCGCGAGCTTCCGGAGCACGATGCGCGCCGACACCTACGTGCGCGTCCGCGAAGCCGCAATCGATCGCCTCGTCCGCGATCGCTTCGGCCTGCCGACCGTCAGCGTGTAGCGGAGCGCCCGCAGGGAGTGTGGACTTCAGCCGGATCTGTGCTCATCGGAAGTGTCCGCCTTCAGGCGGACCCTAAGAAGTCCGGCTAAAGCCGGACACTACCGAGAATCGTCAGCGCTGACACCTTACCGCTCGAAGACGACGACGGTCTCGACGTGCGGCGTGTTCGGGAAGAGATCGAACGCGTCGGCGCGCGTGATCGCGTAGCCGGCGTCGACGAAGCGGCGGGAGTCGCGGGCGAGGGTGGCGACGTCGCAGGACACGTAGACGATGCGCGCGGCCATGAAGCGGATCACGGCGTCGAGCGCCTCACGCGACATGCCCGTGCGGGGCGGATCGACGATCACGGTCTCCGGCGGCGGACCGGCAATGCGGCGCGAGAGGCCGCTCGCCAGGAACCCCTCCACTGCTCCCTTCATCGCGACGATCTGGCTGCCGGCCGCGGCGGCGTTCGTCTGCAGATCGGCGGCGGCAATCGCGTCGCCCTCCACCGCCGCGACGGTGGCGGCTCTCGTCGTCGCCGCGGCGACCGCGAACAGGCCGACGCCTGCATAAAGGTCCACGACACCGCTGCCCATGGGAACGCGCTCGACCACGTGACTCACCAGGTCTCTCAGCAGATGGCGATTCCCCTGAAAGAATGCCTGCACATGACGCCTGAGCGTGACCTCGCTCTCGCCGAGGCGCAGCCGATCGGTGACGTGCGGACCGCGCGTGATGCCGTCGATCGACGACAGCTTGTCGAGGATCCGCGCATCGACACGCTCCGACGTCTCGAAGTGCACCGCGCGCTCACGCGCGTCGATGTTTTCCGACAGCTCGATTTCCCGCACCGCGTCGGCGCCCAGCGACCGCAGCGCCGCCGCCAGCCGATCGACGACGTCGCAGCTCTCCGGCAGCAACTGCCGCGTGTCGCGCGCGTCGCAGACCTCGTGCGTGCCTTCGCGGAAGAAGCCGACGCGGTGTCCGCGCACGTGCAGCCGCGCGCGCATCCGGTAGCCCTCTTCAGGAGAGGACGCGACGGCGATGGGCGACGGGAGCGTCAGATGACCGATGCGCGCGAACGCGTCGGTAATCACCTGCGCCTTGATGGCGAGTTGACGGGGATACGCGATGTGCGCGTACAGCGATCCGCCGCAGGCGAGATCGGTGAACGGCTCGCGTCGATCGGGCGATGGCTCGTCGATCGTGACGGTGTCACCGTAGCCGACCCCTTTCGTGACCCGCTCGATCCGCACCTGCACGCGCTCGCCGGGAATCGCGCCAGAGACGAGGACGACCTGGCCGTCCTCGCGCGCGATCATGCGCCCACCGGCGGCAGGCTTTTCGATCAGCAACGGCAGCGTGGCCCCGGCGGTGATCATTGGTCTGGTGAGTCGAGTAGGTCAGGTGGGACAGGTAGGTCAGGTGGGTCCAGGTAAGTCGGGCGGGACCCACCCGCCCTACCCGACCTGTTGTTCCGATGCTTCGACGAAGCCCTCGAACAGCGGACGGAACTCGCCGGTGCGAAAGAAATTCTCCGGATGCCACTGCACGCCGAGGCAGAAGCGAAGCGACGGATCCTCGATCGCTTCGATGACGCCGTCGGGCGCCGTAGCGGAGACGATGAATCCAGGTGCGACCGCCTTCACGGCCTGGTGGTGACGGCTGTTCACTTCGCAGCTGTCGTTGTCGCCGAGACGCTCGCGCATCAGCCGCGAGAGCAGCGAGTCCTTCTCGAGCCACACTTCGTGGGCGAGGGTGAACGACTGGTTGGGCGGAACCGGCAGGCTGTGCGGCAGCGCGCCGGTAATCTCCGTCGGGATGTCCTGTACGAGGGTCCCGCCGCACGCGACATTGAGGACCTGCACGCCGCGGCAGATCGCAAAGATCGGCAGCCCG
>DATFXR010000800.1:0-2199 GCA_035315685.1 Vicinamibacterales bacterium | reverse complement strand
CTTCGTCGTCGTCGCGACGGTCGCGTCCTATCTCGCGGTGGGCATGCGTCGCGAATCGGAAATCGTCCGCAAACGCGAAAAGGAGATCCGCGATCTCTATGCCTTCTCGCGCCGGCTCGCGGCCGGGCATTCGACCGAGGATATCTTCAACGCGATCCAGAAACATCTATCGACGGTCCTCGGCCGCAAGGTCGCGTTGTTCGAGCCGCGCGGCCCGGCGAGCCGGTCGGAGCCGATCGGCGAGCGCGACGTTCCGTGCTGCGTGCGCGACGCCGTCTCGGCGGTCATCACCGGCAAGACCGACGCGGCGACGGGAATGACGGTCACGGACGACCACGGCGACCTCTGGCTGGTGCACGCGGTGTCGCCGAAGACTCCCGATCTCGGGGTCGTCGCCATCGATCTTGGACAGCAGACGCCGGAATCGGAGGAGGAGATCCGCGCCCGCATCGAGGCAGTTCTCCATGACGCGGCGTCGACGATCGAACAGATCGGGTTGGCGCACGCAATCACCGAGGTGCGGATGCGGGCGGAGTCCGAGCGGTTCCGCGACGCCCTGATCGGCTCGGTTTCGCACGAGCTGCGCACGCCGCTCGCATCGATTCTCGGCGCCGCGACCGTGCTGTGCAACGCGCCGGCGGTCGCCGGCGAACCGCGCCTCGCCGCGCTCGCCAGTGTGGTGCGCGAGGAGTCGGATCGCCTGAACAACGAGATCCAGAACCTGCTCGACGCGACTCGCATCACCGGCGAAGCGCTGCAGCCGCGGCTCGAATGGGCCGAGGTCGCCGACGTCGTCAACGCAGCGGTCGAGCGCGGACGCAGCCGGCTCGGGACGCACGCGATCGAGATCGACCTGCCGGCCGAGATGCCGCTGGTCCACGTCGACGCCGTCCTGATCGAGAAAGCGCTCGGGCAGATCCTGGCCAACTCCGCCAAATACTCGCCGCCCGACTCGACGATCAGGATTCGCGGCTGGCAGGAAGACGGCGTGCTCACCCTCGCGGTCAGCGACCAAGGCGCCGGCCTGTCGCCGGAGGACAGCGCGCACCTGGGCGAGCGATTTTTCCGCGGCCGCCGGCACCTGCAATCGACACCCGGATCGGGTTTGGGTTTCTGGATCGCCAACGCGTTCGTCGCCGCCAATGGCGGCGCGATCGAGGCGACCAGTCTCGGGGAGAACAAGGGGACGACGGTGACCATACGTTTGCCGGTGCCGGCAAACGTCGAACAGCTGGAGAGCATTGCGAGTGAGTGAAACCGCCGCACCCAACGTGCTCGTCGTAGACGACGAGGTACAGATCCGCCGCTTCCTGCGCAGCGGCTTCGAGCTGGACGGCTACTCGGTCAGCGAAGCGGAAAACGGCCGCGAGGCGATCCGCGCCGCGACCTTACGGCCGACCGATCTCATCATCCTTGATCTGGCATTGCCGGATCTCGACGGCTCGCAGGTGCTGGAGCGCATCCGCTCGTGGTCGACCGTGCCGGTCATCATCCTGTCGGTGAAATCGGGCGAGATGGAGAAGGTGCGCCTGTTCGAGCTCGGCGCCGACGACTACGTTACCAAGCCGTTCGGCATGGCCGAGCTGCTGGCGCGATCGAAGGTCGTGCTGCGTCGCAAGGCCCGCGCCACCACCGGCGACAGCGTCATCCGGATTCAGGAACTGAAGATCGATCTGGCGGCGCGCAACGTCTTTCTCGACGACGAGCGGCTGACGCTGACGCCGAAGGAATACCGGCTGCTGCAGATCCTCGCCCAGTATCCCGGCAACGTGGTGACGCACCAGGAGCTGCTGAAGGAGATTTGGGGCCTGCCGCACATCAACGACACGCACTACCTGCGCATCGTCGTACGCAAGCTGCGCCAGAAGATCGAGTCCGATCCGAACCATCCGCGAATTCTGTTGACCGAGCTCGGCGTCGGCTATCGCCTCGCGCCCCCGAACGAGCCGGTCGAGCCACCGCCGCACTGAACCGACCCGTTCGCGGAAGGGAATTCGCCCGAGGGCAATTCGCGCAAGGACAAAAAGAAACAGGACCGGCATCGCTGCCGGTCCTGCTTTTTTTGTGACCCCCGGGGGGAAGCTGAAGATGGTGAAAAGCCTTCCCGCCGGGGGCCGCTTCCTGCCGAGATCAGCCGCTCAGGGCAGGAAGTTTCTCTGGATGCGGAAGAGCACCGACACGATGTCCTGATCGTCGATG
>DATFXR010000799.1:0-3144 GCA_035315685.1 Vicinamibacterales bacterium | reverse complement strand
TGGTGTAGGACGGATGGGACGGCGAATCTCTATCCTTCGCATTACGCCGCATCCCGCCCAAGGGATCCATCGCGACTCGTTCATCTCTCCCGGTGACCCAGTTCTCCCATCTGTCCTACGATAGAGCCTTGTGATTGGTGTTGTCGTCGTCACCCACGGACAGCTCGCGAACGAGCTGGTGAACGCGGCCGAGATGATCGTCGGCGACCTGCCGCAATTCACGGCCGTCTCCATCGGCTGGCACGACGATGTGAACGATGCGCGGGAGGATATCGCGCAGGCGATCGAGCGCGTGCGCGGCGACGACGGCGTCCTGCTCCTCACCGACATGTTCGGGGGCACGCCATCGAATCTCGGTATGACCTTCCTCGAGACCGACCGCCTGGAAGTGATTACGGGCGTGAACCTGCCGATGCTGATCAAGCTGGCCAGCCTGCGGAGCTCGACCAGCCTCCTCGCGGTCGCCCAGTCGATGCGCGATCACGGGCGGAGCGCCATCTGGGTCGCGTCGGATCTGCTTCGCGGCGAGAAATCACCGGCATGACCTCGCAGGCCGTCACCGTCGTCAACCAGCTCGGGATGCACGCGCGTGCGGCGGCGAAATTCGTGCACCTGGCGGCGCGATTCGACGCCAGGGTGAGAGTGGCGCGCGACCGCCGCGAGATGGACGGAAAGAGCATCATGGGGATCCTGCTGCTGGCCGCGGCGCGTGGATCCACGATCACCATTTCGGCGGACGGCGCCGACGAGCGTGACGCGGTCGAGGCGCTCGTCGCGCTCGTTCGTTCCGGCTTCGGCGAAGACACATGCAGGTCCTGAAGGGCATCGGCGTCTCGCACGGCGTCATCTCGGGCCGCGCGGTCGTGCTCATCCACCGCGCGCAGGTGCTGCGCTATCAGATCGCGCCGGCGAAAATCGAACAGGAGCTCAGTCGGCTCGACGAGAGTCGAGCGCGATCACATCAGCAGCTCGTCGAGATCCAGGCACAGTTGTCCCGCCGGCGGCCCGAGTTGTCCTCGCTCTTCGACGCCCAGCTGCTGATGCTCGACGACCCGATGCTGCTGCCGCGCGCGGTGACGATCGTCCGGGAGCAGCGGGTGAATGCCGAATGGGCCGTGCAGCAGGTGTTTCACGAGTTCAGCGCGGTGTTCGAAGAGGTCACCGATCCGTACCTGCGGGAGCGGCAGGGCGACGTCGCCGACCTGGTCGGCCGGCTGCGCATGAATCTGCGCACCCACGCGACGACGGCGCGCGATCTGCTGCGCGAGCTCGACGAATCGTCCGTGCTCATCGCCGACGAGCTGACGCCATCGATGGCGGCGCAGGTGGACTGGACGAGGGTGCGCGGCTTCGCGACCGACGCCGGCAGCCGCACCTATCACACGGCAATCCTCGCGCGCTCGCTCGACGTGCCGGCGATCGTCGGGCTGCACAACGCGAGCGAGCAGGTGCAGGCGGGACAGATCGTCGTCATCGACGGGGCGGCCGGCGAGCTCATGGTCGACCCGACGCCGGAGCAGCTGGCGCGAGCCGCGCACCACGCTGAAGACCGGCGGCCGGCGGCGCTCATCGAGGGCGAGCGGCGGCGTCCGGCCTCGACGGCCGACGGCGTGCCGATCAGACTCGACGCCAACCTGGAGTTCCCGGACGACCTTGCGGCGGCGCGGTATGCGGGCGCCGAAGGGATCGGGCTGTACCGATCCGAGTTCATCGTCGCCAGCAGCGCCGACGATTATCGCGACGAGGAGCGGCAGTACCGCATCTATCGGGGCATGCTCGAAGGGATGGCGCCGGGAACGGTCACCGTGCGGACGTTCGACGTCGACGAGGAGCAGCTCGCCTCGCGGATCGCGCAGCATCCGCTCGACTCGGCGTGGGAGCCGGGCGAACCACGCGCGAGCCGCCAGGGCCTGCGCGGCCTGCGCCTGAGCCTCGCCCGGCCCGACCTGTTCCGGATCCAGCTGCGCGCGCTCCTCCGCGCGGCGAGCCACGGGCATCTGCGAATCATGTTTCCGTTCGTCTCGAGCGTCGAGCAGCTGCGCGAGGCGCGGCAGATGGTGTCGCAGACGGTGACCGAGCTGACACGGCACGGCGAGCAGGTCCCGCCGGTGCCGATCGGCGTGATGATCGAGATCCCCGCTGCCGCCTACACGGCCGATCTCCTGGCGCGGGAGGTCGACTTCTTCACCATCGGGACCAACGATCTCATCCAGTACTGTCTGGCCGTGGACCGTGCCGACGAGCGCGTGTCGCGGCTGTACGAACCGCTGCATCCGGCGATCCTGCGGATGATCCTGATGGTGCGCCGCGCGGCACAACGTCAGCGGATTCCGGTGTCGCTGTGCGGCGAAATGGCGTCGGATCCGGCGATCCTGACGCTGCTCGTCGGGCTCGGCCTCACCGAGTTCAGCATGACGCCCGGCGCAATTCCGGTCGCGAAGCAGGTGCTGGCCGAGCTGCGCAGCGACGAACTGCGCGCCCTCGGCCGCCGGGTCTTGCAGCTCGCCACCATCGACGACATCGAACGCGTGCTGCTGGCCGCCCTCGGCCGGCTGACGCTGATCAAGGGAGTGACTTCGTGAGCGGTGACATCACACGCGTGGAGAAACCGTGGGGCTACGAGCTCCATTGGGCGAAAACCGATCGCTACGTCGGCAAGCTGATTCATGTCAACGCCGGCCATGCGCTGAGCCTGCAATACCACAACCTGAAAGACGAGACGATTTACCTGCACAGCGGCAAGCTGCTGTTCGAGATCGACGAGGGCAGCGGTCTCCAGAAACGCGAGATGCACCCTGGCGAACGGGTGCACATCACGCCCAAAACGATTCACCGGATGACGGCGATGGAAGACAGCGATATCTTCGAGGTGTCGACGCCCGAGTTGCATGACGTGGTGAGGCTGGAGGATCGGTACGGGCGGGAGGACAAGAACAATTAAGAATTGAGAATTTGGAATTAAGAATTCGCTGTCACGCGTTGGTCGCGGCTACCTGGCGCGAATTCTTAATTCTGGCGCTTCCGGGTTTAGCGTGGGTAGAGGTCCAGTCCCCCACAGTGAAAGTAGATCGCCGTCTCGAAGTTCAGCGGATTCCGAAATCCGCAGGCCTTCCGTTTGATCGTCATGATTTTGCTGTTGAGGCC
>DATFXR010000798.1:0-2112 GCA_035315685.1 Vicinamibacterales bacterium | reverse complement strand
GGACAGCAACCGCGGAGAACGCAGAACACGCAGAGATTCTTCTTCTCCGCGATCTCTGCGGACGCTGCGGTTGCTTCTCGCTGCGGCCGGCGCCGGCTCTGCGATCTCCGCCTTGCCTTCGCCGATCAGCACGAGGGCGAGGTGCGCGAGCGGGGCGAGGTCGCCGCTGGCGCCGACCGAGCCGCGCGACGGCACGCGCGGATGCACACCGGCATTGACCAGCGCCATCAGCGCCTCGAGCGTCCTGACACCGATCCCCGAGAAACCCTTCGCCAGCACGTTCGCGCGGAGCGCCATCGTCGCGCGCACCGCGCGCGCCGGCAGCGGCTCGCCGACGCCGGCCGCATGGCTGCGCAGGAGGTTCAGCTGCAGCGCCTCGAGCGCGTCGGGCGCGATCTTCACGTCGGCAAACGATCCGAAGCCGGTGTTGATGCCGTAGGCCGGCTGATCGCTCTGCGCGCGCCGCTCGACCACGTCGCGCGACGCCTGCACGCGCGCACGCGCGGCGTCGCTGAGCGCGATCGGCTCGCGGTCGTCGGCAATGGCGAGCAGCTGTTCGATGGTCAGCGACGAGCCGTCAAGCTGAATCATGCAGTCATCAGTCGCAGGTCACACGTCGTCAGTCAGTCACAAAGTCGTCGGTCACAAGTCGTCAGTCGCACGTCGTCAGTCGCAACTCGTCAGCCCGGTCTCGACTCAGGTAGAATCTTAGTCCGTTTATCGGGACCGACTACCTACTACCTACTACCGACTATCGACTGCCGACCATCGACTGCTGACTGTTCGGCTCCTGACTTGTGACTGACTGGAGACTTGGGACTTGCGACTGATGACTACTGTGGTTCTCGGCGCGCAGTGGGGCGATGAAGGCAAAGGGAAGATTGTCGACCTGCTGACGCCGCAATTCTCGATCGTCGCGCGCTACCAGGGAGGACACAACGCCGGCCACACGGTGTACGTGAACGGCGCGAAGTTCATCCTGCGTCTCATTCCGTCCGGCATTCTCCATTCCGGCGTGACCTGCGTCATCGGCAACGGTGTGGTGATCGATCCGGCGGCGCTGTTCGACGAGATCGACGAGCTGACGCGCAACGCCATCGACGTCGGCAACCGCATCGTGATCAGCGAAAAGGCACACCTGATCCTTCCGTATCATCGCGATCTCGACCTGTTGTCCGAGGCGCGCCGCGGCGAGCGGAAGATCGGGACGACGTCGCGCGGCATCGGGCCGGCCTACGAGGACAAGATCGCGCGGCGCGGCATCCGTGTCGGCGACCTCAACGATCCCAAGGGTCTCGAAGAGAACATCCGCGACAACGTGACCGCCCGCAACCGCCTGGTCCAGGACAGCACCATGGACTGGAAGCCGGTGCTCGATCAGCTGCTGCGTCACGCCAACCGCATGCGCCCGATGATCCGCGACGTCTCGGTGCTGCTCACCGACGCGATGAAACGCGGAGAGTCGATCCTGTTCGAGGGTGCGCAGGGCACGCTGCTCGACATCGATCACGGCACCTATCCGTATGTCACCTCGTCGAACGCGTCGGTCGGCGGCGTGTGCACGGGCCTCGGGCTGCCGCCGAAGGCGATCGGTCGCGTGCTCGGCGTGGCGAAGGCGTACACGACCCGGGTCGGCGAGGGACCGCTGCCTACCGAGCTCTCGGGCGCGACGGGCGATCGGCTGCGTGAGAGTGGCAATGAGTACGGCGCGGTTACCGGCCGGCCGCGGCGCTGCGGCTGGTACGACGCGGTGGCGGTGCGCTATGCGGCGCGGATCAACGGCCTCGACGGCCTGGCGCTCACCAAGCTGGACGTCCTCGACGGGCTCGAGCGCATCGACATCTGCACGGCCTACCGCAGCAACGGCCGCACGCTCACCGACTTTCCGGCCGACGTCCGGCAGCTGGCCGAGTGCGAGCCGGTCTACGAGTCGATGCCGGGATGGTCGGCGCCCACTGCCGGCGTGCGCAGGTTCGAGCAGCTGCCACCGGCGGCGCGCAACTACATCGCGCGGCTGGAGGACGTCTCGGGCGTGAAAGCCGCGATCATCTCGACCGGCTCCGAGCGCGACGACACGATTCTCCGCGACGATGTCATGGAGCTCGCTGCTCT
>DATFXR010000797.1:0-14134 GCA_035315685.1 Vicinamibacterales bacterium | reverse complement strand
CACGGTGATGGAGTGGGTCAATCCTCACTCGTGGGTTCACATCGACGTCAAAGGCCCGGAGGGCGTCGTGAACTGGATGGTCGAAGGCGGCAGTCCGAACCAGTTGCTGCGACTCGGCTTCACGAAGAACGCGTTGCTCCCGGGCATGGACATCATCGTCACCGGCTTTCAGGCGAAAGACGGCACGCACAAGGCAGTCGGCAGGGACTTGACGTTTGCCGACGGACGCAAGCTGTTCCTCAGCGAGTCGGCGGCGGGAACGCCGAAGTAATCACAGTTTATGCGACTGACGTCACGATTCGCAGTGGGGGTGGCCGTCGTGTTTCTGGCAGCGGCCTCTCCCGCCATCGGCACCGCGGATGGACCGCGCGGCGCGACCGACTGGCCGGGCACCAACTACGATCACAGCGCGAACCGCTATAGTCCGCTGACCCAGATCACCGCGAAGAACGTCGCCACGCTCGAGCAGGTGTGGAGCTTTCATCTCAAACCCGCGGGCTTCGTCGGCCGGATGCGGGAAGACGAAGCGATTCCCATCGTGATCGGGAATACGCTGTATCTCGGCTCGCCGTATGGCGCCGTCATCGCGTTGGACGCCACGACCGGCGCGGAGAAATGGCGATTTCAGCTTCCGAACAACGAGCTGCCGTCGAAGCGCGGTGTAGCCTTCTGGCCCGGCGGCGGCCGGCTTCCGCTCCCTGCCTCGATCATTTTCGGATCGACGACTGGAAAGCTGTACTCGATCAAAGCGTCCGACGGCACGCTCAATGAGTGGTTCGGTGAAAATGGCGTCATCACGCTGAAGACGCCTGAGGTGATGAGGGACAGCACGACTGCGCCCTACTCACTGCTGTCATCTCCGACCATCTACAAGGATCTGATCATCACCGGCGCCGGTACCGGCGAGGGGCCAGGCGGCTCGAACGGCGGCACCGGACCGGCGGGCGATACACGCGCCTGGGACGCGAGGACCGGCAAGCTGGTCTGGACCTTCCATACCGTGCCACGGCCTGGAGAGTTTGGCTACGACACCTGGGGCGGCGACAGCGCCAGGAACCGATCGGGCGTCAACGTGTGGGGCTACACGTCGCTCGACGCGGAGCGCGGCATTCTCTACATGCCGCTCGGCGCCCCGAACAACGACCGCGTCGGCATCGATCGTCCCGGCAACAATCTGTTCTCCTCGTCGGTCGTCGCGGTCGATGCGAACACCGGCAGGTATCTCTGGCACTTCCAGCTCGTGCATCACGACATCTGGGACTACGACACCCAGTCGGCGCCGCTGCTCGTCGACTTGCGGCGTGACGGACAGATGGTCCCTGCCGTCATCATCGTCAACAAGACTGGATTGGTGTTCACGCTCAATCGCGTGACCGGCAAACCGATCTTCGACATCGAAGAGCGACCGGTGCCGAAAAGCGACGTGCCCGGCGAGCAGGCATCTCCAACGCAGCCGTTCCCGGTGAAGCCAGAGCCGCTGGCGCAGAACACGATCTCCCGGGACAATCTCTACAAGGGCGAGCCACAGCATCAGTCCTACTGCGAGCATCTGGTTGACGACAACAACATGAAACTGGGCGGGCCGTACATGCCGATCGCCTTCAACCAGTACAGCATTTCGCCACCGGGCCCGGCGGGCGGGATCAACTTCTGGGGACCGTCGTACGATCCCGAGCTTCATCTGTTCGTTTCGAACATCAGCAACATCTTTCAGCCGATGCGCATCATGCAGCGGCAGGACGGCAGCTACGTCAATTCCGGGCCGCTCGCCGGGACTCGCCGGTTTGGCGATCCCGAAAGGCATCTGCTGTGCGGGCCGACGCCGTGGGGCCAGCTCGTCGCGGTCAATATGGACACCGGCAACATCGTCTATCGGAAGACGCTTGGCGTTTCCGACGTGTTGCCCGCCGGTATGCAGGAGACGGGACGCCCCAGTTCCGGCGGCGTGGTGTTGACCGCGAGCGGCCTCACGTTCGTCGGCGGCACGGACGATTTCAGGTTCCGCGCCTTTGCGACCGCGACCGGCGAGAAGCTCTGGGAGATCAGGTTACCGTCGTCCGTCGAGACGACGCCGATCACCTACCTTGGCGCTGATGGACGGCAATTCGTCACCGTCGTCAGCACCGGCGGCGGCCTCACCGGGTCGGAGGTCACCAACGACGAGATCATCGCTTTCGCTCTGCCGAAGAAATAACGAGGTGGACATGCAACCTTCCAGCGTTTCGTTGATCGTTGCCCGACGGTCGTTCTTCTCGAGAGTCGGCGCCGCGCTTGCCGCGTTTGGTGCGGGGGCGCGGGTCGATGCGTCCGCGGCGCCGGCACCGGCACTGCCCGAAGGAGCGTGGCAGGCTGCGCGCCACGCGGAGGACGACTGGTTGGACAAGATTGCCGGCAAGCACAGGACGATACTCGATGCGGTCTCGGCGCCGGGTGTCGGCGAGGCGCTGCATTTCGCCTCGAACATCTTCGAGACCAGCAAGACGGGGTACGGCCTCGACAACGCCGACGTCGCCGTCGTGATCTGTCTGCGGCACGCGGCGACGGCGTTTGCGTTCAACGACGCGATGTGGGCCAAGTACAGCGCGGGCCTGTCGGCGCGCGCGAAGTTCAACGACCCGAAGAGCCACGGCCCCGCTGTCGTGAACGCGTACAACTCGACCGAGTATCGGGGGCTGCTGAGCAACGGTGCGGCCACCGTCGACGCCCTGGTCAAGCGCGGGGTACATTTCGCCGTCTGCGACCACTCCACGCACGGGTATGCGGATAACCTCGGCCGCTCGACCGGCAGCGCCGCCGAGGAGGTTTACAAGGATCTGACGTCACATCTGATCGGAAACGCGCACATGATGCCCTCCGGTATCGTCGCGGTCGGTCACGCGCAGGAGCGCGGATACGCGTACGCGTACTGCGGCTGAGCGTCAGCCGCACCGCACGCAACGGTGAACCGAAGGACGTTCCTCACGGAATCGACCATGGCGGCAGTCGGCATTGCCGCCCCCGTAGCGCTCCGCCCCGCCGCCCGTCCGCGGCTCGACGCTCAGAGGCCAGGCGACCGCGCAATCCTGGTGGATCCGCAGCCGCTGTTCGAATTGTCGCCGTATCTCTACATGCAGTTCATGGAACCGCTGGGCGCAACCGATGGTTCCGTCGAAGCGGCGTGGGACCATCTGCGCGATCAATGGCGCGAGGACGTCGTCGAGATCACACGCGACCTCGGGCCGACGATGATGCGGTGGGGCGGCATCTTTGCGGATTTCTATCGTTGGAAGGAAGGTGTCGGGCCGCGCGACACGCGTCCGTCGATGCTGAACCTGCTGTGGGGCGGAATCGAATCGAACCAGGTGGGCACCGGCGAATTCGTCGATCTGTGCCGGCAGGTTGCCGCCGAGCCGCTGATCTGCGTCAACTTCGAGTCGGACGGCCGCAAGCAGTACGTCACCGCCAAGGGCAAGGCGCGTACGGCTGACGCATCGGAGGCGGCCGACTGGGTGGCCTATTGCAACGATCCCGGCAACGGCGCCCGGAAGGCACACGGCCACGCGGCGCCGTGGAGCGTGCGTTACTGGCAGATCGGCAACGAGACGTCCTACGACAGGAATGGCTTCGATCTCGACACCGCGGCGCGCAAGACCGTCGCGTTTGCGAAGGCGATGCGCGCGGTCGATCCGTCGATCCGCTTGATCGCATGGGGCGATAGCGGCTGGGCGGAACGCATGGCAGAGATCGCCGGCGAACAGGTTCAATACCTCGCGTTCCATCACATGTTCGATCCCGATTCGACGCGCCGGCCGGTGCTCCGCGGCGAGTTGTACCGTCGCGATCCGGATGCGACCTGGGAACAGCTGATGGCGGCGTGGCAGCTCACCGACACGAAGATTCGCGCGGTTCGCGACAGCCTGGGCGGGCGGAACATGCCGCTGGCAATGACCGAATGCCATTTCGTCATTCCTGGCCGCGACCGCGGCAACGTGCTCGCCACATGGGCGGCCGGTGTGTCGTACGCGCGCATCCTCAACAACCATCAGCGCCACGGTGATGTGCTGAAGATTGCCACCGCGGCGGACTTTTGTGGCACACGCTGGCAGAACAACGCGGTGATCATTCCGACACCGAAGGGCACCAACCGCGCCTACCTGCAACCAGTGGCGCGGGTGATGCGGCTCTATCGTCATCACATCGGCAGTCACGCGATCGCCGTGAATGGCCCGACAGACGGCCTCGACGTCGTCGCGAGCCGCCGCGGCGACACGGTGTACCTTCACGTCGCGAACATTCGTCGCACGCAATCTGTGAGCACGACGATTCAGATCGCGGGTCAGGTCGTCAGGAGCGGACGCGTGTTCGAGATCGCCGCGGACCCCGAGGTGGAAGTGTCGTATCTGAACGATGCGGAGGTGATGCGGACGCGGGAGAAACCGTTCGCCGGGAACGGCGTCTGGGAGTTCCCCGCCGCTTCGGTCTCGGCGCTGGAGCTTCAGATCGGATCGAATTGACCAATACTTCGTGTCTTCGTGCGTTCGGGGCGGCCGCGCCGATTCCATGGGGCACGTCCGCTCTATAATCGCGCCATGGCAACGATCGGATTGATCGGAGCGGGCCACATCGGCAGTCAGGTTGCGAGGCTCGCCGTGTCGAACGGACACGATGTCGTGATCAGCAACTCGCGCGGACCCGACACGTTGTCGGATCTGGTGAAGGAGCTCGGTCCACGGGTTCGCGCAGGAACGCCCGATGAGGCCGCCACCGCAGGCGACATTGTCGTCGTCAGCGTGCCGCTGAAGAACTACCGACAGGTACCGGTCGCGCCCCTGGCCGGCAAGGTGGTCATCGATACCAACAACTATTATCCGCAGCGCGACGGCCACATCCCGGAGCTCGACAACGAGTCGACGACGACCGCCGAGTTGTTGCAGGCGCATCTGCCTTCCTCAAGGGTGGTCAAGGCGTTCAACCACATTTACGCCGCGCAGCTCACGACGGATGGACGGCCGGCGGGCACGCCGAACCGGCGGGCGCTGGTCATTGCCGGCGACGATGCGACCGCGAAGCGCGCGGTGACGCGTCTGCTCGACGAGTTCGGATTCGACACGGTCGATGCCGGACCGTTGAAGGAAGGCTGGCGCATCCAGCGCGACACGCCGGGGTACGGCCCTCGTCGCAATGCCGACGAACTGCGCCGGGATCTCGCCGCCGCCAAGCGATACGCTGACATGTAGTCACGGTCCACGACTGCGGCACGATCAGCGTTGAGCGACGTATCGGCTTCTGTCCGTGTGGGGGCGCCGGGCAGGTTAGAAGGCGCGAACCGGATCGGTGCTGGGCGGGCGGCGGCTGTACGAGTCGACGACGCAGCCGGCAAACGCCTGCGTGTCGAACTGGTGGTTCACCGCAAAGTGCGGGATGTACTCATCGATGACATCGGCGAGCGGACGGATCATCTGCGACCGCAGGTGTGCGGCGGGCTCGAAGAGGAACGCAGCTCCCTCGATATGCAAGACGACCCACGCGTGCTGGCGCTCGATCTCGGGCTG
Source organism: Vicinamibacterales bacterium (assembly GCA_035315685.1). Classification (GTDB taxonomy): domain Bacteria; phylum Acidobacteriota; class Vicinamibacteria; order Vicinamibacterales; family CAVVIG01; genus QHWK01. The sequence goes on along the minus strand of DATFXR010000797.1, from coordinate 8,603 downwards.
GTCGGCGACGATCACGCGGCCGACACAGAACTCCGCGTCGATGCCAATCTCAGCCAGTTTGCGCCAGGCCCAGAGGGCAAAATCCTCGCAGTCGCCGCGGCGCCGTCGCTCGAAAGCGGCCGGATGCTGCCAGACGTCGCGCTGATGAAACAGCTCGCTGTCGGTGACGTACTTGCACGTCCGCAGCCAGTCGCAGATATCGTCCAGCGACCGCACCGGCACCGAGCTCTTCCCCTTGAAGTAGTCGGCGAATGGCCGGCGCGAGCCCGGGCCGAACGTGGTCGCCGGAACACGCATCCTCACGGCGTCCCATGCGGATTCGCGGCCGAGCAGGCGCGCGGCCAGGTGCCCGAACCATAATGAAAACCGGCGGATCGACGGTCGGGGCGAGAACGTCCGCATCGAAGAACTCTGACGCAGATCGTCTAGCAACGGTTCAACGCCGTGCGGCCGCGGCGATTGGCTTCACCGTGAAGTCCGGCTGGGCCAGCGCCGTGCTGCTCGCTGGTTCGGCTGCCTCGCCTCGCGTCCTGGACAGTCGCCGGATCGATCTGAGCGACCCGGCAATTCCCGAGTCCCGACAGCCGTATCACGCCGGTTTCGGAACCGCGCGAGCCGACAGCTCCGAACGTTCCCGGTTAATCGGTGCCGTGAAGCGATTCGGACGCCAGTCGGTCACCAACACGATTCGACGGTATCGCGCCGTTGGGCATTCCGTGCAGGGCGCTGGCGTTGTCGTGGGCAGCTTGATCGATCCGGCGCTCATCGCGAACGATCACATTCGAATTCACGCGCTCGAGGGCCAGTTGTTTCGCGGTGTCGTACAGGATGCGACGAACCGTTGCAAGCTGCCGTGCTCGATCTGGCGCGAGCGCGACCTTCACGCGCAGGCAGGCAGCATCCTGGAGCGGCCGGAACAGGCGCTGCGAGACGCAATCGCAGCGCTCGGCCGAGGCGTCGGCGGGCCGTGGCGGGCCGAGCAAAAGGCGGCAGCCCTGGCTGCGTGGCTCGTCCTGGCGGGACACGCGAACGCCAGTTCGCGCATCATCGTCGAAGAGCGCCCGCGTCGCCGCCGCGGTTGACAGCGCCATCGGTCGCGTGTCGCGCTCATTCTGACTCAGCGCGAAATCGCTGATCCGTGTCGCGATATGTGACGGGTACATCCAGTTGTGTTTACCCGGTGACGCGTTCCGTTGAGAAGCTGCGAAACTGCCATGAATTCGGCATCCTTCTGTCCGCAAGCATCTTGCTTCTCTTCGTAAGCAGAGGAAGGGTGTGGCCATGATCAGACCGCTTATAGCTGGGTTGGCTCTCGCCGCCATCTGCACGATGTCGATCCAGGCTGCCCAATCGAAGCCGTCAGGATCCCCACAAAAACCGGCGACTGCATCGTCAAAACCGGGTTCCGCGAGAATCGCCGTGAGGGATCAGGACGGAGCGGGCCTGAGTGGAGTTCGTCTCTCACTGTCCGGCGCCGGAACCGGAGAATTCGTCACGGGTGGCGCCGGAACGGCGGTCGTGTCGGACCTGAAAGACGGCACCTACCGCCTGCGCTGCGAGCTCGATGGATACGTCACGCTCGAGCGCGAGTTTACGATTCGCGGCGGCACCTACAGCCAGGTGGACGTGGTCCTGAATGCCGCGCCGCCGCCACCGCCCCCGCCGGCTCCCGCGCCGCCGCCGCCGCCGGCGACTCCGCCCGGTGGTCGGCCGACGAGCCTGTCGATTGTCGATTACCTCGATAAAAACCTGATCGGGAAGGAACCGCTCAAGGAATCGATCCTGGCCTGTAACCCTCTGGAAACGGTCCGCCTCCTGCAAATGCGCGACAAGGTCGCGCAGCATGTTCACGAGCGTAACGACGAAGTCCTCTATGTCGTCGCCGGAGAAGGCACCATTCTCATCGGCGACGAGCCGGCTCGAGTCCGGCCGGGATCACTCGTTGTGGTTACCAACGGCACGACGCACGCGTTCGAGCATGCAGGAAAGAATCCCCTCATTCTCGTGTCGACGCTGGTTGGCGCCGCCTGCGATCACGCCGACACCGCACGTTAATCGGCCGCGCACCGGCTCGGCATGACGACGGTCGCCTCTTGCCGGGCCCGGCTCTCTGTGCCGGCCGGCGCGTACACTGAAGCATGCAGGTAATCGGCGTGATCGATGTGCGCGGCGGCCAGGCTGTTCACGCACGCGCGGGCAGGCGCGAGCTCTACCAGCCGGTGCAGTCGGTCGCGGGCGCGACGATCCGGCCTGGTGACGCCGTCGACGTCGCCCACGCGTACGTCGAGCAATTGGGTATCAGCGAGCTGTACCTCGCCGATCTCGATGCGCTCGGCGGCCGGCCGTCACACGATACGCTCATCGCAGCGATCGCGGCGATCGGCGCGCCGCTGCTGCTCGACATCGGCGTGACGTCAATCGATCGCGCACGCGATGCGCTTGCGCTCGGCGCGCGACGCGTCGTCGTCGCGCTCGAAACGCTGAGTGATTTCGCCGCGCTTCGCGATATCTGTCAGGCGATTGGCGGCGAACAGGTCGCCTTCAGCCTCGACCTGCGCGATGGTCAGCCGATTGTCGCGAGGGACGCCCGCGTGTCCACGGATGAGGCGCCACACGCGCTGGCGGCGCGGGCGAACGATGCTGGCGCCGGCACGGTCATGGTGATCGATCTGGCGCGGGTCGGAATCGCGGGCGGATTGGACGTCGACCTGCTGGCGCGCATCCGCGCGGCCACGACCGGGTCGAGGTTGTTAGCGGGCGGCGGCGTGCGCGGCGCCGAGGATCTCGAGCGGCTGGCCGGCGCCGGATGCGACGGCGCGCTCGTCGCCACGGCGCTGCACGACGGTCGTATCGGCGTCGCCGAGATCGCCGCGGCGGCCGGCTATCGGAGCTTCTCGCGGTAAACCGCCGACTGTCCGAAGTTCTCCTCCACTTCGATCTCGATCGACGTGAGTCCACGCGCGCCCAGCTTTTCGAGCTTCTCCCGGCAGCGGTCGGCGAGAAGCTCTGCGAGCATCTCGACAGTGGTGTTCGGCACCGGGAGCAGCGAACAATCGACGCGCGGGAAGCGATAGCGCGGCGCGCCCTCGACGGCAACCAGCACGGCCTCGGCCTCTTCAGTGATCTGAATCTTCGGGTTCTGAAGCGGCAGCAGCACCTTGTGATCGATCTCGTCGCACAGCTCCCGCATGAGGCGCTTCAGGACCACGAAGTCGAACACGAACCATGTCTCTTCGTCGAGGCCGCCTTCGACGGTGACGCGTGCCCGGTAGTTGTGGCCGTGCAGGCCCTCGCACCGATGTCCGGCGAAGGTGATGAAATGCGCCGACGCGAACACGAGATAGTCTTTCGCGACGGTGACGCTGTACTCACCGCGATGCTGCATCGTGCCCTCCCTTTCCCGCCGGTGCTCCGGACGACCTCTGCCAGCCGCCGTTGAGGAGGACGACGAAGATAGCGGCGGCCGTCAAGTCGGCGGCCGCCCCGGGATTCGCCAGGTGATCAGGGTCCCGCAGCGCGCGATCCATGCGTTCGATCGCGATCCTGCCCTCGTCGGTCCGGACACCACCGGCGGCCAGCACAGCACGGGCCTGACTGGACACCTCAGCTGCCAGCGCGGCGCCTCCACGGCGCGCGATATGTGTATCGGGCGTCGATCCCAGGAGCGTCAGAAACGTTTCCACGATGGCATCGTCCCACGAGAGATTGTCGCGGCGCGCGCACTCGAGCGCCGGCACGCCGACAAGAAACGTCGACGCGAACGCGTTTGTGTATTCACGCGCAATCGCGTCGCGATCGGCGGCCAGGCGCATCACGTCGACCAGCGTCTGGGTCGGCTCGCCGGCGACGTCCTGCTCGGCGACGCGTCCAAGTCCGCCCGGTGCCGCCAGGCGGATTGCGGCATACACCTCGCGCGCATCGTCGACAGTTGTTTGCGCCAGCACCTCTCGAACAGTGTCGCGGAGGGTCGGGCTGAAGCCGGACACTACGGGTGACGGGGCATCGCGTGCAGCAACCTCGTGCATAGTGTCCGGCTTCAGCCGGACCGTCTTGGCCGTAGTGTCCGGCTTTAGCCAGACGCGTGCGGCGCGCGCGAGCGGCGCGAGCAGCAGCACGATGCCGAGATTCGTGTTCGATCGTGTCCAGCGCGCCGTCGCCTCGATCGCGAGGCGGACAGTCTCGCCGAGCGGACGTGAGCCGGCCTCAATCAGCGGACCGCCGATCGCGGCGGCGCTCGCAAGGAACGCCTCGTAGCCCACGTCGGCAAAATGCCGCCCCCGGGACACGTTTCCAGGCTTGGGAGCGCTCGCCTCGAGCAGGCACGCGAGCTGTGCCGCAATCGCGACGTCTACCGCCGCGATCGAGTGGCCCGTTGCCTCTCCCGATGCGGCCGCGATCATGCGGACGTTACCACGGCGGACCGCCCGGATCGGACGCGGTCTACCAGATGATCCACAATCGCCCCGGCGACGTCGATCCCTGTCGCCTGCTGCAGGCCCTGCCATCCCGGGATGCCGTTCACTTCGAGTACGAACACCGCACCGCCGTCTGTCGACGGCAACAGATCCACACCGGCGTAATCGGCACCGATCGCGGCCGCCGCTCGGAGCGCAAGCGCTCCCCATGCGGCGGGCAGCGAAAACGGCCTCGCGGATCCACCTCGCGACACGTTGCTGCGCCAGTCACCATCTTCAGCGCGCCGCTCGATCGCACCAACCACCCGGCCGCCGACGACGAAGACACGCACGTCGCGGCCGCCGGTCTCGATCGCCCGCTGAACGTAGAAGACCGACCGGAGCTGATCGAGCGCCTGCACGACACGAAAGCCAACGTCGGGATCGTTCACGCGCACGATGCCGTGCCCCATCGATCCGAAAATCGGCTTGATGACGACGGCGCGTGCAGTGCTGCCGCCACCTTCGTCGTCGAGCATGGCGCGAATCGCCGTCATCGCATCGGCGGCGCGCTCGCAGACGAAGGTTTCGGGCGTCGGAAGCCCGGCCTCGCGAAGCCGCGCATCGGTATAGAACTTGTCGACCGTCCGCTCGATTGTCCGCGGCGCGTTCATGATCGGCACGCCGCGATCCTCGATCCAGTGCAGCGCATCGACCCGATAGATGATCTGCTCGAGCGATCCGGACGGAATGAAGCGGACCAGCACCGCGTCGGCGTCGAGGACGGAGGCCTCGTCGCACGACAGCGTGCTTGCGGCGGCGCGCCCGCCGCCGAAGGATGCGACCAGCGATTCGTACGGCAGCACGCGGCCATGATGTCCGCGCTCGTCGAGCGCGCGGCACAACTGGTCTGCATGCCACCCGGGCTTGCTGAGAATAATGACGCGCATCACAGTCGATGGCTGATGGCTGATGGCTAAATGGCTGAATTAGCGATCAGCCCTTTTCAGTCGTTCAGCGACAGCCGAAGCACGTCCGCATTTACGTGACCGCCGTGAAACGTCCGTCCGCTCGTCACGCTGGTGAGCCAGACCTCTGCCGGACTGAACAGCATCGGGTCGATTTTATAGAAGTCGTTGTCGTAGCGCTTGAAGATGTCGTAGAACGGCGTCCCATAGTCGGACGAGGCCGAAGCAGGCAGCCGTTCGACGAGCGCGGCGAGCTCCGCATCCTCCGCTCGTACGACGTATCGCGCCTGACCGCCGTAGAGAATGCAGTCGTTGGTGCGGCCGATCGCGCGGATGTCACTGCGCGCGAGGGGCGGCCACGGCGCAGTGCCGAACGCGCTGACCACCCTCGTGACATCGAAACCAATGGCGTCCATCTTGTGGAGACCGGTCTCGAGCACGCGCGCGGCGATTTGAATGCCGCCAGCGAGGCTGGCGGTTGGCGCGATCGCAAAGGTGAGGGCGGACGCTGCGAGGCCGGCCTTCCCGGCAACCCACTGCGCGACCGCGTCGGTCGGCAGGGTTCGCCCCTCGAGCACGAGCACGCCGCGTCGGGCTTCGTCCGCGTAGCCGAGCTTCGCGAACAACTCCTTCTCGACGCGGGCTTTCGCACGCAGCGGTCCGGAGCCCATCGCGAAGAAGCCGTCCGGGTTGATCGCCCAGCCGGCGTACTGCGATGCCATGCAGCATGCGGCCGGGTGGTCGGTCCAGACTTGCAAGCCAGGCCATGACTCGCCGCCGATCGTGAGCGAGGCAAGCTCGACGCGCCCGAGTCCGCCCATGCAGAGCTCGGCGAGAACCAGTCCGGCGGCCAGACCGCCAGCCGCATCGATGCCGGCGTCGATCACGCGGGCGCCGCTCGCGAGCGTCCGGACCGTTACACGCAGTTCGTCGGCACGGTCAGCGCATTGATCGGCGAGCAGCCATGCCCGCTCGTTCATCCGCAGGTCGGTCATCCGTTCGTGGTCATCATCAGTTCCGCGAGCAGCCAGGCGACAGCGGCGGCCGGCGCCGCGCGGGCCGCATCCGCTCCGAGGTGCTCGGCGAGATCGTGTGCGGCGAGTCCGGTGGTTTCCGCGGCGGCCCTCGCCAGAAAGGCGCCACTGCCTCCGACCACCGCAACCGGCGGCGGACCGGCGGCCAGGCGCCGCATCACCTGCCGGATCGCGTGCGCGATCTGCCGCGTCTGCGTTCGCGCCACGTGATCGGCGATTGCGGTGATGTCCGCCGTCGAAAGCATCTCGCCGTCAGCGCAGACCATTCGCGCGAGACGCGCGCCGGCCTCGGTCTCGCTCCGGCCGCGGCCATCGGGAGTCTCGCACGTGTAGTCGGCTTCCGCGATCGGCCCGAGCCACCGATACACGTCGGCCGTGATCGCAAAATGCTCCGCCGCAACGCGGCATCGTCCGTCGTGAAGCGGCACCGATCGAACGATCGCAGAGACTGGCGTGCGCAGGCAGCCGGTGTAGACGAGTTCCCCGACGCGCAGTCTCGCCGGATCGCTGAAGCCTACCGATGCCACACGGCCGTTGGCGATCGGAATGATGTCAGTCGTCGTGCTGCCCACGTCGATCACCAGTGCGCTCGGCGCAGCGCGAGCGACGAGCGTCGCGGTCGCCATCCAATTGGCCGCGGCAACGTCGAGCGGCCGGTGCCGCACCTGTTCGCTGGAGCGGAATCGTCCATCGACGCCGTAGATGAAGAGCGCGGAGGCGGGAAAGGCCGTTTCGAATGCGCGGATGACGAAGCCGACGCCGTCGCGCTTGGTCGCGAAGCAATCGGCCAGTTCCGCCGTCATCGTGACGGCCATGATCGGTGCAGGGCCGGCGGCGGGGGCGAGCGACGCCAGCACCGACGCCAGACGATCGAATTCGCGCCAGAGCGGAAACGGGCGCTCGACAACGGCCGGCGGGCGCGACCGGTCAGCGTCGAGGCGCGCCATCTTGATGTTGGCGCCGCCAACGTCCCACCCGAGGATCGTGTCAGCCATTCAGGCGGCACCACGAAAGCACAAAACCGCGGCGTTCGGGTGATGAAATCATTTCGACGTTCCTTCGCGTTCGCGCGCGTCGGGCGTCGCGAGCCCTGCCGTGGACGCGAGGCGGCCGGACGCCGAGAAGCGGACCTGGCGCACCGCCTGCGGAGCAGGCGGCAGATCGCCGCCACACGCCGCCAGGGCGAGCGCGGCGACGTTCTCGGCGAGCGCAGCCCTGACACCCAGGTACGCCGTCGTCACACGCGGGTTCACCTCGATCACGACCGCGGCCGAGTCGGTGAGGACGAAATCGACGCCGACGAAGCCGCGCAGCCCCGGCAGCGCGTGGCACGCGGCGACAGCCGAGGCGATCGCCCGCGACGCGAGCGGATGGTCGAGCGGCGTCACGCCGCCCCGATACGCAAACGGCGGCGACGATCCCATCGTCTGCGCATTCAGTGTCAGCGGAACGGCGCGATCGCCGTCGGCGAGCAGCGACACGCTCGCGGCGGTGCCAGCGATGTACTGCTGGAGGAGGATTGCGCCACGCGTCGCCGACCGGGCGAGCGTCACTGCGCGATCGAGCGATGCAGCGTTTCTTGCCAGACTGACGCCATGGCTGCCGGCGCCGCGCGCGGGCTTTACGACAATCGGATAGCCGATCCTGCAGGCATGACGCGGCGGATCGTCACGTGGTCCGAGGGCTTGCGTCACCGGGTGGCTGACGCCGGCGCCGGCGAGCCGCCCGGGCAGCCGCGCCTTGTCTGACGCACCCGCAATCGCGCGCGAGCCGGATCCCAGCAGCACCTTTCCCTGGCGCTCCGCTCTTGCAGCCAGACGCTCGAGACACCGATCGCTCTCCGGCGCGATCAACCACACGCCATCAGCCCTGGCGATCAGCCGATCGAGCGCCGCTTCGCGGGCGCGATCTCCCGCGGGCAGGACCGCGACTTCAACGTCAGGCGGCAGCGCGGGTCGGACGCGGCCGTCCGCCGTCGTCACGATCTCATGGCAGCGCATCGCGGCGAGATCGCGCACGAGCGCCGCTCGCATCGCGGCACCCTCGCGCGACAGCGACGCCGGAACGTCCCGTCCCACGAGCCCGCCTCCGCTCGCAAACTCGTACACGAGAATCCGCACGATCGCCTTCGCGCTACACCGTCAGCTGCTGCAGATGAAAATGGTGCTTCCCGAGCTTGCCGCCATAGTTGCCGGCGCTGATCTCCA
>DATFXR010000796.1:0-3510 GCA_035315685.1 Vicinamibacterales bacterium | reverse complement strand
GAGCGCGCGCCCGACGCCTGTCCGCTCTGGCCCTTCAGTGCCGAGACGAGATCGGGCCGTGTGCTGTGCAGCGCAGGAAACAGGCCGAACAGGAGGCCGCTGCCGATCGCGAGCACGCCGGAGAAGAGCGCGGCGGCGGTGTCGATCTCGAGGCGGATGGTGTCGGTCGCCTCGGGAGGCAGCAGCGTCGCGATCAGATTGAGCGTCCAGTGCGCGACGAAGACGCTGCCGATCGCGCCGAACATCGCCAGCAGGATCGACTCACCCAACAGCTGCCTGATCAGCTGCGCGCGACCGGCGCCGATCGACAGCCGCACCGCCATCTCGCTCGAGCGGGATGCGCCGCGGGCGAGCAGCAGGTTCGCGATGTTGGCGCACGCGATCACCAGCACCAGCGCCGTGACGCCGAGCAGCAGCGTGAGCGGCGCGCGCCCTTCGGTCGACACGTTGCTCTGCCCGCGCGCGCCGTCCTCCAGCAGAATCGGCTTGTCCTTGAACCGCGCCAGCGTCTGCGGGCTCATGCCCGTCTGCAGCGGCACTTCGACGTCGTTGATGATCTGGTGATACGGCGGCGCCAGCGCCGCCCGCGCCTGCTCGATCGAGACGCCCGGCTTGAGCCGCGCGAACAGGTACGCCCAGTAGCTGCGACGGTTGTCGAATCCCTTGAACGGCTGCGAGAAGCCACGCATCGTGATCGGCGCGAAGACCAGCGGTTTCTGCCCGAGCGTCGTACCATCGAACCCGCGCGGCGCCACGCCGACGATGGTCATCACCTGGCCGTTCACCGTGATCGGTTGATTCACCACACCCGGATCGCCGCCGAACCGCCGCAGCCAGTACGCGTGGCTCAGCACGACGACGTGCGACTCGCCGATCGTCCGGTCATCGTCTGGTCCGAGCAGGCGACCGATTGCCGGCGGCACGCCAAGCACGGGAAAATAGCCGCCCGACACGAGCAGGCCTTCGCCGTTTTCGGTCTGTCCGCCGGAGGCGAGGTTGGCGCCGAAGTTGACGTGCGCGGCGATACCGGTGAACGGCGTCTGGATCCGCTCGAGATCGCGGAACATCGCGTAGCTGAAGACGGCCTCGCATGGACCAGCCTGATTGCAGCTCTGCGAGCCGGGCTTTGGCCCCGGCGCAGACAGATTGACGAGTCGCGCCGGCTCGGTCACGTCGAGCTGCTTGAGCAGGATCTGGTTGAAGAGTGAGAAGATGGCCGCATTCGCGCCGATGCCGAGCGCGAGCGACACGATCGCGACGATCGTGACAAACGGCGTCTTGAAGAGCGTCCGTAGCGCGAATTTGATATTCAGCATGGCGAAAGTGGGGAAAAGCAACCGCAGAGCACGCAGAGACCGCAGAAAGCCTAAATCATTGTCAGCTCGAGACCTAAGAAATCTCTGCGCTCTCCGCGATCGCTGCGGTTGCTTTCCCTGTCAGTAGACGAACGCCAGGAGCAAAGGGTTTATGACCCGTGCAGCGAAGATTGCGAATCGGATCGAGCGGACCGTGTCGGGCCCAATGTGGCATGGACCGGCTCTCACCGACGTGCTCGATGGCGTGCCGCATGAACGTGCCGCGGCGCGGCCGATTTCGGGCGGGCACAGCATCTGGGAGATCGTGCGGCACATCACCGCGTGGGCAGAGATTGTGAAGCGGCGCGTCGGCGGTGAAGTGGTCGATCCGACACCGGAGCAGGACTGGCCGCCTCCGCCGGATCAGGGTCGTGAGGCGTGGGCGCGCGACGTGGAACGGCTCGCGACGAGCCATCGCGAGCTCGCCCAGACGACGCGCGGGCTGCAGGACGCGCAGCTCGACGCCATGGTCGCCGGAGCAGAGTATCCGGTGTCGGTGATGCTGAATGGTGTCGTCGAGCACGGAGCGTATCACGGTGGTCAGATTGCGCTGCTGAAGAAATCGTGAGGAACTGGGAACTGGGGAAAGCAACCGCAGAGAACGCGGAGAACGCAGATAAATTCTTTCTCACGTTATCTAAGAGTTTGAACTCTGCGGTCTCTGCGGTTGCTTTCGGGGGGCCATGAAGCTTCGATATTTCAAGTCGGCGGCCGACTTTCGTGCGTGGCTCGAGGCGCACGGTGGATCGACGCGCGAGCTGTGGATTGGGTTCTACAAGAAAGCGTCCGGCAAAGGCGGCCTCACCTACAAGGAAGCTCTGGACGAGGCGCTCTGTTTCGGCTGGATTGACGGCGTCAGGAAGCGCGTGGACGAGGCGAGCTTCGTGCAGCGGTTCACGCCGCGCACGGCAAGCAGCATCTGGAGCGCCGTCAACCTGAAGCGGATGAAAGAGCTGCTCGCGAGCGGACGCGTCGCCGACGTCGGGCGCGCGGTGTACGAACGGCGCGATCCGAAGCGGACACAGCGGTACTCGTTCGAGAACCGACCGGCTGCGTTCGACGCTGCGTTGACGCGCCGCTTCAAGGCGAACCCGGAGGCGTGGACGTTCTTTCGGGCGCAGCCGCCGGGATATCGGAAGGTGCTCACCTTCTGGGTGATGAGCGCCAAGAAAGAGGAGACGCGCCTGCGCCGCCTCGACATGCTGATCAAGGATTCCGCCGAAGGGAAACGCATCACATGGATGTGACGATCGGATCGCTTCGCATCGAACGCGCCACCGAGCGCGACGTGCCGCTGATTCTCCGCCTGATCAAGGAGCTCGCCGAGTACGAGCGGATGGCCGACGAGGTGGTGGCCACCGAAGACCGCGTGCGGGCGACGTTGTTCGGCGCGCAGCCGTCGGCCGAAGTCGTGGTCGGCTACGCTGGCGACGAGCCGGCGGGCTTCGCGCTCTTCTTCCACAACTACTCGACGTTCCTCGCCCGGCCGGGCCTGTACCTCGAGGATCTCTTCGTCGTGCCGAAGTTCCGCGGGCGCGGCTACGGCAAGGCACTGCTCGTGCATCTGGCCAGACTCGCCGTCGAGCGCGGCTGCGGCCGCTTCGAGTGGTCGGTGCTCGACTGGAACGAGCCGGCGATCGGCTTCTACAAGAAACTCGGCGCCGAGCCGATGGATACGTGGACGATCTTCCGCATCACCGGCGACGCCCTCCGCGAGCTCGCCGCGTCCTGAAGGCGCCCACGAAGACACGAAGGCACGAAGTAATCTTTGTACAAGAAAACCGTCGTGTTTCTTCGTGTCTTCGTGCCTTCGTGGGAGGCGCCGTGCGATAATCCGCGGCATGAAATCGAAGCTGCTCGTTCTCGCCGCGATGCTCCCGGCTGTGGTCGCGTCCGTGTCGCTGCGCGGCGCCGCTCCGGCGGGCCCCGTCGACTTCGTGCCGCACGACATCGACGCCAACTTCCGCAGCGGCTACAGCGTGTCGGTCGCCGACTTCAACAAGGACGGCAAGATCGACGTCATCGCCAACTCGCTGCAGCAGACCGGACTCGGCTGGTACGAGAACCCGACGTGGGAGCGGCACGTCATCGTGCCCGAGACGCAGCAGATCGTGAACCAGGCGATGGCCGACATCGACGGCGACGGCATTCCCGA
>DATFXR010000795.1:0-6720 GCA_035315685.1 Vicinamibacterales bacterium | reverse complement strand
GTTGCGGACGATCTTCGCCGCGCGTTCCGACTCGGAGAGGATCGTCTCGAGGCCGCGCCGCACCGGTTCCTCGAGCGCCGTGCGCTGCGAGAGCCGCTCCGCCCAGCTCAGAATCGTCGCCAGCGGGTTGTTCAGCTCGTGAGCGACGCCTGAGACGGTCTGTCCCAGCGCCGCCATCTTCTCCGCCTGCAGCAGCTGATGATAGATGTCGCGCGTCTCGTCATCGAGCTTCTTGCGCTCGCTGACGTCGCGGACGAGCGCCTCGACGCGCACGGTGTGGTCATCGCCGAGCGCGTCGGCGCGCGCGGTGAGCTCCACCCACACGGCGTTGCCGTCAGCGCGGCGGAGCCGCAGCAGGTAGTCCTTGACCGAGCCGTCGCTGGTGAGCCGTTCGAGCAGCGCGATGCGAGCCTGCGGATCGATGAACCGGTCGCGATCGAACGGGCGCACGTCGGCTTCCGCCGTCTCGCTGGCGTAGCCGAAGATCAGTTTGAGATGCGGATTCGCGGCGATCGTCGCGGACGAGTCCGGGCCGATCGAGCCGATGTAGACCCCCTCGTGGACCGCCTCGAACAGCCTGGCAAACGCCGCCGCGCGTCGGTCCACGTCGGGATTATAGCGAGTCGGGATTCGGGAGTTGGGATTCGGGAGTTGGGATTCGGGATTTGATGTCAATCGCTGAATGAGTCCGCGATACCCCTCGTGGGTCGCAGATTCACGCGCGCGGCTGCTCTCGTCAACAGTTAGAGATCGATCTCGCGCGGCATCCATCCTGCTGATGGCGCCGCGTGTCCGATATCAACAGCTACCGGGATCTGGTTTGCTGGCAGAAAGCCATCGATCTCGTGTTGCTCGTCTACGAGATCACCGACAAATATCCGCCCAATGAGCGCTTCGGTTTGGCATCGCACACTCGAAGATCGGCCGTGTCGGTTCCTTCGAATATCGCCGAAGGCACGCGGCACAAGACGGCTGGATACATCAGCCGCCTCGTCATCGCGCTAGGCGAGCATGCCGAACTCGAAACGCAACTGATCATTGCGGATCGTCTCGGGTACATTCGACAAAGCGACAAGGAGCGGATGGAAAGCCTCTCGGCATCCGTGGGCCAACTCACTCACGGCCTTCTACGATCGCTGGAACGCGGAAGTCACGGGAGAGCGGACTAACCAACTCGCGACTCGCGACGCCCGAATTCCGAATGCCGAGGCTCCGACTCCCGAATCCCAAATCCCGCTCACTTGGGCTTCGGCGTCGGCGTGTGCCCGCCCTGGAACCCGGCCCACTTCTTTTCGTTGGCCGCGCGAATGGCTGTCACCGACGCGCCGGAGGCATGCATCTGCATCGCGTCACGCGCGACGTCCAGGCACACCGCTCAAGTCATGCCGTGCGGTTCCCACTCGATCACGTCGCCTTTGTCGTTGCGCGACTTGACGAAGCACTCGTCGTTGCCGCGATGACCCATGTTCTCGCATCCGCAATAGCACGGCACGTAGCCGGCGATCTCAGGATGCTCAGCTGCGAACAGGTAGGCGGCGCGCACGACGTCAGGTGGACGCGCGGGCGCAGGATCGTAGGGCAGCGGCGGCAGCTGATCCTGTTCGTGCGGGCCGAACCTGGCGTTCGCCGCCGGACCGTCGGGCGTCACCTGCGCGGGCCGCGCCGGTGCCGCGGCCGGCGGCTCGCTCTGCGATGGGCGCGTCGCAACGTAGACGCCGACGCCGGCAGCCAGCACGACAATCGCCACGGTGAGCAGGCCGGTGTAGGAACGGCGCGAGAGCTCGGGCGGCTCACCGCCGGAACCGGACGTTGACGGCCGTGCCTGTGCCTTTGCGGATGATTTGCGACCCATCGGAACTCCATTCTACCGTGCCACCGCCCCGGTCTGACGAGTGACTTGCCGGCGCAGTACACTCATCGAACGACCGGTTCATTCACAGCGACTCCCGCCCACGCTCCGGCCACCCGCGCCTATCTCGCGTTCGTCGCCGTCTGTCTGATCTGGGGCACCACCTATCTGGGAATCCGGATCGCGCTCGAGACGATTCCGCCGCTGTTGATGGCGGCGCTGCGATGGATCGCCGCCGGCGCGCTGCTGGTCGCCGTGCTCGCAGCCCGCGGTGAATCGTTGCCGCGACGACGCGAATGGCCCGCGCTGGCGCTGCTCGGCATCCTGCTTCTCGGGTTCGGCAATGGCGCCGTCGTCTGGGCGGAGCTGACCGTGCCGAGCGGACTGACGGCGGTGCTCGTCGCGATGTCGCCGTTCTGGATGGTCGGCATCGACGCGTTGATGCCGGACGGCCAGCCGCTGACGGTGCGCCGAATCGTCGGCTTGATCGTCGGCTTTGGCGGAATCGTGCTGCTGGTATGGCCCGAGATTCACGTCGACGATTCGGGCCGCGCGTTCCTCGGCGGCGTCATCTCGACGCAGATCGCGTGCGCGGGGTGGGCGATCGGTTCGTCGTACGCGCGCAAGCGCGGCCGCGGGCACGCGATCCACGAAAACGTTCTCGCGACGGCCGCGCTCGAGATGTTGTTCGGCGGTATCGTCCTGCTGGCGGCGTCGCTCGCGCTTGGCGAGACGGCGCACGTGCGGTTTGCGCCGCGGTCGGCCGGCGCGTTGATCTACCTGATTTTCGTCGGCGCTATCGGAGGGTTCTCCGCATACGCGTATGCGCTGAAGCACCTGCCGGTGGCGACGGTCTCGCTGTACGCGTATGTCAACCCGATCATCGCCGTGATTCTTGGCACGCTCGTGCTCCAGGAATCCTTCAGCCCGCGCATCGGGATCGCGGCCCTCGTCGTGCTGGCTGGCAGTTTTCTCGTGAAAGCCGGAGACGGCTGATGGCTGAATCGTTCATGGTCGATGAGGCACTAACCATGTGCCATCTACCATTTAGCCATCAGCCATCCAAGCCATCAGCCCTTGACGAGTGTTGTTCACACCACCCGTCGTCCGCTGACCAGCCGCACCAGGAACAGCACGATGGCAATGACCAGCAGGACATAGATGAAGTTGCCGAGCGTGTAGCCGCTGACGACTCCGAGCAGCCACAGCACGATCAGAATGACCGCGATCGTTTCCAACATGTCGGTCCTCCAGTTCTCAATCCCACGCTCCGGCCACCTGTAGAGCAACTCGAATGCCATGGTGCCGCTGTGCTGGTCACGCCAAGGACGAGCTGGAGTTCGACTACTCAATCAGGTTTCGGATCGCTCAACGCAAAGGTCATGGTGCCGGCAATGACCGACTTGCCGTCGACGCGCGCGACGCCTTCGAGCATGCCCATGCGGCTGCGCAGCCGCACGACGTTCGCTTCGATCACCACGACGTCGCCGGGGTGCACGGCGCGGCGATAGCGCACGCGCTCGATGCCGGCGAAGAAGGGGAGCCGCTGCCGGTTCTCGGGTTTCGCGAGAATCAGGATCGCGCCGACCTGCGCGACCGCTTCGGTGAGGATCGTCGGCGGCATCACCGCGACGCCGCTGCGCGAGCGCGAGAGGTACCACTCGTCCATCGCGACGTTCTTGACGCCGACGATCCGCTTGTCGGGTTCGAGCTCGATGATGCGATCGACCAGGAGGAATGGAAAACGGTGCGGCAGGATCCGTTCGATTGCCGCGTTGTCCAGCGGGAGCGTCAGGTCCATCGCAAGGAAGCGATTATACTTTGGCAGTGACCGACGTCACGGGAGCCGCGCAGGCGAACTCCACCGACCAACTGGCGACGCTCTTCGCGCTCGGGCGCGAAGTGGCGTCGGTGCTCGATCTCGACGAGCTCCTTCAGAAGATTCCCCAGCTCATTTCGCGGCTCACCAAGTTCACCGCGTTCGCGATGTATCTGCTCGATCCGAAGCGGAGCGAGTTGACGGTCGCCTACTCGGTCGGGTATCCGGAAGATGTCGCCCGCACGCTGCGGCTGCGGGTCGGCAGCGGCCTGGTCGGCGCGGCAGTCGCGGAAGGCCAGCCGATTCTCGTCAACGACGTCCACCAGGACCCGCGCTACGTCGAAGCGGTTCCGGGATCGCGCGCGGAGCTCGTCGTGCCGCTGCGCCGCAAGGGTCGCGTCATCGGTGCGCTCAACCTGCTCAGCGACACGCCTGGCCAGTTCACCGAACTGGACGAGGCGATGATGCGGCAGTTCGGCGCGCACGTCGCGGTGGCGATCGAGAACGCGCTGCTCGTCGAGCACGAGCGTGAGTACACGAGCACGCTCGAGACGCTGTCGGAGATCGGCCGCGAGTTCGGCGCGATCCTGAACCTCGACGAGCTGCTGACGCGGATCGCCAACCTCACGCGCCGCGTCATCGACTACCGCACGTTCGGCATCCTGCTGCTCAACGACGAAACCGGCGAGCTCGAGATGAAGGTCGCGGTCCGCTACGGCGACAAGGTGACGATGCCGCGCGTCAAGCTGGGCGTCGGCCTGGTCGGCTACGCTGCGCTCCACAAGGAGCCGGTCGTGGTACCCGACGTGTCGACTGATCCGCGCTACATCAAGGTGGTCGACGATGCGCGATCGGAGCTGGTGATTCCGCTGCTCTTGAAGCATCGCTGTATCGGCGTGTTCGATCTCGAGAGCCCGGAGCTCGACGCCTTCACCAAGAGCCACGTCGAAATCCTCACGCTGCTCGCGAGCCAGGCGGCAGTCGCGATCGAGAACGCGCGGCTCTACGAAACGATTCGCGCCAACGAAGTCCGTCTCGAGAAGGAGATCCGCTTCGCGCAGCGGGTGCAGGCGGCACTCCTGCCGACCGAGCTGCCGAAGCGGCTGAAGAATGTCGACGTCTACTCGCGCTTTGCGCCGGCGCGCGAGCTCGGTGGCGACCTCTACGACTTTCTGGCGCCCGAGCCGAACAACCTCGTCGTTGCCGTCGGTGACGTCTCCGGGAAGGGAGTGCCGGCGGCGCTCTACAGCGCTTTTGCCGGCGAGCTGATTCGATCGCGAACCTTCCGGCGGCGCTACGCGCCCGAGCGCTTCGGCCCGGCGGGCGTCCTTGCGTCGACGAACACGATCCTCCATCAGCGGCAGCTCGAGGAGTATTACTGCACGCTCTGCTACGCGGTCTTCGATCTCAAGCGCCGCACGGTGACACTCGCCAACTCCGGGCTGCCGTACCCGGTTCGCTGCAGCGGAGATTCGGTCGCGCAGATCGAGCTGCCCGGCGTGCCGCTCGGATCCTTCGCTGGTTCCACCTACGACGAGCTGTCGTTCGATCTGTCGCCGGGCGACCTGTTCGTGTTCTGCACCGACGGGGTGTTCGAGGCAAACGACGCGCTCGGCCGCGAGTTCGGGGCCGAGCGGCTGCTGCACGTCGTGGCGGACACCCGATCGCGCCCGGCCCGCGAGATCGTCGACGCGATCTTTGCGGCCGTCCAGGAGTTCCGCGCCGATACGCCGCCCAATGACGACATGACTGCGGTGGCACTGAAGATCACCGGCTGAGCAATTAAGAATTAAGAAGTAAGAATTAAGAGCAGGTTGCAAAATTAGCTCGCTCGCGGGTGGCCGCGAACGGGGCCGCCCCGCCGGGCGCGGAGGTGTGGGCCGTGATAAGTGCTCTTCTGGCGAGCACCCGGTGGGGCTGTTCGCGGACAGGACCCGCCTCGAGCTAATTTTGCAACGCACTCTAAGAATTCGTGCCATGACTTCGACAACCCGGATCGTCGCGCGTGTGAACGAATTCTTAATTCTTGATTCCAAATTCTTAATTGCGGCGATGCTTCTTGCGGTGTTGCCGCTGAGCGCAGCTCCGGCGACGCAGACGTCCACCTCCGCCGAATTGAAGTCAAAATTCGAGCGCCGCCTGGCCGACATTGCGGCCCAGGTCGACGGTGTGGTGGGTTACGAGATCATCGACCTGACGTCCGGCGATCGGTTCGCGCATCTGGAGCGCGAGACGTTTCCGACCGCGTCGACGATCAAGCTCGCGATCGTCTACGAGCTGTTCAAGCAGGTGGAGGAGCACAGAATCCGCCTCGACGACACGCTCGCGCTCGATCGCTCGAAGGCGGTCGGCGGCACCGGCGTGCTGGTGGAGATGGGCACGCCGACGCTGTCGATTCGAGACTACGCGGTGCTGATGGTGACCCTGAGCGACAACACCGCCACCAACGTGCTGATCGATCGGCTCGGCATGGACAACGTCGCGCGGCGCATGCAATTGCTGGGGCTGACCGGCACGAAGCTCCGGCGTCACATGATGGATACGGCGGCCGCGCGTCGCGGCGACGAGAACGTTTCCACTCCTGACGAGATCGTCCGGCTGCTGCAGGCGATGCACGGCACCGGTCACGCGGACGAGGGCCACGCCATGCCCGATGCGATCACGCTGCTGAAGAAGCCGAAAGAGAGCCGTCTGCGGAAGGGGCTGCCTGCTGGCGTCGCCGCCGCCGACAAGCCGGGTGAGCTCGATGGCGTTCGCGTCGATGCCGGCGTGGTCTACGCGAGGAACCGGCCATACGTGTTCTGCGTCATGACGACGTTCCTGCGGAACGAAGCCGAAGGCGAGCGCGCGATCGAACAAATGTCGCGCAGCTCCTACGAGTACTTCAGTCGCCTCGGCGACGGCCCGCTCGGGCGCCGCTTCGGCAGCCGCTGACACCCCCCTGTTCGTTCCAGTCCCCCCGGGCGTTCTTCTCGTTATTACGCCGTTTTTCATGAGGAATTCGCTGGCCCTAGAGGGCTGACCGACATCCACTTCGGGGGTTTGACTGCCC
>DATFXR010000794.1:0-2460 GCA_035315685.1 Vicinamibacterales bacterium | reverse complement strand
CGCCTCGGACGCCATGAACGACGTCGCGTACTGGAACACGTAGAAGTCGCGATAGAAATGCGGCACGTAGCTCCACTCGTGCGCGATGTAGTCGTCGACTTTGCAGATGCCCTGCGCGTCGCCGTAGTACTTCCTGGTGATGTCCAGATACAGCTTCGCCAGCGCGTCGCCGGTAATCGGCTGCCCCTTTGCCGCCATCTCGTGCATGCGCAGCTCGAACTCGGCGAACTGCGTCTGCCGGAACATCGTGCCCTTGATGTTCTCGAGGTAGTTGCCGAGGAGCGCCAGCCGCGTGTCGTCGTCCTTGATCGTCTTCAGCACCGAGTCGATCAGCAGCGATTCGTTGAACGTCGACGCGACCTCCGCGACGAAGATCGGATAGCTGGCAAGCGGGTACGGCTGGGTCTTGTTCGAGAAGTAGCTCTGCATCGTGTGCCCGAGCTCGTGCGCAACCGTGCTGACGTCGGCGTACTTGCCCATGAAGTTGATCAGCAGGTACGGATGGATGTCGTAGGCGCCGCCGTTGGAATAGGCGCCGGTGCGCTTGCCTTCGCTGGGGAGCAAATCGATCCAGCGTTCCTTGAACGCGCGACGGATGGTCGCCTGATACTCGGTCCCGAGCGGGGCAACCGCGTCGAGGACGATCGCCTGCGCTTCCTCCGGCGTGTATTCGAGCTTTACGGATCCGACCAGCGGCGCGTAGAGGTCGTAGTAGTGGAGATCGGTGAGGCCGAGGATCCGCTTGCGAAGCTGGAGATACCGGTGGAACGCGGGCAGATTGCGGTTTACGCCGTCCACCAGCCGGGTGTAGACCGACACCGGAATGTTCGCGCCGTCGAGCGACGCCTCGACAGCCGTCTCGTAGCGCCGCGTCTTGGCGATGAATGCCACCTTCTGCACCTCACCATTCATGGTCGCGCCGTAGGTGCGGCGGAAGCTGCCGAGCGCGGTGAAGAAAGCGGACATCACCTTCTCGCGATCGCCGCGGTTCGGCAGCGCGCGCAGATCGGCGAAGGCGGCCTGATCGAGCTTGACCATTTTGCCGTCGCTCAGCGTCACCGTCGGATAGGGAAAGTCGGCGTTCGAGAGGATCGTGAAGGCGTTCGACGGTGCGGCCGACAACGGACCGGCGTCGGCCAGGATCTTCTCCTCGCTCGCGGTCAGCGTGTGCGCGGCGCGGCGCGCCACGTCGCCGAGATAGAACGCATAGACCCCGAGCCGTGGCTCGTCGGCGAGGAAGCGGTCGAGCGTGGCCTTGCCCGCGCGCAGCAGCTCCGGCTCGATGAACGCCGTCTGCGCACCGAACGTCGCGGCCAGTTGCACCATCTCCTGCCGCATGCCCTCGTGCGTGCCGTCGCGCGTGTCCTGATCGGCCAGCAGGCCCGCGTAGACGTAGAGACGCGAGAGCTCCTTGTCGAGCGCCGACTGACGATCGAGGGCGTCGGCGAGGATCTGCGGAGACGAACTGAGCTTGCCTTCGAACTGCTTCATCTGCGACAGCCCGCCGGCGAGCGTGTCCTTCGCACTCCGCCACGCCGCCTCAGTCGGATAGATGTCCGCGAGGTTCCACTTGTACTGATCGGGAATCTTCGAGCGGTCGCGTTCCTGCGCGACCGCGGCGGCCGAGCAGACGGTCAACAGCACAGCGATCAGCGTTCGCTTCATCGGATCATTTTATCTTTGCCACGCGGCGCGGCACCGCAACACCGAGGTCAGCGGATCGTCAGATCGGCAGATGATCGGACGCCTTCGCCGCTCATGCCGTATCGATCGATCCAAGGCCGGGCCGCCGGGCTCGACGGCCACGGCCGGCTCTGGCACGCAGCGATTGACGTTCAGGCCATTTGGCTCGATAATGAGGCCATATGGCCCGCTCCGCCGCCATCGCTGTCTCCCCGTCGCGTGACCCGGCTGAGGCCACCGAACGCGATGTCGCCCGCTTCCACGATTTCCTGCAGCACGGATCGCCGGGACCGCATGCGTATGCGGTGCTCCTCGGCCTCGATGCGTTCGATGCGCCGGGACTCCTGCGCAGCATCATGCGTGGATTCCCCTTCCGCACGCTCGAGCGGTTTCAGCGGAATACCTCGCTGCCGCTCGACCGGATCACCGAACTGGTCGACATCCCGCGCCGCACGTTGACGCGCCGCAAAGGTGAGGGCCGGCTGCTGCCGGAGGAATCGGACCGCCTGCTCAGCGCGTCGCGGTTGTTCGGCCTCGCGCTCACGCTCTTCGAAGGCGATCCGGCGGCGGCGGCCGACTGGCTCACCCGGCCGCAGCCGGGCCTCGGCGGCGCGGTTCCGCTCGATCTCGCGAAGACCGGACTCGGCGCGCGCGAAGTCGAAGCGCTGATCGGCCGGCTCGAGCACGGCGTGTTTCCGTAGATCACGTGCTCACCGCCTGGCGAATCGTCAAGGCCAAGCATACGAAGACCGCGTTCGACGGCGAGGGCGCGCGCCT
>DATFXR010000793.1:0-2463 GCA_035315685.1 Vicinamibacterales bacterium | reverse complement strand
GATCGCTTCCTGCTGCTTGCGCAGCTCCATCTCGTAGAGGCGCGCGCGCAGCACCTTCATCGCCTTCGATCTGTTCTTGATCTGCGACTTCTCGTCCTGCTGCGAGACCACGACGCCGGTCGGGATGTGAGTAATGCGGACTGCGGAGTAGGTGGTGTTGACGCTCTGGCCGCCCGGGCCGCTCGAGCAGAACGTGTCGACGCGCAGATCCTTGTCGTTGATCTGCACGTCCACCTCCTCGGCTTCAGGCAGCACCGCGACGGTGACCGTCGACGTGTGGACGCGGCCGCTGGCCTCGGTGGCCGGCACGCGCTGGACGCGATGGACGCCGCTTTCGTATTTCAGCTTGCTGTAGACGCCGCGGCCTTCGATCGTCGCGATCACTTCCTTCAGGCCGCCGACGCCGGTGTCGCTGCTCGACATCACCTCGAGGCGCCAGCCGTTGCGCTCGGCGAACTTGGTGTACATGCGGAACAGGTCGGCGGCGAACAGCGCCGCCTCGTCGCCGCCGGTGCCGGCGCGGATTTCGAGAACGACGTCCTTCTCGTCGTTGGGGTCCTTGGGAATCAGCAGGATTTTCAGCTCCCCGACGATTGCGTCGCGACGGGCGAGCAGCGACTTCAGCTCTTCTTTGGCGAGCTCCCGCATCTCGGTGTCGGCGGACGAAGCCAGTTCCTCCGCGCCGGCGATGTCGACCGCGACACTCTTGTACTCGCGGAACTTCTCGACCAGCGGCTCGACGTCAGCGAGCGCCTTGGCGTGCTTGCGGTACTCGGCCGCGTCGCTCTGCACCTCCGCCGTGCCGAGGCGCGCCATCAGCTGTTCGTAGCGTTGTTCTTCCGCGGCTAATTTGTCGAACATACGAAAAACCCAGTCAACGTCGCAAAGGACAACAAAGGCAAAAAGAGGGCTACCCGCGTCTGTGTCCGTCGTAGACGTTTGTGCCCTCGACACAACTACCCCCTGAGACCGGCGGCAGGAACGCCACCTCGTCGCCGTCGGCGACCACGCGATCCATGCGCGCGTAGTCGGCGTTGACGGCGGTCGAGATCGATCGCTCGTAGCCGGCGAAGTCCGGAAACTCGCGCGTCAGCTGCCGCCAGACGTCCCCGATCGTCGCGCCGGCCGCCAGATCCCGCGACAGTTCCGACGCGCCGGCAATGTCCCGGAGCCGTGCGAACAGCCGCACCGTCACGCGCATGCCACCCGCTCCGCCTCGGCGCGGGCGCGCTCGTCGTCGGGATTTGCGGTCGCCCCCTCGATCCAGACGTCGCCACCGTCGAAGAACTCGCGCTTCCAGATCGGCGCGATCTGCTTCACGCGCTCGATCGCATACCGGCACGCCGCGTACGCGTCACCGCGATGCGGTGATCGAACGACGATGGCGATGCTCGCCTCGCCAATCTCGAGCCGGCCGATCCGGTGGTGCACTGCGAGGCGCGCGCTCGGCCAGCGCTCGTGAATCTCGGCCGCGATCCGCTCGAATGCCTTCAGCGCGAGCGGTTCGTAGGCCTCGTACTCGAGATATCGGACGCGCCGCCCCACGTTGTGGTTGCGCACGAGGCCGAGAAACGTCACGACCGCGCCGTCTGCGCCGCTTTCGGTTCCTGCGGCGCCGGCCGCGGCAACCGCGACGCGTTCCACCTCGAGCGGCGCCGGTCCAATCGCAAACAGCGGCGTCGTCACGTCTTCATTATACCGGCCCAAAAATGGCCGAGGGGGCCGCGGCCATGTCCAAGGCCGGGTGCGTGCGCGATCGCGCCCGCGACGTATTCCTGGGCGCGCGTCGCTGCGTCGGGCAGGTCGCGGCCGACGGCGAGGCACGCCGCAACGGCTGACGCGAACGTGCAGCCGGTTCCGTGGGTGTGGCGCGAGGCGACTCGCGCGACGCGGCTCTCGTGAAAGCCTCGGCCGTCGAAGAGGAGGTCGACGACGACCGGGTTCGGGGTTCGGGGTTCGGGGTTCGGGGTTCTGGTTCTGGGTTCGGGGTTCTTGGGTTCTGGGTTCGTTGGTTCGTGGCCGCCGGTGATGATCACTGCGCGAGCACCCATGTCGTGAATCCGTCGCGCAGCGGCTCGCAGCGTGTCGGGCGAGGTGATGCGGATGCCGCTGATCGCTTCCGCCTCGGGAACGTTCGGCGTAACGACGCGCGAGAGTGGCAGCAGCAGGTTGCGTAACGCTTCAACCCCGTCGTCCTCGAGCAGGCGCTCTCCGCTGGTCGAGACGAGCACGGGATCGACGACGACCAGGGGCAGGTCGAGCTCCTCGATCGTCGCGGCGACCGCTTCGACGATCGCCGCGGTGGCCAGCATGCCGATCTTCGTGGCCGCGATGGTGAAGTCGCCGGCGACGGCTTCGATCTGCGCTGTGACCAGATCGGCGGAGAGCGGGGCGACCGATTCCACGCCCTTGGTGCTCTGCACGGTGACCGCCGTGATCGCGCATGCACCATAGAGCCCGAAC
>DATFXR010000792.1:0-7782 GCA_035315685.1 Vicinamibacterales bacterium | reverse complement strand
AGCGCCGGATGAGTGCGCACGCTGTCGGGCGTCTCGCCGTGCGCCACCTGCCACACGAACTCACCGCGATCGAGGTCGATCGCGGTGATGCGGCCGTATGGCGGCTTCAGCAGCGGCAGACCCTGCGGCGACGCGTTCGCGTTGACCGCGCCATCGTTGGTCGTCGCCGTCTGGCCGCCTGGACCGTTGCGTGCCGGCGCGTCAGCGCCGACGTTCTCGCCCGGGCCCGAGATGTAGCGGACACCGGTCAGCGCGTTGCCCGACACATACGGCAGATCGGAGAACTCCTTGTTCGGCGGCGGCAGCAGGCCGAGGATCGGAAACGACGTGAACGACGGGATGTAGGCGATGTGGGTTTCGGGATCGAACGAACCGCCCGGCCAGTTCGTGCCACCAGACGATCGGAAGCCGGCGATCGGTCCTTCGGCCCTGCTCACTGGCGGCGGCGTGAAGATCGGACCGATCTTGTAGCGCGCCGCAATCTTCACCGCTTCCGCGTGCAGCTCCGGCGTGAAGTCGATCAGGTTGTCGAGCGTGACGCCTTGATGATCGTACGGAGGTGGCCTGGTCGGAAACGGCTGCGTCGGCGCGGTTTTTTCGCCGGGCACGTCGGACTGCGGCACCGGACGCTCCTCGATCGGAAAGATCGGCTCACCGGTGACGCGATCGAAGAGGTACAGCATCGCCTGCTTGCCCATGACCGCGACCGCCTTCACCGGCCGGCCGGCGACGGTGAGATCGACCAGGATCGGCGCCGCGGCGATGTCCATGTTCCAGATCGGATGGTGCACGAGCTGGAAGTGCCACTTGCGGACGCCGGTCTTGTAGTCGATCGCGACAATGCTCTCGGCGAACAGGTTGTTGCCCGGGCGCAGTCCGCCGTAGAAGTCCGAGCTCGGCGTCTCCACCGGCAGATACGCGAGCCCGAGATCCTCGTCGGCGGCGATCTGGTTCCAGACGCCGACGTTGCCGTTCACCGCCCACGATTCCTTTTCCCACGTGTCATTGCCGAACTCGCCCGGCCGCGGGATCGTGTTGAACGTCCAGAGGCGCCTGCCGGTCCGGACGTCGAAGCCGCGGACGAGGCCCTTCGTGTTGTTGTGCGTCTTCGGTGTGCCGCCCTCGAGAAACGCCGAGCCGACCATGACCACGCCGTCCCTGGTGATCGCCGGCGTCGAGTGCACGCCGATCTCGCCGGTGACCAGATCGATCGGCTGCTCCTTTCCGAAGACGGCGCCTTCCTTCAGATCGACGATGCCGTCCTTGCCGAACGTCCTGATCGGCGCACCGCTACGCGCATCGAGTGCGACCAGGCGGTAGCCGGTGGTGATGTAGAGAACGCGTTCCTCGCGGCCGTCGGTCCAGTAGGCGAGGCCGCGACCCGAGAGCTGACGCGGCGCGGCGGCCGCGCGCGCGCCCTCGTGTTCCGCGTGCATCCAGCGCAGCTCGCCGGTCGCCGCGTCGAGCGCGATTGCCGCCCGCCGCGTGCCGCCGGTCGTGTAGAGCACGCCGTTCACGACCAGCGGCGTTCCCTCGAGCTTGAACTCGGGGCGCGGGCCGAGCGCGTCAGTCTTGAACCGCCACGCGACCTCGAGGCTGGTGAAGTTCGCGGCGTTGATCTGGGCGAGCGGCGAGTAATGGTGGTTCCTGAGATCGCCGGCATACGATCGCCAGTCGGCGTCGGCGGGCGGCGTCGCCGGCTGGGCGGCGAGTGCGGTCGTCGCGCACAGAGCGAGCAGGGCGCGTTTCATCGGCGCACTCTAGCACGTAGAATGCTCGGATGATCCCGCTGCGGGACGTCATCCCTTCACGGACGACACCCTACATTACTGTCACGATCATCGTGCTGAACGCGATCGGGTGGTTGTACGAGGTGTCGCTGCCGCACGAGCAGCTGAACGAGTTCCTCACCGTCTACGGCGTCGTGCCGGCCCATTTCGCCTGGCCGACGCTGATCACGTCGATGTTCCTGCACGGCAGCTGGTCGCACGTGATCGGCAACATGTGGTACCTGTGGATTTTCGGCGACAACGTCGAGGACCGCGTCGGGCACGGCCGCTTCATCGTGTTCTATCTGCTCTGCGGGATGCTGGCGGCGCTCGGGCAGGTGGCGGTGGACCCGGAGTCGATGCTGCCGACCATCGGCGCGAGCGGCGCCATCGCCGGCGTGATGGGCGGCTACTTCGTCCTCTATCCGCATTCGCGGGTGCTGACGCTGATTCCGTGGATCTTCATCCAGATCGTCGAGCTGCCGGCGATCGTGCTGCTCGGGTTCTGGTTCCTGATGCAGCTGTTCAGCGCCGGCACGCTCGCGGTCACGGCGAGCACGCACGGCAGCGGCGGCGTCGCCTTCGCCGCGCACGTCGTGGGCTTCGTCGCCGGCGTCGGCGGGATTTTCGTGTTCAGACGGCGCGAACTGGATCCGTGGGAGCAGGAGCGGGACTATCGGTACTGACGCGGGGCTGGGAGTTGGGGCTGGGAGCTGGAAGCTGGGGGCTGGGAGCTGGGGGCTCGCGGGGGAGCTGGGAGAACGCGTGTCTGTTTTCCCAGTCCCCAGTCCCCAGTCCCCAGTTCCCCCCTCAGCTCTTGGTCCGCAGCTGCGCGCCGATGCGGGCGATCTCGATCAACAGCTTCTCGAGCTCCGCCTCGTACTGGTCCGGCGGCATATTCTCCTTGCGCGCCTTCAGCTCTTCGAGCTGCGATTCGAGCTCGGCGCGGCGGCGGACGAGGGCGGCCTTTGCGCCGTCCGCCGGAAGCGCAAGCGGCGGCTCCGGCTGCAGATACGTCACGCGCGCGAGGGCGCCGTCGTTGCCTGGATTCTGTGCCTCCCGGCCGACGCCGGCGCCGGTGTCGTCGAGCAGCGCACGCTCGGTCGGCAACTGTCCCTTCTGCTCGAACCAGCTGCGGACGCCGGCGCTCGCAAAGCTGAACGCCTCCCACATCGACACGCGGCCGCTCTTGTCGACGTCCGCCCCGTCGGCGCCGAACGCCTTCACGAAATAGTCGGCGAACACGGTTTCGAACTGCTGCGCCGACGCGTCGGTCGCGGTGAGCACGACCCGCCCGCGTCCCGCGATCTTGCGGAGGAACGGGAAGCTGGCCGCCGTCGTGTTCACGAAAACGAGCCGGCCGGGAATCGGATGAATGAGCTGCGCCCACTCAGTCGCCGTGAGATCGGGACCGACTAGATTGAACTTGGCTTCGTCGCCGTCCGCGGTCGTACCGTGTCCGATCAGCAGCACGAGCAGCTGATCGTCTTTCGTCAGCCGCTTCCGGAAATCGGCGAGCGCGTGCTGCACGTTCTCGCGCGTCGACTTACGAACGCCTTCTGCTTCAGCGTCCGCCAGCACGACGAGGTGGTCGGAGGGGTACTTGTACTTGTCCAGCAGGATCGACGTGATCGTGGTGCGCCAGGCGGCGTACTTCTGAGCGTACTGGTCGCCACCCGCCGCGCCGCTGACGATCAGGGCGTAGCGTTCCCCGGCGGACGCCAGGGTCGGCGCCGCGAACAGGAACGCAAGGGCCGCACAGACCGCGAAGAACATTGCCTCTGAAATACACGAACGGCCGCATCTTTGAAGACGAACACCGCGGACTTCGTGCCTTCGTGGCTTCGTCGGGTCCATCGCGCGGCGGCGGGGTTGCAGCCTCATCGCAGTCCCCACCGCCGCCGCAAGATCCATTCCGCCGCGAGGAGGACGACGATCGACGCGAACGCCCACGGTTCGTGCCACAGGTCGCGCCGTTCAGGCGCGGCGTTCTGCGGCGCAGTCGTCTGCAACCAGCCCGGGATGCGCGATGCGTCGGCGGCGCGGACGTAGCGGCCGCCGGAGTTGCGCGAGACGCGGCGGAGGAAGCCTTCGTTCAGCCGCGGGTCGGCAAACTCGCGGTCGGAGCCGCCGACGAACATCCAGCGATCGGCTGATCCCAGGGGCGTCGTGCCGCGCCGCGCTTCGGCATGGACCCGATACAGGCCGGGTTGGCTCGGCGCCTGCGCGGTGGTGAACCGGCCGCTCGCGGGATCCGTGTGGCGCAGCTTGAGTGGCTGCGACGTGCCGCCCGGCAGCGTGAGCGTCGCATCGACCGACGCGTCGGCCATCGGCGCGAACGCCGCGTCGCGCGCTTCGACGTCGATCGACACCGAGTCGCCGGTTTCAGGCGCGTCGGGCACGGTGATCGCAACCGGGTCCGGCGCCGGTGTCGACAGCCAGCGCGCCGCCTGACGCCAGAAGAACTCGTAGTTGCGGTCGGTGGAGGCGACCATCATCTTCCAGCGCCACGACGCCTCGCCGGCGAAAACCATCGAGCGGCCGTGGCCGTACGGCTGCACGGCGACGACCGGAAAGACGCCGCCGCCGGGTGCCGTGGTGAGCGCGAGAATCGACGCGCCCGGCCGCGGGCCGCCGACGGTGGCGCTTGCCGCGAGCGCCGGCAGCGCCGACCACATCCGCCGCGTCTCGTCGGCACTTCCGCCGATGCGCATCATCGGATGCGTCTCGCCGTCAGGCGTGAGCGTGATCTTGTTGTGCGGCGGCAGATCGATCGATCCCAGCGACGCCCGAACCAGCCCGCCCTTCCGATCGTTGAGCTCGACCGGCAGCACCTCCTCCAGCGGCGTGCCGGCGAGCCCACGCTGTGCGAACGAACGGCCGCCGAGGACGAGCAGCCCGCCCCCACGCTCGGCGACGAAGTCGGCAATCATCATGAGCTGCGCGCGCGAGAAGAAGTCGGCCTCGACGTTGGCAATCGCGACCGCGTCGTAGGCATACAGCTGCTCGCGGGTCGCGGGGAATCCGCCGGTGAGCGCGGAGGCGCGGCCTGCGCCAGCCTGTACGAAGAACGTATCGACTCCTTCGGCGTTCTTGCCCTTGCGCGTGACCGAGTCGATCTCGAGCCCCCGGTCGGCGGCCCAGGCGCGCTTGACGAAGCTGTGTTCGAAACCCGGCGCGCCTTCGAGGACCAGCAGCCGGCGCTTGCGACCAGCGGGGTTGACCAGCACGCTGCGTGAATTGTTCTCGGCTACGACCTCCGAGTCGTCTCGTGGGATTTCCGCGGTAAACACCGTCGCGTTCAGCAGATCGGGCGAGACCGTGAACATCTCTTCGATCGGCGAGCCGTCGGCCTGCGGCACGATGCGGCGTGTGTCGAGCGGCTGGCCGTTGGCGAGCACGCGAAGCGTGAACGGCGCACGACCGAACCCTGTGCTGACGGCGGTCACATGCAGATCGATTGACGCCTGATCGAGCCGTGGATCTCCGGCCGTGAGTCCGAGCACTTCGCGATCGCGGGGGCCGTCTGGCGACCCGATACCGATCGCAAACACCGGCGGACCGCTCACGTCCCCTCCCGCCCCTCCTGCCCCTCCCGCCCCGGTGTCTCCGCCGTCCGAGAGCAGTACGACGCCGGCGACGCGCTGACCGCGGTAGCGCTCACGGACGGCAGCGATCGCCCCGCTGAGATCGGTGCGTCGCGCGTCGGCCGAGAGCGCGTCGATTTTCGCCGGCGAAATCGTGTCGCCGACGCTGTAGATCTCGGTGGTGAAGTGCGACGACAGCGCCGTCCCGAAGTCGCCCCTGAGCAGCGTTGTCGCGCGGGCGAGGCGCGTCTGGCCGTCAGCGTCGTTGAGCCGCATGCTGCGCGACACGTCGACGAGCACGGGAACGATCGCATCGCGCGTGCTCGCGGGAGGCAGGATGGCAATCGGCCGGAAGAGGAACGTGACCAGCGCGAGAAGCACGACCGCGCGCGTGGCGACGAGCACGCCGCGCTGGAAACGCGTCAGCGGCGAGAGCGGTCGGCGGTACTCGAGGAAAACGAGTCCGGCGATCGCCGCCGCGAGGACGATCGCCAGCCACAGAGGAAAGGGATAGGCGAAATGCATCAGTCGTCAGTCACAAGTCGACAGTCGTCAGTCAGTCGACAGTCTGTAGTCAGTCAGTCGGTGGTCGGTCAGTCGGTAGTCAGTCGACAGCCGGTAGTCCTCACGGTTTCTTCTTCGAGGCGATCGCCTTGAAGTAGTTGTCGACCTGTTTCTGATACGCAGCCGGCGGCTTGTCATCAGTGCCGGCGGCGAGGCGATCCTTCGCCTGTTTCGCCTGCAGCTTTTTCGACAGCGACGTCGCCGCATTCTCGAGCGCCTGCGTGGCCTGACGCCGCAGCTCTTCCCATTTCGCGAAGTCCTGCTTGAAGGCTTCCGTGCCGGGCGCAGACAGCGTCATCCGGTCGGGCGCTTCGAACGTGAACCCGCCACCCCCGCCGTGCGCAAAGCTCGGATCGTCGCGGCGCAATTGATCCATGAAATCCCTGGTTTCCTGCAGCTGACGGCGGTACTCGTCGCGCAGCTTCTCGAGATCGGCGCCGGTCCCGCCGCCGCCGCTCTGGCCCTGACCCGTCTGTCCGGAATCGCCCGACGCGCTCTGCGAACTCGAACCGCTCTGTCCGCCGTTCCGACCTGCCTGACCCGCCCGACCTGCCTGACCCGCCCGACCTGCCTGACCTGCCTGCCCGGCTTTCGCGAGATCGTTGGCAGCCCGATCGAGCCGATCGCGAAGCTCCTGCGCGCGCGCCCGCTGGTCGGACAGCTTCTGCGACTCGCTGTCCTGCGCGCCGGTTGCCGACGCCAGCCGCTCCGCAATCTTGTCGAGCGCGCGTGCGAGGTCCTGCTGCGTGCCAACCTGACTCCGCGCGTCGTCGCTCACGCGCGACGCGGTGTTTCCGCGGCCGCCACCTTTCGGTTCGTCCGACGCGCCGCGCATCGCCTCCGCCGCCTTGTCCATGCGTTCGGCGACCTTCTGTCGCTCGATTTCTTTTCCTGCGTCGGCGGCCGCGGCCGACACCCTTGCGTCGCCTGCATCGCCGTTCGACTGACGGCTTGCGCCCGGCGTCTCTCGCGCGGCTCCGGACCGCTGACCGCCGGCCGCCGACTGTTTGAGTGACTGCTCGAGCTTGCGCGCTCGGTCGGCGAGGCGCTCCTCTTCACCGGCGAGCCGCCGGACGGTGTCTTTCCCCGCGTCGCCCTGACCGGTCTTCGCGAGCTCGGATGCGATTTGCCGCTGTGCATCCGCAAGCTGCCGCGCTTCGAGCTGCATGTCGCCGAGCGCGCGACGCCGATCGTCCGGACGTGCGGACTCGAGCTGCTGCTGCAGCTGGCGCAGCTTGTCGAGCGCCTTGCTGCCGCGTGCACTCGCCTGACCGGGATCCTGTCGTCGCAGCTCGCTCGCGGCGCTCCGCATCTCCTCGGTCACATCGCGCATCCGCTGCCCGGCGTCACTACCGGACTGTCCACTCTGGCCCGCTTGCCCGGCCTGCCCCGCCTGGCCCTGCTGCCCCTGTTTTCCTTCCTGTCCCTGCTTGCCGTCCTGCCCTTCCTGCCCTTTCTTCCCGTCCTGCCCTTCCTGCCCTTTCTTCCCGTCCTGCCCCTCCTGCCCTTTCTTCCCGTCCTGCCCTTCCTGCCCCGTCTTCGCCTGCAGCTGCCGCGCGAGCTCCTCGGCCTTCTGGCGCAGTTCCATCTGATCGCGCGTGAGCTGCTCGAGCTGACGCTTGAGCTCCTCTTCGCTCATCTGCGTGCGCTTCTGGGCAAGCTCCTGCTGCTTCCTCAGGAGCTCGTCCTGACGGCGTGCGAGATCCTTGATCTTGTCGAGGGCGCTCTGGTTCTGGTCCTCGCGCTGTTCGGAGCTCGACTTCGTTTCGTAGTTGGTCTGCTGCGCCTTCTGCAGCTCCTTGTCGAACAGTGCCGACATGTCGTAGTTGCTGCGATTGTTGCCGGCGCCGCTGCCCGCCTGC
>DATFXR010000791.1:0-27267 GCA_035315685.1 Vicinamibacterales bacterium | reverse complement strand
TGCGTAAGATTGTAGCTACCTCTTCCATAACCCCATGCCCGAACGAATCTTGCGCGTGCGGCGCGTCAGGAAAATCGGCCGAGTCCGCAAGGCCGGCCCGCTGAACGTCACGCGCGCCGAGTTCGAGTCGATAATCAAGCTCCTGGACGAACGTGCGCAGATCATCAACGATCTTCGGCGTGAGCTTCACGCGACCTGTGAGGCACTCGACACGCAGCTTCAGCGCACTCGCCGCGATCTCCAGACGCAGTTGACGCGGATCGCACAGCTGCAGCGAGAAATCGACGGGCTCAAGCGGCGCGCATGAGCGCCGGCGTCGTGTGCCGGCAGCCGGCAGTGCCAGCCCGTCGTGCCATGTGCCACCCCTAAAGGGGTGGTGGCACTCATGGCACTCGGCAACGGCGCAGTGCCATCGGCACGCCAATGGCACTCGCATGGCACTAACGCTGAGCGGGGAGGCAGGTGCTGCGATCGAGTCGACCAGGGATCGTGACCTCGGCTCGCTGCGCTCGCCTCCGGTCACTGCCGACCCGCTGCGTAGACCTTCGGCGCCGGATCTGTTCGCGCGAACGCTGACGGCAGATCGTTCGCGACTACTCCGACGTCTCCGCGTCAGTCGACACGGGCGCCGGAGCGTCGTCGGGCCAACCATCGACGCCGGCATCGATCGCCAAAGGCAGACCGCCAGGCAGTGAGGGAGCCACTGGCGCGCGCGCGACGACAGGCTCTCTGCCGAACGTCTGTGCGAGCGGACGTCCGTCGAACTGAATCGTGAGCAGCACCTCGATACCAACCGCGATGCCGACGGGCGTGACGTCGCTGCCGAGCCCGAGCGTGCCCTGCTGAATCATGTAGCCGTAGCAGCGCGGCGCGCCGTGCGCGGTGCTCACCAGTGGCGCGCCGGAGAGTCCCTGCGGAGCGAAGAACGACACTTCGTAGCCGGTGGGCTGTCTCGCCAACTGCCTGAGATCGCGTCGCGCGACCACGAACCCACCAAACGCTCTCGGCGTCACGCTGACATACTCAGCGTCGATCGCGAGCGGGGATCATCGCCTCCTTCGCGTTGCCGTAGTCGTGACGTTTTCCGAGGACGACCAATGTGCCGCTGCGCGATGATTCGGCAGCGGGCCGTTGCGCGATTGGCTTCGCCGCGCCGGCAGGCTGACGTGCCGGCCGGGATGACGAGGACGCGGCGTGTTCTGTGAACGGATCGCGTCAATCGAGCTCGGACGGAACCGATGGAGAACGCAGGTCGGAGCCCATCCAGGCGGATCGAGGAAGCCCAAAGGACGACGTCGAGCAGGTGAAGCAACAGGTCGCCGACCGAAAGCCGAAGGCGGTTCAACGGCGTCCAGAGTGAAGCCGATGTCTGATGTCAGCCCGTCACGACATGTCAGACGCTGATAGGCGTCGGCGCTCGTCGTGACAGCTCGCTCACGTCTGCCGTCTGCCGCCGAGCAGAAGGAAATCGAGTGCTCCCGAGGTGCGACGGAAGTAACGAACCACGACGACGACGACGACGAAGGAGACCAGATGACAAACCGGAGCCGGTATGGACGACGACCGCTACTTCGATCTCGCGGGCCTCGCGCGTTACAGCGGGCTCTCGATCCGGACGCTGCGACGCCACATGAAAGACGCAACCAATCCGCTTCCGAACCACCACGTCCACGGGTCTGGCAAGGGCCGTGGGCGGGTGCTGATCTCGAAACGCGAGTTCGATCAGTGGGTCGCGTCGTTCGCGCCGGTCGACCAGCCGCGCAAGCCAGCGCCGGCGCACGCCGTAGAGGATCACGCCGCGCGCTGGCTGCGGCGACTCACGAAGTGAGGCTGTCGTGAGCATCGAGCTGCCAAAGGGCGTCAGCATCCGGCACCACGCCAAGCGCGCCGCGGCGGGCCATCTGCCGTGGGGCGTCCACATCGAACTGATGGTGAAAGGCGAACGGATTCGCGCCGCGGAGTTCTACGCGACGGAGAACGAGGCCGTCGCGTCCTCAGCCGGCGCCGTGATCGCCATGCAGGAGATGCGAGACGCGGCGTGGAAGCGGGCAGAGGCCGCTGCGCCGGTTGTTGAGGCCCCGGTTACCGACCTGGCACTGCCGGTGCCGGATGTCGCAAGCGACTTCCCCGACCTGCTAGGACCGGCGGCGGAACTATGGATGAAGCACGTCCGCCGACACAACGAGGCCTCGACGCGCCGCTCCTACGCGCACAGCTTGAAGTTCATCACGCCGCGCATCGGCGCCTGGCCGTTGGCGAACATCACGTCGAACAGCTGCCTGGCGTTCTACGACGATCTCGCCAAGACGGCGGGGATGCCACTCAAGGCGCGCCGCCGCGTCCACGCCTGCCTCAGTGCGCTCTTCAGCTGGGTGCGCGTGCAGTCCGGCACGACCTTGACCCATAACCCGGCGCTCGGACTCGGCGACCAGATCCGCACCGAGCATGAGAAGCACGTCGCGCTCCGGCCCGATCCAAACCCGATGACGCCGGACCAGGCCAAGGCGTTCCTCGCGTGGATCTACGAGCACCGCCGCGCGTGGTACTCCTTCTTCTTGTTCCTGCACGACACCGGCGTGCGGATCGGCGAGGCCTGCGCGCTGCAGTGGGACAGCGTCCACCTCGACGCCGGGACCGCGCACATTGTCGAGAGCATCTCGCCTTCGCAGGCTCAGGACGAGCGAGAGGCCGCGAGTGCGCTTCACGAGGCCAAGCAGCCGATCACTGGCGCACTGTTGCACTGCTACGGGTTGAAGCCGACCAAGACGCACCGCGAGAACCAGTGGATCGATTTGAGCGACGACGTCGTTACGCAGCTGCGGGCGGACCAAGGCACGGCGCGCGAGCACTGGTTCGCCCGTGGACGCCCGCAGCCGACGTTCGTTTGGACGACGCGGAACGGCGATCCCCGACGGCCCGACGGGAAAGCGGGAACAGTCTTCGGCGAGGCGCGCGATGCGCTGAAGCTCAAGGGCGAGCGCGGGCGGTCGTTCACGATTCACGACCTGCGCGACACCTTCGCGACAACCCACCTCCTGCTAGATCCCGACAGTCTCGGCTGGGTCTCGCAGATGCTTGGACAACCGCAGGAGACCACAACGAAGGAGCGCTACTACCGCTGGGTCGAGATCGCCAAGGGGCAGCGGCGGCAGCTCGCCAACAGCATTCGGGGGAAGCGGGCGAACGTGATTACAGAGGGGCGAAAGTGACGGGTCCGATCGGACCGCCCGATCGCGATCCCACCGCGCGGCCGGAATTACCGACTGAGTTTCCCAACTACCAACTCGGGCGGGTGACCACGATTTGCTGTAAGTGCTTGTCGGTGTGGTTGTCTTATGGAGCCGGCGACCAGACTTGAACTGGTGACCTGCTGATTACGAATCAGCTGCTCTACCAACTGAGCTACGCCGGCTTGGCAAGTTGTTGGTAGGGAAGAGGATGCGGGATCAGGCTGCTTTGGCGACGCCTAGAAAGAGCAGCTAATCCTCATGTCCGCTACCGAACCACTTCGAGCCACCGATCCTACCACACCGCCCGCGCTCGACGGCCTGTTCGAGCAGTTCGTGCAGAGGGGACGCTACCTGCGGAACTGGACGCCGAAGACCGAGCAGAGCTACCGGCAAGCGCACCGATCGCTGTCGACGACGCTCGCGAACCGCCCAACCGTCGGGACCAGGTTGACGAAGGAGGTGGTGCAGTCGTGGATCGTCGGCCTCCGGCAGCGCGGCCTCGCAGCGGGCGCTTGTAACGCCTACCTGCGCGCGATCAACTCGTTCAGTTCGTGGCCGCTCACCGAGCGCCACATCGACGTGTCGGCCCGCGTCCCCGCGCTGCGTGAACCGCGCCGGATCGTCGAGACGTTCTCCGACCAGCAGGTGAGCGCGTTGATCCGGTTTCGTCCTGCGTCATTGCCGCAGCGTCGGCTGTCGACGTTGTTGAAAGGATTACCTTGCGCCACCGTGGACGACGACTGACGTGTCGGATGTCCGGATAGGATAACTTCGCCCTTCGATAGGTGGGCCGTTGCGAGGGCGAAGAATCCAGCGACGACGACTGCCAACACGACAAAACGTCGCATACCGGCGATTGTAGCGCCGTATCGGCTATTCGGCAGGTCGTCCCCCATCTTCGAGGACTACAGCTTCACCCCGCCCGCAGCGGGCGTCATCGCCCGTTCACGCGTCCGAGAAGATCGAGAAGGCCATCATCCCGATCGCAACTCGGCGACTATTTCTTACGCTCAAATACCCATACGCGTTTTGCGGTGCCGGCTTGACCTGACTCGGTGAGTGTATTGCCATCGTTCGAGACGGATACCACAGCGTCGAGGCTCGTCGTGCCGTCCGGGAAC
The DNA here is from genome assembly GCA_035315685.1 of Vicinamibacterales bacterium. Classification (GTDB taxonomy): domain Bacteria; phylum Acidobacteriota; class Vicinamibacteria; order Vicinamibacterales; family CAVVIG01; genus QHWK01. The sequence goes on along the minus strand of DATFXR010000791.1, from coordinate 22,916 downwards.
TTCTGGATCGTGTGGAACGCCGTTGCGCTCTGCCGGGTGAACGATGCGGTCGAACCCTTCGGGACTTGCGACCCGGTAACCGGATAAAACTTACCGTCAAACTTCGCGTCCACGCTAACGATGTCGCCGACTCGAAAGATTAACCCGTCACTGCCAGTTGGCAAGACTTCGAGCGTGAAAGGCGGCATCGCCATCGGATCGCCCTTCCACGTCCCCGCAAACCCGGCGCCACTCCCGACACGGTGCCATAAGACCGACGACTCGAGCTGTTTGCCCACCGTAATTCTGTTCGTGTCCGCCAGCGTTTTCCCATCGGCCGACAGTTTCATCGTATCGACGCTCGCGGGTTTCCCGTCCACGTAGTTCGTCACCTGCCATGTTGTGGCGTCGATCTTCTTCGCGGAGACGTAGGCACCGTAGGCGTCGGGATATTTCTGGCCGTCCATCTTGAACGTGAATGCCTTCCCGTCCTGATCGGTCTGCCGCCATTGATCAGGCCCGAGTTCCGTAAACGTTATGTCGGGCACGATCAGCGAACTTTTTGCCGGCACGAAAATCCACGTGCCGAAGAACGACGCGTCGGCTGCATTCAGGATGGCTACGGCAGTGAAGATGATCGCCGAGACTACTCGCATGGAGACCTCCAATGATGCTTGTGCGGCCACGCATGATACCAAACCGAGCAAGTTTGATCAGCCAGTCCATCTCGCGTCCCGCCACGCCCTCTCGGCCCGGCCGCCGTTCGAGAGCGGAGACCTACGTCTTGAAGACTGCCTCGATGGCGGCATGGTCGCTGAGGCCGTCCTCGCGCCATCGCGTCAGATACTCACAAGTGGTCGTCTTCAGCCCCGCAGACGCGAAGATGTGATCGAACCGGCGGCGACGAATCTCGCCTTTCCACCGCACCACCCAGCTACACGCATCCACGTCGTAGCCGTGAAGGCTGCGGAACACATCACGGAGTCCGGTCTGCTGGAGTCCGCACAGAATGTTGCGCTCGGCCGCATCCCAGCGTGCGGCGCAACCTCCGAGAACGCGACGGGCAAGCCGAACCTGTCCACTCTCACTCACATCCTGCGCCCAGGTCACCACCTCACCGGACGGCAGCTCGCATTGCGGCGTGTTGAAGTCGCCGCACAGCACGGTGTGCCGCCCTCCGCAGACGCGTGATACGCCGGCATAGACCGCCTCCAACACCCCGGCCTTCGCCCAACCGTTCGCTGATCCGTTGGGAACATGAACGGTGTGGACCGCTAGTGCGCCGGAGGGAATGTCGATGAGCAGCGATAGCACTTTCTCGTCCCACGTCGGCACCGGGAACGAGACGTTGGCTTGGTCGCGGAACGGATACCGGCTGCCGATCAGCACGCAATAGCGGTGTGGACCGTCACGCATCTCCGACGGTGCGGACGAAGTGGTCGCCCGAACATGCCGGAGCCCGCCTGCTTCCAGCGCGGCGATCCAGCCGCTCACCGACCGGGGGGTGACCTCCTGCAGGCACACGATGTCGGGGAGGCGTGCGAGCAGGACTCGCGCCTGCTGCTCAACGCTGCGCCTTCCGTTGGTATTCCAAGAGATGAGTTTCACAGCTCCACCAACATTGTGGATGGTCCGTGACGGCGTGCACCAGTTCTCATGGTGATCTGCGCCGTCAAGTTCGTCGACTCAAGTTGTGAACAGAACACAGCAGCGCGCTCCACGACCGCCGCCTCCCTCGCTGACCGCCTCGTCTCGTCGATGACGGCGGGATGGGCGACGCTGGAGGAGCGTGGGGCTCCGCTAGCGTAGTGTGTTATCGAACGAACAGCCCGTTCATGAAGTCGTGAATGTCGGAAAACGTTCGGCGCGTGTTGACACCGCCGCTCGACGTCTTCATCGAGTCGCGGATGACCGCTGTGAGTGTGGCCGTCCCGGAGGCGTTAGACGCCGTCCAGTTCTGGCGAAGGTTCCCGGTGATGCGACTGGCGGCAGGCATCGCCAGTTGCCAAATCGTGTCGTTGCGGATGCCCTGCTGCGTGTTGCTCGAAGCGAGCGTCAGCCCGCCGTCCATTCCCACCGGACCGCTCGTCTGGTCGAACTGGATTTGGCCGAGGAAGAACCGGCCTGAGACCGCATCCGCCGTCTGCGTCAGGATGAAGTTGTAGGGGAGGGTTATGCCGACCGGAAAGCTGTTGCAGAAGCCGGCAGAGGCGAAGAGGCCGCTGTTGCTGCAGCCCGTGACGTTGTAGCTGCCGCTCCAGTTGCCGCTGTAGTTCGGCATCACGCGCAGTAGCTTGTGCCCTTCACGCCCGCCCGACGTGCAGATTATGTTTGCTTGGCCCGCGCCCGCACCCGTCACGAGCCCGGTGGCGTTCACCGTGGCAACCGCCGGTGTGTCGCTGCTCCACGTGCACGACGGCACTTGCGCGGCTCCGTTCGACATCGTGGACGACGCGTTGAGTTGGGTAGTCGCGCCCATGTAGACGTTCGAGTCGGGCCCGGTCACCGCAACGGACGCGACGGTCGGAGCCGGTGCCGTCGGGGAGTTGCCAGAGCACGCCGCGGTCACGATTGCAAACGAACACACGAGCACGGACACGAGCATTTCGCGTTTCATCAAGTTCTCCTGCGACGGTGAAGTCGGCTATACCTGAACGTAACGATTCGCGCGCGAGGAAGGGTTAGAGCTGCCACCGCCTAACAAAGCTGCTCCTGCGAAGCTCGTTACCTGACGAGACTCGTCGAGGTATTCCGCACACTGTGCTGCAACGTTATCGCCATCAAGAACCTGTCACGGACAAGGCCACCGAAAGCGTTGCAGGGGCAACACTTCACCAACGATCGAAGGCGTGCTACGGAGGGCTTTCGTGGCACACGACACGCGCAAGTCTGGCTGGAGCCAAACTGTTTCTTTGGTTCGGACCAGATGATTGCGCTGGGCACTAACCGCGAAGTCGACGAACGATCCATCCGGTCAGAAAGAACGTTACGCCGACCACGGCGCTCGTCAGATCAAGGTAGTGTCCGGCGCTGTCGGGTTCGCCGAACCGCATCGAAGGGAAGAGACCGAGTGCCTCGCACACGTGCGTCAGCACGACGATCACTAGACAGCCCGAGCCGGCAAGTTGAAGAAACGCTGCAAGGTTTCGGCGGCTGACGAACACGGCTGCTGAGAGGGCGAGGAGCAAGACTGCGGGCACGAGCGCGATCAGAGCTTTGACTAACACGAATCCGCCGTCAGGGCACGGCCTCGACCTTCACCACCGGGCGAGTCTCCCACATTGTGCGACACTGGGACGGCCTCGCCAGCGTATTCGTCACGTTGCTCGACGCGAACCCGACCCTCGCCACCGCGAACGAGAAGGACTGGGCTCAAGGTCTGAGGCACGCATGGGTGAGCGCCCGTTGACGTGACATGAAGCCCTATCCTGTCCCGCCGTGACGGGTCTACTGCTCACTGTCTGCCTCGTGTGCACGCCGCCAGTCACCGTTTCTTATAGCTTCGAGCGGTCGCGTCACCGCCACATGATCATCGCACCGACAAGCAAAAGTCCAACAAGGAAGAATGCGGCGAACAGCAGTTCAAACACTTCGGAGCAGGTATGCGACCACGACTCCTGCCGTGACATGCGGCGGCCTTTGCGCCGCACCGCTTCTCGATGATCTCGCACGAACAAGAAGTCAGGCCGTAGTTCACAAGTCCAGTCGTCCGGCTTGCCGTCCATTTCGATCCATCGCAATGCAGCTTCTGCTGCTTTGATCAGATGACGGTTACGTCGATCAAGTCGCCAGAACGCCACTGACAAAAGGCTCAGCAATGCTGCGGCGGGGACGCGCAACCACGAGAACTGGAAGTCCAACTGAAACGAGGCAACTGTTGCTGCGGTGATCGCCGAGGCAAGAAGGAGAAACAAGTTGAGCGTCGTGAGACGTTGCCGTGCGTGCAGCGCTCAACTACAAATCATACGAGAATATTGCGGGTGACGCCGATCCGGCGCTGCCCAGGACTTGCATCTCGATGCCAAGTAACGTGGAGTGCTTGTGGGTCGCCGAGGCGAGCATGTTCGACTTATCTACTCTCAATCTTTGTGCCGCCATTTCGCTTGGAATAATACTGCGCCACACTTGATAGGCGCGTAGAACGTTGCCTTCATCGGGCGCGGCACTTTACTCTCCTGTTGGCGAAGCTCGGCGACGGACTCGTGCGCCCGTATGTGCGGGTCCCGACGCTGCGGACGTCTGCATGGAGGATCAGGCGTGCCATGACGAAGGGAAGAGTTGTGCCGAAGGATGGACCAGATCATCGAGGCGCACCACGCCGGGATGGCGGCCTTGCCGCGACCGGACGACGCCATCGCGGATTCGGAGGCGCAGTTCGCCACCGTGCACGAGACCATGCGGCGCTACAACGAGGACACGTTGGACGGTCTGGCGAAGCTCGCCGCCAGCAGCGGAGCTCAAGGGACTCAGCGGGGCATCCGAATTTGCCGTAGCAGGCCGAGGCTGGAACGAATGGAGCACGACGGCGTTAGAGGGGGTGAGGGATGACCGTTCACATCAACACCGAAGGATCAAGTCTCGAAACCGCGTAGATTCTCGGCGAACCGGTTCTTGAAACTGTTCAGGCCAGCGGGGTCGAGATACTTGTCGGGCGGCCAGGCGACGACGGTGACGCCCGGCCAGAGTTCGATCGAAGCCTCGTCCCAATATTGAGCTTGCGTGAGAAAGGGAGTCGGCGCGTGTTTGCGAAGGACTTTCGTGCTCCATCTGGGAAACGTTAGCTGAAATGCCAGATGTCCAACTACGTAGGTGAAAACGTGGATGTCGTATCCACGGAATTGGCCTGACTTGAGCAGGAGCTTGTTGCTCCACATCCTAGCTTCCATCCGTTGGCTGCCACGAAACCACGCAAGCCACACCTGCGCGCCGGCCGGCAACTCCCGCGTATCTGCAAACCGAAAATATACCGCGCGCGGGAAATTGCGGGTCTCGTATTCGGCGTCTACGACAACAGCTTTCATGAATACGTATCCGGCGGGCGTATCTATCCCGCGCGAGAGCAGCGTGGTCGGTCTTTGCCAACGCACCATGCCCTCTGCGATGGCCTTGAACTCAGACGTGAGACGACTCATCCAGCCACTGTTGCAGTCATCGCAAACGGAGGGAACCTACGAATCGATTTGCCGCTTGATCTAAGAACGAAGAATCGTTCCGTCTTCCCCGGTTTGAGTGAATCGATACTTGTCCACGATCTTTCGGCCACTGAGGCGATTGAGCCAGTCATCGAAGACGTGTTCGCCTTCATGCGCTGTTGCTGGAGACGGGCACCACGCACACCATTTGGCTGTCACGGCGAGAGCCTCAAAGCATGGCAAAGGCTCGACGAACCGCCGTAGGCGAGAAATCTCAATACTCAGCCCCGTAGGCGCTGCTCTTCGTCGTTCTCTGTAGAGGATATAATCGGCGGAAGGCCGGCGACCGTGACGGAAGCAAATCAGTAACTTATCGTCTTTTCAGGCCGCGTCAGCGGCCTTGAAAAGAAATCAGCTGCTCTACCAACTGAGCTACGCCGGCTCGGCGTGAAACCGGTATTCTAACACGCCGGATGGTCGTGACACAGCGGCGTGACGTGACCACGAAAGGCCAGGGCGACGCGCACGACGTCACCGATCACGTTGCCGCCGCCGTGACCGAGTCCGGGTGCCGCGCAGGCATCGTCACCATCTTCGTGGTCGGATCCACGGCGGCGGTGACGACGATCGAGTTCGAGCCGGGCGCAGTCGCCGACCTGAATCAGCTGTTCGAGGCGCTCGCACCGCGCGGCGCCGACTATCGCCACCATCTGCGCTGGGGCGACGACAACGGCTCCAGCCATGTCCGCGCCGCGCTGCTCGGTCCGTCGCTGACCGTGCCGTTCGCCAACGGGAAGCTCCTGCTCGGCACGTGGCAACAGATCATGCTGCTCGAGTTCGACACACGTCCTCGCCGCCGCGAGCTCGTGGTTCAGATCGTAGGCGAGTGACTCGGGGTTCGGGGTCCAACCACTGAACTCCGAGGCTCGCACCCCGAGCGCGAGGGATTACTGCCGAAAGTATGTGTCGGTCTTGTCGATCCAGTCCTGGCGGACTGGGCTGAAAACGTCGAGAACCAGCGTGTCCTCGATCACTTCGACCTCGTGCGGGACGTTTGGTGGAATCTGCATCACCTCGCCCGCGCGGACGACGATGTCGCGGCCGTCGATCTTGAAGCGCAGCACACCGACGACGACGATACTGACCTGCTCGTTCTCGTGCGCGTGCAGGGGCACCACGCCGCCGCGCTTCAACTCGAAGCGTGCCACGGTGACGCGCTCGGCCGTAATGTACTGGCGAGCGATTGCGGCGGTGAGGTGCTCGGGTGCGAGATCCGTCCAGCGATGATGCGTGACAGTTGAAATGGCCATCTGAGGTTTTCTCCACGGTCCGGCTGAAGCCGGACGCTACCGACGACTATGGCAGCCGGCGACGCGGAATGTCCGGACGCGGGTCGGCGACGAACCCGTTGCGGTTCGGCATCTTGATCAGCGGCAGCGTCTGCTGATCCACGTCGTCATGTTCGCCGACGATGCCGTTCATGAACAGGATGTACGCGGTCGCGCCGTAGATCTCCATATCGGTCAGCGTGCCCGGATGATCGAACGGCATCGCCCGACGGATGTAGTCCCACAGCGTCGTCGCGTAGGGCCAGTAGCTGCCGACCGTTTTCACCGGCTTCGCCGTGCTCAGCGAGCCGCGTCCGCCGACGAGGATGTCCTGCGGTCCTTCTGTGCCGGTCGGTCCGTGACAGGTCTCGCAGCGCCGCGTGTAGACGTCTTTGCCGGCGGCTGCCGTCGCCCCGCCGGGCGGCAGACCTCTGCCATCCGGCGCGATGTCGATGTCGATCGCACGAATCTCGGACGGGGTGGCCGCATGGCCGACACCGAACGCCGGGGATTGTGCCGCGTCTGCGACGGTAGGTGTCGCCAGGACAAGGACAGCTGCGGTTCCGAGAGCCAGGAGCAGCCTACGCGCGATTGCCATTGGTGATCTTTCCGTCCGACGCCACCTTCCACGCCTGGATCCCGTTGTTGTGATAGTTCGAGTTCACACCGCGGACCTTGATCAGTTCGGCAATCGACGGCTGCGTGTAGCCAGTGTCGTCGGTGCAGCGCGAAGCGATCACGGACTCGCGGCCGTCCCAGTGCCACGACCAGCGGAAGCGCGTGTGCGCTCGCGGCAGCACGGGCGACTGCAGCGACGCGTCGGTCCACGTCCCGCCGCCGTCGGTGGTGATCTCGACGCGCGTGATCGTGCCGCGTCCGCTCCACGCGATCCCGGTCAATTCGTAGGTCGCGGCGCCGCTGAGTGTGTCGCCCCCTGAGGGCCGCGTGATGATCGACTTCGGCTCCATGTCGAACGTGAACTGGCGCGCCGTGCCGTCGGGCATCAGATCGGTGTACTTCGACGTTTCCTCGCGGGTCATCGCCGGACGATCCATGGCCTTCAGGCGGCGCAGCCACTTCACGTTGGAATTGCCTTCCCAACCCGGCAGCAACAGGCGCAGCGGGTAGCCCTGCTCCGGGCGAAGCGGCTCGCCGTTCTGTCCGTACACGACGAGCGCATCATCCATCATCTTCTTGATCGGGATGCTGCGATCGTGCTTGCCCGCGTCAGCGCCTTCGGCGAGCACCCATGACGCCTCCGCGTGGACGCCACACTCGCGGAGGAGCAGTGCGACCGACACACCGGTCCACTCGCTGCAACTGGTGAGGCCGTGAAGGCGCTGCACGCTCGACTCGGTCGAGCCGCCGCGCCATTCACTGCGGCCATTGCCGGAGCACTCGAGGAAATGGATCCGAGATACCGACGGCAGCCTCTTCAGCTCATCGACACTGAACACGAGCGGCAGATCAACGAGGCCGTGAATCGTCAGCGTGTGCGTGGCGGGATCGATCTCCGGCACGCCGGAATGATGGCGCTCGAAGTGGAGCGACGACGGCGTGATGATGCCGTAGGTATCGTGAAGTGGGGTCGTGCTGGCGGCTTCTTCCAGCGGAACCTTGGTGTTCACGTCGACAAAACGAGACGCCTTCTCGAAACGCGATCGGGACCCGTAGCCGCTCACGGGTGCGCCCAGCGCACGCGCCTCCGTGGGAGTGACTCTATCTGACTTCCCGCGACACGCCAGAACTGCCGAACTCCAGCCTGCGCTTGCGCGGAGGAACCACCGACGCGACCGATTCATGCCCGTATTGTGATATACTACATAGCTGAACTAGATGAGTGAATCGACTAGAACTCCTTTGTTCGCAGTGCTCCACGCCGCCAGCGCGCTCGAGTCGCGTGTCGAAGAGCGACTGGCAGACGTCGGCTTGTCGCTGCCGAAACTGGCGGCATTGCATCAGCTGTCACAGGCAGGGGACTCACTGCCGCTGGGCCAGCTCGCCGATCGACTCGCCTGCGTGAAGTCCAACGTCACCCAACTCGTCGATCGCCTGGAAGCAGACGGTCTCGTGGTTCGTGCAGCTGACCCAAACGATCGACGATCGCGACTCGCCGTGATCACCGACAGCGGCAAGACGGCGTACGCGCGCGGGACCCAGATTCAGCAGCAGGCCGAGCGCGAGATTTTCGGCGCGCTGAGCAAGGAAGAATCGTCCGCGTTGCACGTCCTCCTGGCAAAACTCTCGGGGTAGGTGTCTCAGATCCGGTCCTGCTTTTTTGTCGACCGATAGTTCATGTCTGAACAGTAAAGGAGAGAAGTATGAAAAACGCGTTGCTGTGGGTGCTGTCCATCGTCACGGCCGGCATGTTCGTCCTTGCTGGCACCCTGAAACTCGCCGGCGTGGAGATGGCAGTGCAGTTGTTCGCGACGATCGGAATCGGACAGTGGTTCCGCTATTTCACCGGACTGCTGGAGATCACCGGGGCGATCGGACTCTTCATCGCGGCGCTCGCGCCGTTTGCCGCGTTGCTGCTCACCGCGATCATGATCGGCGCGATCACGACGCATTTGTTCATCGTGGGCGGCAGCCCGATCGCTCCGATTGTGCTCCTGGCCTCGTCGCTGACGATTGCGTGGCTGCGGTGGAGCCTGCTGCGGCGCGAACCGTTCAGGTCTCGGCGGGCGATCGTCGCGTAAGTTGGTTGCTCGGCGTACGCTGCTGCGCTACGATGGTGGTTTAAGCAACCCCCAGGAAAGCGGACTGTGGAAACCATCGCAGCGGAAGCCGCCGACCTCGTTGTACGCGGCGCGCGCACGCACAATCTGAAGAATATCGACGTCACGCTGCCGGTTGGCAAGCTCGTCATCGTCACCGGCGTGAGCGGTTCGGGCAAATCGTCTCTGGCCTTCGACACGATTTACGCCGAGGGTCAGCGACGATATGTCGAGTCGCTCTCTGCGTACGCCCGGCAGTTCCTCGAGCGGATGGAGAAGCCCGACGTCGATCGGATCGACGGGATCGCGCCGGCGATCGCCATCCGGCAGAAGAACAGCGTCCGCAACCCGCGCTCGACCGTCGGCACCACGACGGAGATTCACGACTACATGCGGCTGCTGTACGCGCGCATCGGCCGCACTTTCTGCCGCAACTGCGGGCGGGAGGTCGTCCGCGAGACGGCCGAAGTCGTGGCCTCGCAGCTCGCGGAGCTGGGGCCGGGCACGCGCCTGTTGATCGGGTTCGATCTGCCGGTCGTCGAAGCGTCGAGCGTCAGCGCGGATGCAGTCGAGGTCGACGAGCTTGCGGAAGTCGTCGAGCCCGAGGAGCCCGACGGTGCGGGCAACCTGCTTCCGCTCACCAACGGAAACGGCGACACGCGCAAGTCGGCGGCTGTCCAGGCGACGTCCACCACCGCAATCACTTCGACGATCGCAGCACTGCGGAAGAAAGGTTTTGCGCGGCTGCTCGTCGCCGACCGTGCCGTCGCCATCGACGATGTCGATGTCGCGTCGCTGCCGGATCGGACGCTCCTGAAGGTCGTCGTCGACCGCATACAGGTGAATGGCGACGAGCTCCGTCAGCGGCTCACCGATTCGATCGAGACGGCGTATCTCGAGGGTGGAGGAGCGGCGTGGGCGATCGAGCAGTCACAGGCCGACGGTCGACAGTCTCAGGTCACCCACCTGTTCTCGGAACGGTTCGAATGCCGGCGATGCGGCATCACCTATGAGGATCCGCAGCCGCGGCTGTTTTCCTTCAACAACCCGTTCGGCGCCTGCCCGACCTGTCACGGCTTCGGCAACATCATCGAGCTGGACATGGATCTGGTCGTTCCCGATCCCTCGAAGTCGATTCAGCAGGGCGCCATCGAACCGTGGAGCAAGCCGCACTATCGCGCGCAGCTCGCGGAGCTGAAGCGCGCGGCGCGGAAGGCGAAGGTTCGTCTCGACGTGCCGTGGTCGGAGCTCTCCAACCAGGAGAAGACGTTCGTCGTGGAGGGCTCGGCCGAGTTCGACGGTGTTCGTGGATTCTTCCGCTGGCTCGAGCGGAAGAAGTACAAGGTGCACGTGCGCGTGTTCCTCAGCCGGTACCGCGGGTATCTGACGTGTCCCGACTGCGGCGGCGCGCGTCTACGGCGCGAAGCGCGCGACGTGCGTGTCGCCGGCCGCACGATCGATCGGGTGTCGGCGCTCACGGTGCTGCAGGCGCAGGCATTCTTCGCAGAGTTGCAGCTCTCCGAAAAGGAGCAGGCCATCGCCGAGAAGGTGCTCAAGGAGATTCAGCGCCGGCTGTCTTTCCTGAGCGACGTCGGCCTCGACTACCTGTCGCTCGACCGGTTGTCGTCGACGCTCTCCGGCGGTGAAGCGCAGCGCATCAATCTCGCCACGTCACTCGGTTCGGCCCTCGTCGGCACGCTCTACGTGCTCGATGAGCCGTCGATCGGCCTCCATTCACGCGACAACCTCCGGCTGATCGCGATTCTGCGGCAGCTGCGCGATCAGGGCAACACGGTGCTGGTCGTCGAGCACGACGCCGACATGATCAAGGTCGCCGACCACATCGTCGATCTCGGACTCGGCGCCGGGGAACAGGGTGGCCGCGTGGTCTTCTCGGGATCGCTCGCCGGGTTGATGCAGGAGCCGCGCTCGCTCACGTCGAAGTATCTGCGTCAGGAGCTGGCGATTCCGGTGCCACAGACGCGTCGGCGCGGGAGCGGACAGAGAATCAAGCTCACCGGCGCCACGGAACACAACCTGAAGAACGTCGACGTCGCGATTCCGTTGAACACGCTGACGGTCGTCACCGGCGTCAGCGGGTCCGGCAAGTCGACGCTCGTGCACGACGTGCTGTACGCGGCGATCAAGCGCGCGAAGGGCGCGTGGGAGAAGCGCGTCGGCACCTTCGCGAAGCTCGAGGGTGTCGAGTACATCTCCGATGCGGTGCTCGTCGATCAGGCGCCGATCGGCCGCACGCCGCGATCGAATCCGGTCACCTACCTGAAGGCTTTCGATCCCATTCGCGAGCTGTTCGCGGCCACCAAGGACGCACGGTCGCGCGGCCTCACCTCGAGCCACTTTTCCTTCAATGTGCCCGGTGGCCGCTGCGAAGCCTGCCAGGGCGAGGGCGAAGTGCGCGTCGAAATGCAGTTCCTCGCCGACGTATTCGTGCCGTGCGATCAATGCGACGGCAAGCGCTTCAAGCCGCAGGTGCTCGAGGTGCGATACCGCGGCCGGACGATTCATCAGGTGCTCGATCTCACCGTGCGCGAAGCCCTGACGTTCTTCAGCAGCTCACCAAAGGTCTTGCGACGGCTGCAGGTGCTCGACGAAATCGGTCTCGGCTATCTCCGTCTCGGTCAGCCGGCGACGACGCTGTCGGGCGGCGAGGCGCAGCGGATCAAGATTGCGGCGCACCTGTCATCGCACGGCGGCGAGCGGCTGCTCTACATCCTCGACGAGCCGACAACCGGGCTGCACTTCGACGACATCGCGAAGCTGCTGACGGCGTTCAAGAAGCTGCTCGAGGCCGGACACACGCTGCTCGTGATCGAGCACAATCTCGACGTGATCAAGACGGCCGATTACATCATCGACCTCGGGCCCGAAGGCGGCGAAGAGGGCGGCACCGTCGTCACGACCGGCACGCCGGAGCAGGTCGCGCAATGCGCCCCGTCGCATACCGGCCGATATCTGCGGCCGGTACTCGCGGAAGGAAGATCGCACGCGTACGCCGCCGGACGGTGACGGTGGGACAGATGGGTCGGATCGGACGGATAGGACGGCTGATATCCGTCGTATCCGTCTTATCGGTCCCATCCCTCCTGGCGCAGGTCTCCTTCGAACAGGCCGCACGAGACCTCTCGAGCGGCGATCCCGACACGCGCCTGCGAGCTGCGCTGTTGCTCCGCGACGCGGCCTATCCCGAAGCGGCGCTGCCACTGGCGCGCGCGATCGGCGACGCGCAGGACGACGTCCAGCTCGCGGCAATCGCCGCTGAACTGAATATCTTTCTCGCCGAGAAGATGGTCCCCAAAAAGCGTGTCGCGCTCCTCGTCGAAGTCCGTAACCAGATTCTGGCCGAGCCGGCGTTTTCGGCGGGACCATCGGTGCTCGGATCCATGCCGGTGCCGCCGGAGGTCCTCGACGCCATGCGGTTGGCCACGCGCGATGACAACCCGCGGGTTGCGATCGAGGCACTGTACGCGTTTGGCGCGCTTGCCGACGCGCCGGTCGGCGCGGCGCGTCGCGAGCTGCTGAGGCGAAGCGGACCGGATATCGCGGCCCACCTCGGGGCCGCCGATCCGGCGAAGCGTTACGCGGCGGCGCGCGTGATGGGTCGATTGTTCGCGAAGCGTGCGCAGGACGATCCCATCGATCCGACGGTGGGCGACGCCGTCATCACGGCCTTGAACGACAGCGATCGCGCGGTCAAGAGCGCCGCGATGCGTGCGCTGGGGGCGATGCGCTACGAGCGAGGGGTACAGGCGCTTTCCGAACTGTTCGCGTTCTACGGCAAAGGCGACCACGCGGAGGCGGCGCTCGATGCGCTCGCGCATATCGCGCATCCGACGAACGTTCCCCTGTTCGTCGCGCAGCTCACCAGCCGGAACACGCCAACGCCGTTGCGCGTCATCGCGATCGAAGGACTTGCGCGCGCCGGCGATCCGGCGCGCCTCTCGGAGATCCGGGCGGCGGCCGACGCCGATCGAAACGACCTCGTGACGCTGGCCGGCGCCTTCGCGTCGGCGCTGCTCGAGAACGGCTCGGTGGAACGCATTGTCGACGGCTTGACCAAACCGAAGCTGCGCGATCACGCGCGGCAGTACGTGGCGGAGATCGCGCCGCGCCGGGCCACTGTCTTCGGACGGCAGCTGATCGATCCGGACGCGCGCATCCGCCTCGACATCGTCGAGGCACTCGGTCTCGCAGGCGATCGAGCCGCCCTGCCGCTGATCGAGCCGCTCCTGCAGGATCGCGATGCTCAGGTCATGCGGGCGGCCGAGCGCGCCGTGGCGCGCCTCCGCTCTCTCGCGCCTTGATATGCGAGGCGCGCTCACAAGGACGCAGAGGATACCAGAGGTCGCAGAGGATCGTTGGTGGTGCTATCGGCTTTCCTTGTCCGGTGTCGCGCCCTTTTGTTGTCCTTTGCGCCCTTGTCTGAAATGAAGCCTCCACGCAGTTTCTACGACAGGCCCACCCTCGAGGTGGCGCGCGATCTGCTTGGACTCGTTCTCGTTCACAACCGCCGCGGCGTCGTGACGAGTGGCGTCATCGTCGAAGTCGAAGCGTACATCGGCGAATCCGATCCGGCCTGTCACGCCGCGCCGGGTCGGACGCGGCGGAACGAGCCGCTCTACGGCACGCCCGGCCACGCGTACGTCTACCTGAACTACGGCATTCACTGTCTGGTCAATGTCGTGACCGAGTCACACGGATCGCCGGCAGCCGTGCTGATTCGCGCCCTCGATCCGGTCGACGGCATCGGTGTGATGCGCCGGCGCCGTGCCCGCGCGATGAAGGGGCGCCGGCCTGTGCCGGGCGCCGCATCGATCAGCGCCCACCATCTCTGTCGTGGTCCCGGCAACCTGACGATGGCGATGGGGATTTCGCTCGCGGAAAATCGCGTCGATCTCCTCGGCGACCGTTTGTTCATCGACGATCGCACGATTGCGATCGGCGACATCACCTGGGGCCCGCGGATCGGAATCAAGGTCGGCACCGAGTCGCCGTGGCGGGCGTGGGTGCAAGGGCACCAGGCGGTGTCAGCGTCCCGATGAGCCGGACGGTCTAGGCCTTCGATGGCTTCCCGGACTGGATGCCGTCCGGCGCCACCAGATCGATCACCTCCTGACACCCGTGGAACCGCGCCCACCAGAGCGCGTTCCATCCCGCAATCGTGTAAGGCAGGTCGAGCCTCGGATCGTGTTCCTTGAGCGCGCGAACCGTCGCCGGGTGGCAGCCGCCGAACAACGGCCGGTCGATGTCGCTCAGGGCGCCGCCCGACACGGCAATGGTCAGCGCCGTCGCACCGCCGGCGCCGCGCACCGCCGGGTCGGCGCCGTGCGCGAGCAGCAGCTTGACGATCGAGGGATCGGGCTCGGCCGCCGCCACCATCAGCGGCGTCGTCAATCGGGCCGACTGGTTGGGATCGACGCCGCGCTCGAGCAGCAGACGCACCGCCTCCACCCGCTGCTTGTGGACGGCGTGCAACAGCGGCGTCCACCCGTTACGCTCGTCGCGCGCATTCGGATCGGCTCCGCCGTCGAGCAGCGCGCGCATCGCGTCGAGCGCTCCACTGCGCGACGCCCACATCAACGGCGTCAGCCCCACCTGGTCGCGTTGGTTGGCGTCGTGTCGCTGCTGGAGCAGCGCGCGGACGACGTCGGCGGCATTGCGCGCGGCAGCGACGGCCAGCGGCAGCGACGGTCCGGCGGCGCAGCTGTCCGACGCGAGAATCGAGAGGCCCATCCCGGCGAACAGCAGCAAGCGGTGCATGCGATCTCCTCCAGCGGAGCGAGCTTACACCAACTTACTTTACATTTCAAAGAACTCTGCCAATCCGCACAAGACCGACGTCCACCAAGACACGAAGCCACGAAGGATGATTGGTCCACAGCATTCTCCGAGGTCTTCGGGCTTTCGTGCCTTCGTGGGACGCGGCGGTTCCGACGGCGTGACTGCGGCTCGTCACGAAGCCGCAAGGCCGACTCCAGTCACCGCGCTGCCAGCCAGTCCCCGACCGCAGCGGTCTGCGTGGTGCGCAGGGCGATGCAGTTGTCGATCTCCTCGAGCGTCTGCTCGAGCGTGCGGGTCGCCGCGGGCAATGGATGCGCGGTGAAGAACGCCTTGATCCGATCGCGCGCGTCACGGTCGCAGAACCCGCTCATCGAGTGGATCAGCGTCGTGTCGCCGCCGAACACGGTCACCTTCGGCTGCAGCGCCGGCCAGCGCTCGGTCACGAACGACAGCGCGCTCGACCGCGCGTCAGGATTCGCGAAGAACTGCGCGACGTAAATCGCCGTGTCCTGCGTCCGGAGTTGCGGCGATAGCGCCAGCTCGAGGCCGCGAGTGATCAGCGCCGGCTCCCGGAATGCTCCCAACGCATGCAGATAGCGGTAGTGCTCGTCGGGATCCGACGCCCGTTCCGCCGCGGCAAGCAGGGCGTCGAAGAGGCGCGCGTCGCCATGCTGCGCCGCGATGCGCAGCACCGGCGAGGCGACCGCGCTGTCGAGCGGCGCGGCGCCCGAGAGCGCACGGTCCGCCGCCATCCGTGCGCGGGCGGCAAGGTCTGTGTCGTTGCCGAGCGTGCCGAGCGTCGCGATGACCGTGGCGCGCAATGCCTTCCGATCGTCGGGATCTCCGGCGGCGGCGGCGAACCCGACGTCCTCGTACAGCGGCTGGAACAGCGATCGCGCGAGCGTCTCGAAACGCGTCCGGCTCTCGCCACTGGTCAGGTAATCGTGCACGAATGACAGGCCGCGAACCACCTCATCGAGCACGCCGCTGACGTGTTCCCGTCCGTAGCCGGTGGCCAGCGTCAGATAGTCGGGCACGCCGTGGCGGCCGGCGCGGACGAGCGCCCACTCGTCGTCAATCAGCGACAAACGTTCCGGCGCGGTGAGATCGGTCTCGACATGCGGCGCCAGGCCGCGCAGCACCTCGGACGAATATGCGGTGCGGTAATAGCCGCGCGCGCCGGCGTTCGCGAACACCCACGGGGCGCAGGCGCCGGACGTCGTGATCGTATGCGACGCGTCAGTGAGCACATCGCACACGGCCTGCGACTGCCCCGGCGCCTTCACGCACACCGGCATCTGCCAGCGCGCCGGCTCGGTACGCGCCGCGTCGACGAAGAACCGTTCCTGTCGAAGCGTAATCGCCGTGCCGCCGGCGGCGCAGGAAGTGCTCACGTTGACGAGCGGGACGCCGGGCTGATTCACGAACGTCGGCAGGATGCGTTCGACCGGTTTGCCCGATGAGGCGGACAACGCCCTCCAGAAATCCTCCGAGGTCGCGTTGCCATACGCGTGCGCCTGCAGGTAGGCGTTCACACCCTTGCGAAACGCTTCCGCGCCGACGTAGCTCTCCACCATGCGCAGCACGGCGGCACC
Organism: Vicinamibacterales bacterium; assembly: GCA_035315685.1. Taxonomy (GTDB): domain Bacteria; phylum Acidobacteriota; class Vicinamibacteria; order Vicinamibacterales; family CAVVIG01; genus QHWK01. The sequence continues at coordinate 6,366 of DATFXR010000791.1, read as the reverse complement.
CTTCTGGTAGGTGATCGCGTCGAAGGCTTCGTCGATCTCGCCGGGCGTCTGCACGTCGACGTGAATCGACCGTGTGGCGGTCAGCGAGTCGAGCGACAGGGCCTGCTGATTCTCATCCGCCTCGTCGACATCCACGTGCCAGTCCGGGTGGCTCGCGGCGACCGGCTTGTTCGCCATCCACGTGGCGAAGCCTTCGTTCAACCAGATGTCGTCCCACCACTCCATCGTCACCAGGTCGCCGAACCATTGATGGGCCATTTCGTGGGCGAGGATCGCGGCGATCTTCTTGCGCGTGTCGGCCGGGGCCGACTTCGAGTCGGCGAGCAGATCCGTCTCGCGATAGAAGATTGCCGCCGTGTTCTCCATCGCGCCGGCGGCAAAGTCCGGCACCGCCACGACATCGAGCTTCCCGAACGGATACTTGATCGCGTAGTAGCTGTTGTAGAACTTCAGAATCTGCTGCGAGGACTCGAGCGCGATGCGTCCGAGATCGCGCTTGTCGGGCGTCGCGCAGATGCGGATCGGCACGCCCTCGGCCTCGCCGTCGAGACATTTGAAGTCGCCGACCGCGATCGCCACGAGATACGACGACATCTTCGGTGTCGGAGCGAACACCATCGTGTGCTGCGTCACGGCGGGTCCCGGCGTATCCGACACGACCTTGCCGTTCGAGATCGCGATGTCGCCCCGATCGATCGTGACCGTCAACGAGAACGTCGCCTTGAACGCCGGCTCGTCGAAGCAGGGAAACGCCCGCCGCGCGTCGGTCGATTCGAACTGCGTCACGGCGTACTTCCGCGCCTTTGTCTTGCTGATGTAGAAGCCGCGGAGCTGTGAGTTCAGCGTGCCGCGATAGCGAACGTGGATCTCGGTGCTGCCTGCGGGAATCGGTCGCGGGACCGTGAACGTGGCGGTCTGCGCGGTGGCGTCGGCGGTGACCGTGGCTTTCTGGCTGGTCCCGCCGGCGCCGATTGTGACCTCACGGAAATCGATGTCCACCGCGTTCAGCACGATCCGGGTCGTCTCTGCGGCGAGGTTGACGTGAATTACTTCGGTTCCGTCAAATCGTTCGTGGGCGAGGTCCACGACGAACGCGAGGTCGTAGTGCTCTGGGGTTACGGCCGATGGAAGGCGCTGAGCCGACACCGGAGACGCGAGGAGAAACGCGGCGAGGAGAAGAGAGGCATAGGGACGCATTCCCCTCAGTGTAAGCCGCACAGCTTGACGCCGGCCCGCGGGAGGAGTAAAACTGCAAAGACTTACATGGGTCAAGCGACCTGCATGTGTAGCGGCTGTTGTTGTTGCGGGCTCCCATCGAGCCCCTGCGCCAATGGTCTGCATACGTGCACGGCGATGATCACCATGTGATCTAGGTTCAGCAACCGCACCAGACCCAAGGCCCGGGAGGCTCAGCTTCCCGGGCCTTTTTTGTTTGTTGCGCGTTGTTCATGACGTAGCCGAGCGGCTGATGACTGATTTGTTGCCGTTGTTCCTCAATCTGACCGGACGCGCCGTCGTGCTCGTCGGCGGCGGGCGCGTGGCGTCCGCCAAGCTGGTGCAGCTGCTGGCGGTCGGCGCGGACGTGACCGTGGTTGCCCCTGAGATCGCCGCCGAAATCAGCGACCGTTCCGACCAGATCGCCATCCGTCAACGCGCTTTTGAACCCTCGGATCTCGACGCCGCGTGGCTCGTTGTCGCGGCGGCCACTCCTGACGTGAACCGGGCGGTTGCCGTCGCCGCGGAGGTGCGCCGGCTGTTCGTGAACGCCGTGGACGACCCTGCAAACGCGACCGCCTACCTGAGCGGCGTCGTCCGGCGCGACGGCGTCACGATTGCCATCTCCACCAGTGGCGAGGCTCCCGCGCTGACGGCGCTGCTGCGCGAGGGGCTCGACGCGCTGCTCCCGCGCGATCTGTCGGCCTGGATCGAGCGCGCGCGTGCCGAGCGCGGCGCCTGGCGGCGCGACGCGATACCGATGGACCAACGCAAGCCTCGACTGCTCACCGCGCTGAACGCGATTTACGGCTCCAAATGGGAGAGCGCCGACGGTGTGCCCTGGCTTCACGCACCGGAGGATTCCTGGTTATGACTCGTGGACACGTCTCGCTGGTGGGCGCCGGTCCGGGTGATCCCGGACTGCTGACGCGCACGGCCATCGCGCGCCTGCGCAGCGCCGACCTGGTTCTGTACGACGCGCTCGTCAGCGACGCCGTGCTGCGCTATGCCCGCCGCGCGCAGCGCTTCTTCGTCGGCAAGCGAGCCGGCCGTCACGCGATGAGCCAGCCGGCGATCAACGCGCTGATGATTCGCGCGGCGCGGCGCGGCAAGCGCGTCGTGCGGTTGAAGGGCGGCGACCCGTTCGTCTTCGGACGCGGCGGCGAGGAAGCGCTCGCGCTGCAGCATGCGGGCGTCGCCTACGACGTCGTGCCCGGCATCAGCAGCGCGGTTGCGGCGCCGGCAGCGGCCGGCATTCCGGTGACGCATCGAGGCCTTGCCTCGGCGTTCCTTGTCGTCTCGGCGCACGAAGAAGCGGCGTTCGCATCCGCGATCGGGGCGCTGCGTCCGAACGGCGTCACCATCGTCGTCCTGATGGGACTCGGGCGATCGGCGGCGGTGGCGTGCCGGCTCATCGACAACGGCTGGTCGCGCGGAACGCCAGCGGCAATCGTCGTTGACGCCACGCGGCCTGATCAGCAGGTGTGGCGCGGCACGCTGGACGAACTCGCGACGGACGCGGTCGAGATCGAGGGCCGCGGCGCCGGCACCATCGTCATCGGCGACGTCGTCGCGGTCGGTCTGCGGGCCACTTCGCGCCTCTCGAATGCCAACTTCCAAATGCTCGATCCTGAGGAATCCCATGTCAGTCGTAGATGATCCCAAGACCTTCGGCCGCGCGCGGCTGTCCTTCGCCAGCGTCGCCGACATCGATGAGTTCGTGACGACGCTCGAGCGCTACGAGCGCGGCGAGCTGACGCCGGACCAGTGGCGCGCGTTCCGCCTGGTGCGCGGCACCTACGGCCAACGGCAGGCCGAGGATGCGCAGATGCTGCGGGTGAAGATCCCGCAGGGCGTCATCTCGAGCGATCAGCTCGACGCGCTGGCGGAGGTCGGCGAGCGCTGCTCGCGCGGCTTCGGCCACATCACCACGCGGCAGAACCTGCAGTTCCATTTCGTCAAGCTGCACGACGTCGAGCACGCGATGCACCGCCTGGCGGACGCCGGTCTCACGACCCGCGAGGCGTGCGGCAACTCGGTGCGCAACATCACGGCATGCCCGTACGCGGGCGTTGCCGCCGACGAGCGATTCGACGTGACCCCCTACGCCGAGGCGCTCACGCGCTACCTGCTTCGCCATCCTCTCAGCTCGACGCTCCCGCGCAAGTTCAAGATTGCGTTCGAGGGATGCACCGGCGATCACGTGTTCGTCGGGATCAACGACCTTGGCTTCCGTGCGGTCGCAGCGCCGGACGGCAGTCGCGGCTTCCGCGTCACTGCCGGCGGTGGCACCGCCATCATGGTGACCAACGCCGGCGTCCTTCACGAGTTCCTGCCCGCATCGGAAATTCTGCGCGTCGCCGAAGCGGTGCTGCGTGTCTTCGCGCGGTTCGGCGACTACCAGCACAAGCAGCGCAACCGGATGAAGTTCATGATCAAGGCACTCGGCTGGACGCGGTGGCGCGAGGAGTACGATCGCGAGCTCACCGCATGCCGGCTCCGCGGTGTGGTGCCGACGCTCGACATCGATCCACCCAACAGCGAGCCGCGCCCTGACTGGCTGAAGGATTCCTCGCCGTCTGTGGGCCAGGTCGCGGCGCGCGTGCTCGCCGGCCGCGTGTCGGGTCCCGGCATCACACCGGCGATCGTGCCGGTCTTCCACCCCGGCGACGAGGACTACGCACGTTGGCGGGTGACGAACGTCCGGCCGCAGAAGCAGTTCGGGTTCGTGATGGCCGTCGCAGCGGTCCCCCTCGGCGATCTCACGAGCGACCAGATGCGGGTGCTCTCGGATTTGGCGCGCGCCTACGGCGACGGCAGCGTTCGGGTGACGCCGGACCAGAATCTGCTCTTCCGGTGGGTCAACGCCTGCGACGTGCGTCAGCTCTACACGCGTCTCGCCGCCGCCGGCCTCGGGCTGGGCGAAGCGGGCACCGTCGCGGACGTCGCCAGCTGCCCCGGCGCAGAGTCATGCCGTCTCGCGGTCACGCAATCGCGCGGCCTCGGCCGCCTGCTGGAGGAGCATCTGCGCGCGCGGCCGGATCTGATTGCCGCCGCCGACGGGGCGCGGATCAAGATCAGCGGCTGCCCCAACGGCTGCGGCCAGCATCACGTCGCGACGATTGGTTTTCAGGGCAGCGTCCGCCGCGTGGGCTCGCGCGCCGTGCCGCAGTACTTCGTGATGGTTGGCGGCGGGTCACATGAGAGTGGCGCCGCCTTCGGACGGCTGGCCGCGAAGATTCCGGCGCGGCGGATCCCCGAGGCGCTGGAACGGCTGATCGATCTCTATACGCGGGAGAAGGCTGACGGCGAGTCCGCTCCAGCTTTCTTTGGCCGAGTTGACCTCGACGCCGTGAAGGCGACCATCGGCGATCTCGAGCGGCTGGAGGCAAAGGACGCGAGCGCCGACGATTTCGTCGATCTGGCGGAGGCGAAGGAGTTCGCGCCAGAGGTGATGGACGGGGAGTGTTCGGCGTAGGGGGCTGTCAGTCGTCAGTCGCAAGTCGGCAGTCGCAAATCGGCAGTCGCAGGTCGGCAGTCGCAAATCGGCAGTCATCAGTCCCTCAGCGCGTGTGCGACCGACTGACTGACGACCGAGTTGCATCGACGCATGCGCATGTAGTGATTTGCGTTTGCACTCGCGATTGCGCTATAGTCCGCGGGACAACTGAATACGTGCTTCTTTATCAAGAGTGGCTGAGGGACCGGCCCTGTGACGCCACGGCAACCACGCGACCCGACGGTCGCGGTTCAGGTGCCAATTCCTGCCCCGGGTGATTCGGCTGACGCCGGATGTTCGGAACACCCGGGGAGAGATGAGGGAGAGCCCGAGTGAGTTCCGATCCGTTTTCGTCCCGCCGTTGCCGCGTCGCCCTGCTCGGCTTCGGCACCGTTGGCGCCGCGGTCGCCCGCCGTTTGACCGCTGTCGACACTCCGTTTCAACTCACACACATCCTCGATCGCCGCGCCGCGCAGAAGCAGCGTTGGGCCTCATATCCGGGTGTGTCGTGGACGTCGCAGATTGACGACGTTCTCCATAGCGACGCCGACGTTGTCGTCGAAGCGATTGGTGGCGTCGATCCGGCGGCTGACTGGACGCGTGGCGCGCTCGCCGCAGGGAAGTCGGTCGTCACGGCGAACAAGCAGGTGATCGCCCGGCATGGCGCGGCGCTTCTCGCACTGGCCGCGCGCCAGGGCCGACAGCTTCGGTTCGAGGCCGCGGTGGGTGGCGCGATGCCAATCGTGCGCGCCATCGAAGGTCTTGCCGGCGATCGGATCATCGCCATCGACGCGATTCTGAACGGAACGACCAACGCGGCCTTCTCGCAGATCGAGGCGACCGGCTGCAGCCTCGATGCAGCCATTCGATCTGCGCAGGCGGACGGCTACGCCGAGATTGATCCGGCTGCCGATCTGGACGGTGACGACGCGCGCGCCAAACTCGTCATCCTGTGTGCGCTGGCCTTCGGTCTGCGCGTCGAGCCATCGCGGATCCCGGCCGTCTCGTGCGCTGCGACCAGCGCGACGGACTTCACACGGGCACGGCTGCGCGGCGCAACCATCCGACAGGTCGCGCATGCCGATTACGACCGCAGATCGTCCACGCTGACCGCGTGGGTTGCGCCCGTTGCGGTTACCTCCGGGTCATTCTTCGGACGCACCGTCGGGCCCCGGAACGCCGCGCTGATCAGCGGCGAGCATTCCGGTGTGATCGGGATCTCCGGGGCCGGCGCCGGCGGCGACCCGACTGCGGTCGCAATCATCAGCGACATCGCCGCGATCGCACGCGACAAGGCGGCGATCGTGCCGTCGCCGGCGCTGACTTCGAACTTCACTCTGGCGACTTCGGAGGTCGTCCTCCAGGTTGCGAATTCACGACCCGTGGAGGTTGCGTGCTGACCGGACTGCAATGTCATCTCTGCAAGGCGACGGTTCCCGCCGCAGCAACCTACGTCTGCGACAAGTGCCTCGGCCCGCTCGAGCCGGTGTACGACTACCGGGCAATCGCGTTGACGCGCGACGAGATCGAGCGGCGGCCGAAGAACCTCTGGCGCTATCGCGAGCTGCTGCCGATCATCGGCGAGCCACGTACCGGATTCAATTCCGGGTTCACGCCGCTCGTCCGCTGCGATCGGCTTGCTCGGCGGCTCG
>DATFXR010000790.1:0-10419 GCA_035315685.1 Vicinamibacterales bacterium | reverse complement strand
TGCGTAAGATTGTAGCTACCTCTTCCATAACCCCATGCCCGAACGAATCTTGCGCGTGCGGCGCGTCAGGAAAATCGGCCGAGTCCGCAAGGCCGGCCCGCTGAACGTCACGCGCGCCGAGTTCGAGTCGATAATCAAGCTGCTGGACGAACGCGGGCAGATCATCAACGATCTTCGGCGTGAGCTTCACGCGACCTGTGAGGCACTCGACACGCAACTTCAACGCACTCGCCGCGATCTCCAGACGCAGTTGATGCGGATCGCGCAGCTGCAGCAAGAAATCGACGCACTCAAGCGACGCGCCTGAGCGCCAGCGTCGTGTAGCGGCGGCCGGCAGTGCCAGGCGGTCGTGCCATGTGCCACCCCTAAAGGGGTGGTGGCACTCATGGCACTCGGCACGGCGCTGTGCCACCGGCACGCCAATGGCACTCCGATGGCACTGGCACTCTCCGGCCGGCTGGTCCGTCCGGCTGCTGGCGGCGCACAACTTCCCGCGCACATGCCCTGTACGTACGTGCCGAGCGAGCGCAGCGAGCGAGGCACTAGCTCCGGTGCCGGAGGCAGGTGTCGCGATCGAGGCGACCGGAATCGTGACCTCGGCTCGCTGCGCTCGCCTCCGGTCAATGCCCGGCGTCGACCCACGGCGCAGGGTTTCGCTGCCGGATCTGTTCGCGCCGGCGCCGACGGCAGATCGTTCGCGCCTACTCCGACGTCTCTGTGCCAGTCGACGCGTCCGACGGAGCGTCATCGGGCCAACCGTCCACTCCCGCATCGATCACCAGTGCCAGACCGCCAGGCAGTACGGGAGCCACCGGCGCACGCGCCGCAACAGGGTCTCTGCCGAACACCGGTGCGAGTGGACGTCCGTCGTACTGAATCGTAAGCAGCACTTCGATTCCGACGGCGATTCCGACCGGCGTGACATCCTCCCCGAGGCCCAGCGTGCCCTGCTGGATCATGTAGCCGTAGCAGCGCGGCGCGCCGTGCGCGGTGCTCACAAGAGGCGCGCCTGAAAGTCCCTGAGGAGCGAAGAACGACACTTCGTAGCCGGTGGGCTGACTCGGCAACTGCCTGAGGTCGCGTCGCGCGACCACGAACCCGCCAAACGCTCTCGGCGTCACGCTCACATATTCAGCGTCGATAGAGAGCGGGAACCCGACAGCTGACACAGGTGCCAGGAGTCCCAACGGGCGATCGAACTCGGGCCGTAGCGCGGGCAGGTGTGCCAATCGTTTGCAGGTGATCAGCGCAAGGTCGAGCGGATCGAACATCTCGATCAAGCCCGCGCGAAACGGACGCAGTCCTTGACCGGGTACGACGACGGAGAGCGCCAACTCGCCATCGCTCTGGGCGTCGCGCACAACATGGCCGGCGGTCACGAACAATCCCTCGGCGATCGGAAACGCAGTGCCGTAGACGATCGGACGTGGCGAGTGAACGGAACCGTCCGCGCCTCGCTTCACCGCGAGGACGGGCAGGTGGAGATCCCAGATTCCCAGCGTCCATGCCGGGTCGCGTCGTGCTTGCTGTCGATCGCGGCGGCGCTTGCTGCGGTTGCGACTACGCGGCATTGTGACTGCTCCTCATCCCGTGGACCTGATCGGACACTCCGCCGCCGACCCAGATCAGACCGCGCGGTCGCCGCGTTTCGGGATGTCAGGCAGAAGATGCAGCGTCGCCCCATCGTAGGCAGCGAGCAGCCAGTCCGTGGACAGCGACGCGGCGGCCTTCTTCAGGCGCCTCACCTCCGCTGCAGTCAGCCCCGCGACGCCGGCCTTGAGCTGCACCAGGCGTACCTCGATCGCATCCGGCTTCGACGGCTTGATCCGAACCATCACGGCGTCGACGATGCCGGTGCGCGGCGCGCCGCTCGCACTCTCGAACAACACCAGCTTCCAGTTGCTCTCGCGGCACCACTGCTGGAGTGCCGCGTCGCTGGCGCGGAGTCCTCCTAAGCAGGACCGAGCGGATCAGGCTGCCGCCCACAGCTCGCTGAGCACCGCCGCCTGCTCCAGCACGGTCTGCGTTGCCTTCTCCTGCTTGTCCGGCGGATAACCGTACTTCCGCAGAATGCGCTTCACCAGCACCCGCAGTTGCGCCCGCACGTTCTCGCGGATTGTCCAGTCGATCGTGACGTTCCGCCGGACTGCCGCGACCAGCTCGCGCGCGATGGTCCGCAGCGTCTCGTCACCGAGTACCTTCACCGCGCTGTCGTTGGTCTCCAGCGCGTCGTAGAACGCTAGCTCGTCGTCCGACAGCGCCAGTGATTCGCCGCGCGCGGCGGCAGCCCGCAGGTCTTTCGCCAGCCCGATCAATTCCTCGATCACCTGCGCGGTTTCGTTGGCCCGGTTCTGGTACTTCCGCACAGCCTGCTCCAGCAGGTTAGCGAACGACCGGCCCTGGACGACATTGCGCCGGGACCGTGCCTTGATCTCGCCGTGCAGCAGCTTCTGCAGGAGCTCCACTGCCAGGTTCCGCTGCGGCATCTCGCGCACCTCGGCGAGAAACTCGTCGGACAGGATCGAGATGTCGGGTTTTGCCAATCCAGCCGCCGCGAAGATGTCGACGACGCCTTCCGGCGCGACCGCGCGCGAGACGATCTGCCGCACGGCCAGATCCAGTTCCTCCTGCGTCTTCGACTCGCCGGGCGCACGCTTCGCCAGGCTTGCACGCACAGCCTGAAAGAAGCTGACGTCATCCCGGATGCGAAGTGCCTCGTCGGCAGGGACGGCGAGCGCGAACGCCTGCGACAGCTCGTTGACCGCCTGGAGCAGACGGTTCTTGCCGTCCTCCTGCGCCAGGATGTGCTCCAAGGCGGCGGGGAGCAGGCCGAGGCGTTCGGCAGGCGTGCCGGTTACCCAGATCGCCCAGTCGAAGCCGTGGAACATCGCGCAGCAGACCTCGTACTTCGCGAGCATCAGCGCGACGGCCTCGCGCTGGTCGATCGCCGTGCGGCCGGTGCCGCCGCTCTCGGTGTAGGTCGCCAGCGCCGCCTTCAGTTCATGCGCGAGCCCGAGGTAGTCGACGACCAGCCCGCCAGGCTTGTCCCGGAACACGCGATTCACCCGCGCGATCGCCTGCATCAAGCCGTGCCCGCGCATCGGCTTGTCGACGTACATGGTGTGCAGCGACGGCGCGTCGAAGCCCGTCAGCCACATATCGCGCACCAGCACGATCCGCAACGGGTCGTGCGGATCGCGGAATCGCTTGGCGAGTGCTTCGCGGCGCGGCTTGTTGCGGATGTGCGGCTGCCACTCCAGCGGGTCCGAGGCGGAACCGGTCATCACGACCTTGATCGCGCCGCGCTCGTCGTCGTCAGCTTGCCAGTGCGGCCGGAGCGCTGCGATCTCCCGGTGCAGCTCGACGCAGATGCGCCGGCTCATGCAGACGACCATCGCCTTGCCGTCCATCACCTCCAGCCGGCGCTCGAAGTGATCCACGACATCCTGGGCGACGAGCTTCAGCCGCTTCTCCGATCCGACGATCGCTTCGAGCTGCGCCCACTTGCTCTTCAGTTTCTCCTTGCGGTCGACCTCCTCGCCCTCGGTGACCTCCTCGAACTTCGGATCGATCTGCGGTCGTTCGGCCTCGCTCAGCGCGAGCTTTGCCAGCCGGCTTTCGTAGTAGATCGGCACGGTTGCCTTGTCCTCGACGGCGCGCTGGATGTCGTAGACGCTGATGTAATCGCCGAACACCGCGCGGGTGTTTTTGTCCGTCAGCTCGATCGGTGTTCCCGTGAAGCCGATGAACGACGCGTTCGGCAGCGCGTCGCGCATGTGTCGCGCGAACCCGTCGATGAAGTCGTACTGGCTGCGATGTGCCTCGTCGGCGATCACGACGATGTTCCGCCGGTCGGAGAGCAGGGGATGGCGATCGCCTCTTTCCTCCGGCAGGAACTTCTGGATGGTCGTGAAGACGACGCCTCCGGCATCGACCGAGAGTTTCGCTCGTAGGTCGGCGCGGTTCTCAGCCTGAACCGGCGGCTGGCGCAGCAGATCCTGGCACCGCGAGAACGTGCCGAACAGCTGATCGTCGAGATCGTTCCGGTCGGTCAGCACGACGATCGTCGGGTTCGCCATCGCGGGCTCGCGGATCACGCGGCCCGCGTAGAAGGCCATCGTGAGGCTCTTGCCGGACCCCTGCGTGTGCCAGATGACCCCGATTCGTCGATCGCCTGGGTCACCACCGTGCCGCACGCCAGTGGCGTCTACCGCGGGAGCACGAACGCCGGTTCGTCGCTCCGCTGCCCGCAGCGTCTCAGTGACGGCGACGTTGACCGCGTGGAACTGGTGATAGCCGGCCATCTTCTTGACCAGCGGCCCGCTGCCATCGTCCTCGAAGACGAGGAAGTAGGCGATTAGATCGAGCAGGCGGCGCTTGTCGAAGACCCCGCCGATGAGCACCTGCAGCTGCGGCAGAAGGGGTCCGGCGAGCGCCTCGCCGGCGATCGTTCGCCAGGGCTTGAACCATTCGCGGCCGGCCGTCAGCGTGCCGGTGCGCGCCTCGACGCCGTCCGATGCCACCAGCACCGTGTTGTACGCGAACAGCGTCGGCAGCTCCGCCTTGTAGGTCTGGCACTGCTGGAACGCGGACCAGATCGTGGCGTTCTCGTCGGCGGCGTTCTTCAGTTCGAGCAGCGCGAGCGGTAGGCCATTCACGAACAGGACGATGTCGGGCCGGCGGGTGTGCTTGTTCTCGCTGACTGTGAACTGGTTCACTGCCGCCCAGTCGTTCTGGTCGGCATCGGTCCAATCGATCACGCGTACCTGCGCGCCGCGGATGGACCCGTCCGACGCGCGGTACTCGACGGTGACGCCGTCGATGAGCAAGCGGTGGACAGCGCGGTTGCGCGCTTCGAGCGTCGGGCCTTCGGGTCGAGTGAGCTTGCGGTATGCATCGTCGAGAGCCTCAACCGGGACGGTTGGGTTCGACCGAGCGAGCGCCTGACGGAGTCGATCCTCCAGAACAACCTGGCCGTAGTCGTCGCGCTCGGCCACCGGTTCGCCGGGCGCGATGTCCCAGCCGTGGGTGACACTCCAGCCAGCTTCGGCGAGCCAGGCGAGTGAGGCATCTTCAACCTCGGACTCGACGAATCGGCCCTCTGTCACCCGGTGACCTCGGAATCGTTGGCGACGCCCGATGGGTTCAGCTGTCGGACGACAGGGCCGAACACCCTATGCAGCGTCTCCAGCTTCTCGCGCAGCCATGCGTGCTGGGTTCGCCAGTCGGATCGATCTTCGAGATTGGCACCGCGGCGCAAGTAGATCTTGGCACTCTTGCTACCGGCTGGATTGTGCCAGGTGAGCGGCTCGCCGACGGCCTGTTCGAGCGCCGGCCTTCTGCGCTTCGAGCGCTGCGAAGCACTGCTTCGCGTTCGGCGTGCCGATCGCGACCTCCGCGCGGATCTCATGACCGCCGTAGCTGCGCGATTCCGAGTCGTACATCGACGAGATGGCGGCGAGCGAGATTCCACTTCTGCCGAGTGCGATGTTCATCCAATGCTGCGGAAGCGGCTTCGTCGGCTGGATGAGCGAACGGTTCTCCCGGAGATAGTCGCCGAAAGCGGTCCAGTACTCAAGCTGCAGCTGCTTCGCCGGCGTCAGTGCGAAGGAACGCGGTGTCCTCGGATGTCAGCACGGAAGACCGATCACAACTCGTTTGTGTCACGAGCGATGTCCTGTCCGTCGTGTCGCGCGAAGTCCTTTGTCGTCGCGTTGACACGTTTCTCACTTTTTCTCACAGCGTGCGGATCGAGTGACAAAAGCCATCCCCGTGATCCTCGTCCTGACGCATCATGGTCGCTACCTCATAGCGATCGACCGGTCTCTTCGCTATGCCGGAGTTCATTCATGCGGCCAACGGGCTTGCTGACAGTACGTGTGGGTCTACTGCCAGCTGTACTCGCGCTCTGCGTGTTCACAGCGGTGCCGATCGCGTCCGCTCAATCTGGCGCGGCCGGCCACGCAGGCGAGCCGCTGCTGCTCGCGGGCAGCGGCACGGGCGCCGGACTCGCGCGTGCGGTCAGCGCGGCCAACGGTGCAGATATCTTCAGCGGCGCGCCGTTTGGCGCCGGATTCACGGGCGGCGTCCGCGTGGCAGTCGGTGACGTCAACGGCGACGGCATCCAGGACATGATCCTCGGCTCCGGTCCAGGCGGCGGGCTGGTGCGGGTCTTCAGTGGTCTCGACCTCTCGATGCTGCTGTCGTTCGCGCCGTTCGGCGGCGGGTTCAACGGCGGCGTCTACGTGGCGGGCGGAGACATCGACGGCGACGGGCGCGCCGACGTCATCGTCGGCGCAGGAAGCGGCGGGCAGGTCGCGGCGTTCAGCGGCATGGACGCGCACGAGCTTGGCCGCGCCTTTCCGTTCACCCCGGCCTATCAGGGCGGCGTCACCGTTGCAGCCGGCGACCTCGATGGCGACGGTCATGCCGACGTGCTGGCTGGAACGGTCAACGGCGGTTTCGTCGCGGCGTTGAGCGGCGCGGACGGACATGTGATCGCGAGCGGATTCCCATTCGGGCCCTTCTTCGTCGGCGGCGTGAGCATCGCCGTCGGCGATCTGAACGGCGACCACCGTGCCGACATCATCGTCGCGCCGATGTCCGCCGGCGGACTGGTGCTGGTGTTCAGCGGCGCCAATCTCGACGTGCTGGCCAGCTTCGTTCCCTATCCCGGCATCAGCGGCGTCCGCCTCGCCGCCGCGGACGTCGACGGCGATGGCCGTGCCGACATCATCACCGGGCCGGGGAGTGGACCGCCGCTCGTCCGCATCTTCAGCGGCGCCGATCAGCATCTGATGAACGCGTTCCTCGCGTTCGACGCGGGGCTTGGCGGCGGCGTCTTCGTCGCCTCCAATTCACAATTCGTCGTCCCCGGGCCGCCGACATTCACGAGCGCGTCGACGGCGTCGTGGACCGTCGGCTCCAGCAACGTGTTCTCGATCACGACGAGCGGCAGCCCGACCGCGACGATTACGCTGAGCGGCGCGCTGCCCGCGGGCCTCTCGTTCAGCGGCGGCACGGGCACGGCGTCGATCTCGGGAACGCCGACGGCCGCCGGCTCGACGACGGTCACGCTGACCGCGACGAACATTCTCGGCACCGCGACTCAGACACTGACCCTCGACGTTCAGCCCGGCAGCTCACCGCCTCCCGGTCCCGTGACGCCATCGGTCGCGCCGGCGTTCACGACCGCGACCAGCGCGACGTTCGTCATCGGCACCTCGAACCTGTTCCTCATTTCGACCACGGGCCAGCCGGCAGCGTCGTTGACGCTCAGCGGCGCGCTGCCTTCCGGCGTGACGTTCACTGATACTGGCAATGGTGTGGCCACGCTCGTCGGTACGGCGGCCGTGGGCACGGCCGGCACGTATCCGCTGACAATTACGGCGACCAACAGCGCCGGATCGGCGACGCAGAGCTTCGTGCTCACGGTCAACAACGCGCCGACGCCGATCTTCACGAGTGCGGCAGCAACGACGTTCGCGGTGGGCGCCTTCGGCAGCTTCACCGTGACGACCTCGGCGTCACCGACCGTCCTCGCGATCACGGCAACCACGCCGCTGCCGGCGGGCGTCACGTTCGTCAGCAACGGCGACGGTACCGCGACGTTGTCCGGGACGCCGGCGGCTGGTTCGGCGGGACCGTACCCGCTCGTCTTCACCGCCTCGAACGGTGTTGCCACCGCCACTCAGAACTTCCTGTTGACCGTCACGGCGCCCAGTGGTGGTGCGCCGACGATCACCAGCGCGAATGCGACGACGTTCGTCGTCGGTGCGCCTGGGACATTCACGATCACGACGACCGGCACGGCGCCAGTCACGATCACGTCGACCGGTACGCTCCCGTCCGGCGTCACGCTGACCAACAACGGCGACGGAACGGCGACGCTCACCGGGACACCGGCGGCCGGCAGTGCCGGCGTCTATCCGCTGACCGTGTCCGCGAGCAACAGCAGCGGCACGGCGACACAGAGCTTCACCCTGACGGTCAACAACCCGACGACTACGCCAGTGTTCACGAGCGCGCCGTCGACTGCGTTCACCGTCGGCGTCGCCGGGACGTTCAACATCACGACGGCGGCTTCGCCGGCCGTGACGTCGATCACGCTGAGCAGCGGCACGCTGCCGACAGGGGTGACTTTCACGGACAACGCGAACGGCACGGCCAAGTTGGCGGGCACGCCGGCGGCTGGCTCCGCCGGCACCTATCCGCTGACGTTCACGGCCACCAACGGCGGCGCGCCTGTGTCGCAGAGCTTCACGCTCAGCGTGCAGCGGGGCGCTTCGATCACCAGTGCCAGCAGCGTGACGTTCACCGTTGGCATCGCCGGCTCGTTCACGGTCACCAGCGCTGGCAGCCCGACGCCTGCGCTCTCGTCGAGCGCACTGCCCGCCGGCCTCTTCTTCACGGACCACGGTGACGGCACGGCCACGCTCGGCGGCACACCGCAACCCGGGACCGGTGGCCCGCACACGCTGACCTTCACCGCCACCAACGGTGTCGGCGCGCCCGGCACCCAGAGCTTCACGCTCAACGTGAACGAGGTCGGCGGCTTTACGAGCCCGAACACCGCGACGTTCACGCTCGGTGTCGCGGGCACATTCTTGGTCACGACGAGCAGCTTCCCGGCCCCGACGATCTCGGTCACCAGCGGCACGCTGCCGCCCGGCCTCACGCTGTCGCCGGCCGGGCTCTTGTCGGGGACGCCGACGCAGAGCGGATCCTTTCCGGTCACGCTCACGGCCAGCAACGGCACGCTGCCGAATCCGACGCAGAACCTCACCATCGTGGTCAACGAGGCCCCGAAGATCACCAGCCTGAACACCGCGATGTTCACGCTGAACACGGCAGGCACGACGTTCCAGGTGACGATGACCGGCTTCCCGGCGCCAACCGTCAGCGTCACTGCGGGCGTGCTGCCGACCGGCCTCACGCTGTCATCGGCCGGGTTGTTATCCGGGACGCCGACCCAGAGCGGATCCTTCCCGGTGACGCTGACGGCGACCAACGGCACGCTGCCGGACGCGACGCAGAGCTTCATCGTCCTGGTCAACGGGCCCCCGGCGATCACGAGCGTCAACACCGCGACATTCGTGGTGAACACGCCAGGCACGACGTTCCAGGTGGCGATGACCGGCTTCCCGGCACCGACGGTCAGCGTCACCGCTGGCGTGCTGCCCACCGGCCTCACGCTGTCGCCGGCCGGGCTGCTGTCAGGTACGCCGACGCAGTTCGGCTCATTCCCCGTGACGCTGACGGCGACCAACGGCACGCTGCCGAACGCGACGCAGAGCTTCACCGTTCTGGTCAACGCGCCGCCAGCGATCACGAGCGTGAACACGGCGACGTTCGGGCTGAACATCGCAGGCACGACGTTCCAGGTGACGATGACCGGCTTCCCGACGCCAACGGTCAGCGTCACCTCGGGCGTGCTGCCCAACGGTCTGACGCTGTCGCCGGCCGGCCTGCTGTCGGGGACACCGACGCAGAGCGGATCCTTCACGGTGACGCTGACAGCCAGCAACGGCACGCTGCCGAACGCGACGCAGAGCTTCACGGTCCTGGTCACCACGCCGCCGGCGATTACGAGCGCGAACACAGCGACGTTCGCGCTGAACACGCCGGGCACGACGTTCCAGGTGCTGATGACCGGCTTCCCGCCGCCGACGGTCATCGTCACCGCGGGCGTGCTGCCCAACGGTCTCACGCTGTCATCGGCCGGGCTGTTGTCGGGGACGCCGACGCAGGGTGGAGTCTTCACGGTGACGCTGACCGCCACCAACGGCGCGCTGCCGAACGCGACGCAGATCTTCACGGTCACCGTCAGTCAGCCGCCGACTTTCACGAGCGCGAACGCGTCGACGTTCGTCGTCGGCCAGCCGGGCACGTTCCAGATCACCACCAACGCCGTGCCGAACGCGACGTTCACGGCAGCTGGCGCCATTCTCCCGTCGGGAGTGACGTTCACCGACAACGGCAACGGCACGGCGACGCTCTCCGGCACCCCGGCGACCGGCACCAATGGCACGTATCCGTTCACGATCACTGCGAACAACGGCATCGGCGGGCCGGTCACGCAGAACTTCACGCTGACCGTCGCCAACCCGGCGACGCCGATCATCACGAGCGCGGGAAGCGCGACGTTCAACGTCGGCGCGCTCGGGAGTTTCACCGTCACGACGGCGGCTTCCCCGGTGGCCAACGTGATCGCGGAAATCGGAGGTCTGCCGGCAGGCGTGACGTTCGTCAACAACAACAACGGCACGGCGACCTTGTCGGGCCGCCCGAGCGCGGGAACGGCTGGCGTCTATCCGCTGACCATCACTGCGTCGAACGGCGGAGCCCCGACGAACCAGAGCTTCACGCTCACCGTCGGCCCGATTGCCGGCGGTGCGCCGACGATCACCAGTGCCAACA
>DATFXR010000789.1:0-5881 GCA_035315685.1 Vicinamibacterales bacterium | reverse complement strand
CACGAAGTGATAATGCAGACCATAAACCGTGTGGGCGGCTCGACGATACTCGCGCATGCGCGACAGCGTATCGCAAGCCTCCTGAAGGCTTCGCCTGAAGGCGAGGGAATTCACCCATCCCAGAGCGTGACCTTAAGAATTGAGAATTGAGAATTCGCGATCACGCGCCTGCGATACCCAGGCCGCGTGACACGCATTCCAAATTCCAAATTCTCAATTCTTAATTGCGCGCCTCAGTCCTGGTCCCCTGCTCCGCTGGCGATCACGTTCACCTGCTGGCGCACCGCCGCGCGGGCCTGGCCGTTTGGGCCCAGCAGTTTCGCACGCACCTCGTAGGTGCCGGGAGGGAGACTGCGGAACTCGAACGTGTTGGTCCGTGCCGCTTTCTCCCCCTCCAGTTGCATTTCGCTGCTGCGATAGAAGTCAGTCGATTCGGCGACGATCTCGATCGCCCGGTTGGCGGCGTTGGCTTCGACGATGGCCCGCACGACGAGATTTGCCGGGGCGAAGGCCACGGCGGGCGACACTTTCAACGTGATCGGCTCGCCGGCGCCCACCGGCAACGTCGCTGCTGACGCAATCAGGATTCCAAGAACGCACGCGCGCACCTTCATCGGGCTCACCTTCGCAACCACCGTCGCCTGTTTGCCGGAAACCCCCGAACGCCGGCACGTTGTGGCCGCACTGCGCGGCTCCGTCACACCCGTTCTGCAAGCGCCAGACCACAACCGGTAGCCACAAAACGCACCTGCTGAAGTACGCTGAGGGCCACCGGAGGACCGAAGCCGATGCGTCGTCGTGTCAGAGTTGCCGTCGCTCTTCCATTTCTGATGCTTGCCACTAGTTCCCTCAACGCGCAGAAGGCGCCGGGCGCACATGCCGATCCGCCAGCGAGCGGCCCGGTATGGCTCGAGGTGTACCGCGCGCCGGCAAGCCGGCTGATTGGCGAAGCCGTGAGCAGCACCTTCGCCTGGGATCGCCTCGCCACGCTGACCGACTCGATCGGCAATCGCCTGAGCGGCTCGCCAGCGCTCGACCGCGCCATTCAGTGGGCGGTCGGTGAAATGGCGCGCGACGGCCTCGAGAACGTGCACACCGAGCCGGTGATGGTGCCGAAGTGGGTACGCGGCAACGAGAGCGCCGAGATCGTCGAGCCGGTGCGCCACCAGATGGTGATGCTCGGCCTCGGCGACAGCGTCGGGACACCGGGCGAGGGTGTGCAGGGCGACGTGCTCGTCGTCCGCAGCTTCGAGGAACTCGACGCCAAGGCGCCGGCCGCGCGCGGACGCATCGTGCTGTTCAACGTCCCCTTCTCCAGTTACGGCGAGACGGTTCGATTCCGATCGATGGGACCATCGCGGGCGGCGCGTCATGGCGCGATTGCGATGCTCGTGCGTGCGGTTGGCCCGAGCGGACTGCGCACGCCGCATACCGGCGCGCTCGGCTACACCGCCGACGCGCCGAAGATTCCCGCTGCCGCGATCACCACCGAGGACGCCGATCGCCTCCAGCGCATGGCCGATCGCGGCGGCCGCGTCGTCGTCCGGCTGAAGATGGAGGCACACTTCGAAGCCGACGTGCCGTCGGCGAACGTGGTCGGCGAGATTCGCGGGCGCGAACGGCCGGAGGAGATCGTCGTCGTCAGCGGGCATCTGGATTCGTGGGACGTCGGCGCGGGCGCGACCGACGACGGCGGCGGCTGCGTCGTGACCTGGGAGGCCCTGCGCCTGATGAAGAAGCTGAACCTGCGGCCGCGCCGCACCGTGCGGGTCGTGCTCTGGACCAACGAAGAGAACGGCGGGCGCGGCGGCATCGGCTACCGCGATCAGCACCGCGGCGAGTTGTCGAAGCATGTGCTGATGCTCGAATCGGACGGCGGCGTGTTCCGGCCGCAGGGATTCGGGTTCACCGGCACTGACGCGGCACGCGAAACCGTGAAGACCATCGCCACGCTGCTGAGCGGCATTGCCGCGGATCAGATCAGCCCGGGCGGCGGCGGCGCCGATATCGGGCCGAGCATGCAGGAAGCGCACATTCCCGGCATGTCGCTCGACGTGGACGGATCGAAGTATTTCCTCATCCACCACACGCCGGCCGACACCGTGGACAAGATCGATCCGGTCGAGATGGCAAAATGCGCGGCCGCGGTGGCGGTGATGGCGTACGTCGTCGCCGATTTGCCTCAGCGGCTGGGCGAGTAAGCAGACTATACTTTTCGCATGAAGAACTGGATGCCCGCCGCCGTGATCGCGGCCCTCACGGCGTGCTCGTTGACGTCGGCAGAGCAGACGAAGCGACCCGCCCCGACGGAAGTCGTCGCGACGGTCGGATCGTCGGAGATCACGCTCGCCGAAGTGGACGACAAGGCGCTCGAGCAGACCGCGCCGGGTGGGGTCAAGCTGTCGCAGGCGCTCTACGACGCGCGGCGTGCGGCGCTCGACGACATCATCGCGAACCGCTTGTTCGATGCTGCGGCGAAAGCGCAGGGCGTGGATCGGTCGGCGCTGATCGAGAAGGAAATCACGTCGAAGGTCACCGGCGTCACGGACGCGGAGATCACCGCGTGGTACCAGGCAAACCAGGGTCGCGTGCAGGGTGCGCCGCTCGATCAGGTGCGCCAGCCGATCAAGGCGTACCTGACGCAGGAGCGGATGCAGGTCGTCCGCGAACAGTATCTCGACACGCTGCGCGCCAAGACGCCGGTCCGGACGATGCTCGAGCCGCCGCGGCAGAAGGTGGCGTCCGCGAACAGCCCGGCAAAGGGATCACCGAACGCGCCGATTGAGCTGATTGAGTTCTCGGACTTTCAGTGTCCTTTCTGCCTGCGCGCCGATCCGACCGTTCAGCAGGTGCTGAAGACCTACGGCGATCGCATCCGTTTCGTCTATCGCCATTACCCGCTGCCGAACCATCCGAATGCGCGGCCGGCTGCCGAAGCGGCAGCGTGCGCGAACGAGCAGGGAAAATTCTGGCCGTACCACGACCGCCTCTTTGCCGATTCGACCAGGCTGAGTGCCGCCGACCTGAAGAAGACCGCCGCCGACCTCGGCATGAACACGTCACAGTTCAATGCGTGCGTCGACTCGCACAAATCCAAGGCGGAAGTCGACAAGGACATCCGTGAGGGTGAGGAGGCCGGCGTGAACGGCACGCCTGCCTTCTTCATCAACGGGCGTGCGCTCAGCGGCGCCCAGCCGTTTGACGCGTTCAAGAGAATCATCGACGAGGAACTGGCGGCGAAGACCCGCTGAGCTGCGCAGGAAACGGGCCGCGGACCGCTCCGCGGCCCATGCTCGCTACTTCTTCGTCCCGGACGTCCCGACCACCTTGTTCGCGTCCTCGGCCATCCGCAAGTGCTCTTCCAGCGTCGGCAGCGTCTTGGCCGCCCACGCCTTCACCTCCGGATCCTTGCCGCTGGTCGACTCCTTCTTGAATTCGTTCACGTCCGTGCGGTGATCGCTGAGCATCGACCGCATGTAGGCGCGATCGAACTCCGCGCCTGACATCTTCGCGAGTCGATCGTGCGTCGCCTTGTCCTTCGCGTCGACGTCGGTCGGCAGCGTGACGTTCTTCTGCTGGGCGAGGCTCTTCAGCTCGTCGTTGGCCTTGCCATGGTCGGTCACCATCCGCTGGCCGAACTTCTTCACCTCGTCGCTCGATGCCTTTTCCACGGCGAGCTGACCGAGCTGTACTTCAGCCATACCGCCTCTCGCCGCCTTCATGACGAACACCTGATCGGCGCTGACTGGCTTGTCCATCGTGCGCTTCTCTGCCTTCGGCGTCGGCGTCGGCGCTTGCGTCGGCGTCGGTGGCTGTCCCGCGAACGCAGGCACGGCCACACATCCCAGCACGACGATTCCGGCACAGATTGATTTCAACATGTGCGACAACCTCCTGATTGGTTTCCAGGAGAAGAAGTCGCAAACCAGGTACCACGCGAGAGGACGCGTCCGGTGCAGTTCAGTGTCATCACGAACGAGCACGACAATGATCTCGAGCTCATCGTCGTCGATTTCGGTCGAGTCCAGACGCCGGTGGACCACCCCATCGCTTCCTTATGCCGAGCTTTTCTTGATGACATCCAATCGTTCTCTTTAGGTGTCCTCGTCGTTGTAAGGATTCCGCCAGCATGCTTACGAACTGATCCTGCTTCTGCAATGGGATCTTTGCGTGGACACGAGACACCGCGCTGCTGTTTTCACTAAGGCCGCACCTGCGCGTCGCGAGCGTGGTGGGTAAGCAACTGTCGCGATGCTGCGTTAGAGAACGAATGAAGATTGTGTAGCCACAAATTAGAAAAAGACCAATATCCGATAAACGAGATACGAGCTGAAGATAGTCAGTGCGTAAGAAGATAGGCGAGAACCGTCGCAGCGAGTTAGAGAAGTACGAAGATGCGATAAGTCAGATATGACATCACGCATGATCGCGTAATTAGAACGCGACGCGCGCACGATCTTTTTACGTCACCCCCCCGCCGACGAGGAATGTTTCGCCTGACACCTCACGACTAGAGTCTGCGTGCTTCCGATGTCGTCACTCGCGTGACGACGTGCGAGCGACAACCGCTTGCGCGTCGCGCGCTCGAGCAAAGCGTTCGACGGTTGTTGTCGCACACGGGACGCGCGCATCCCGCTCGACGACCGGCCCGCGCGAACCCGACACGGCAGAGGCAGGAGGATCACATGTCATTGAGAAAGGTACGCGCGCACAAACGGTGGCCGCTGGTGATGGTCGTCGCAATGTTCGCGTCGGGCATCGCGCCGTCGTTCGTGCCGGCGATCCACGCGCAGACGGCGCCCGTTGGAAACGGGTTCATCGTCAACGCCGAGGATCTGCGGTTCATCTATGCGCAGATCCTGGTGGCCCAGGATCACGCTGCCGGCGGCGTCCTGCAGGGCGTCGGTGCCGGCCTCAACACCACCGGCAAAATCATCCCTGACCCGCAGCTGCCGTCCGGCCTGCGGACGGTGGACGGCTCGTACAACAACCTCGTGCCGTCGCCCGATCAGCACATGTTCGGCGCCGCCGATCGGCTGTTCCCGCGCCTGCTGACGCCGACCTTCCGCGATGCGGATCCGGACCCGGTGACGCATCTGCCGACGTCGTACAAGCAGAACGCCGGCAACGTCTTCGACGCGCAGCCGCGCATGATCAGCAACATCATCGTCGACCAGTCGGCGAACAACCCGGCGGCGCAGGCGGCGCACGACCGCCCGTGCGGCGTCGGCGGCTTCGTCTGCCAGGCGCCAGCGCCGGCCGATCCGGCTGATCCGACCAACTCGCTGTTCATCCCGAACATCACGCCGAACTTCGGTCTGTCGGCGCCGTTCAACCTGATGTTCACCTTCTTCGGCCAGTTCTTCGACCATGGGCTCGACCTCGTCCCGAAGTCGGGCGGCACCGTGATCATCCCGCTGCAGGCGGACGACCCGCTCTTCGTGCCCGGCAGCCCGACCAACTTCATGGTGATGACGCGCGGCGCGCTGCAGCCCGGACCCGACGGCATTCTCGGGACGGCGGACGACGTCAAGGAGTCGATCAACCAGACGACGCCGTGGGTCGATCAGAACCAGACCTACACTTCGCACCCGTCGCACCAGGTGTTCCTGCGCCAGTACATCTGCAACAACAGCGCTGGGCTTGCGGTGTGCACGCCGACGAACCCGCCGGTTCCCGACGGCAAAGTTCTCGATGGCGATCACTGCGGCGACCGCGGCACCGGCATCCCCGGCGATCTGATCTGCAACATCGGCAACTGGGGGCAGGTGAAGCTGCAGGCCTTGCAGAAGCTCGGCATCCAGCTGATCGATACCGACGTGCTCGACGTGCCGCTGATCCTCACCGACCCGTACGGCCACTTCAAGCCCGGTCCGCACGG
>DATFXR010000788.1:0-13673 GCA_035315685.1 Vicinamibacterales bacterium | reverse complement strand
GACGCGAGCGCGCCGTTCGGGATGCGGATCGCGACCGCCGGCATGTGCTCGAACGAGTCCGGCATCGAAAGCAGCAGGACATTCATCGCACGCCTCGGTGTCGCGAAGCATAACATCGTGGCGGCGAAAACGCGCGCTCGGACGATCGTTTACGATTCCCGGAGCGCCACGGACGTGCACAGGAGGCTTCGATGGATGACCGAGCGCGGCTCGAGAGCCGGGCCGTCGAGCTGATGAAGAACAGTGACTTCGGCGAGGAAGCCGTGCGCGTCAACCGGACGATTGTCGAGCTCGCGCCGCAGAACGAGCGCGCCTGGACCCGGCTCGGGCGGTGTCTGATGGAGCAGCGCCAGTTCGACACGGCAATCGAGGCCTTGCGGACCGCCCTGTCATTGAACGCGTCGAACACCGTCGCCACCAACCTGCTGAACGAAGTGCGCAAGCGCCGCGCGCTGACGCCCACCGCCGCCGAGCGTGCCACCACGGGATTCACCGCGCGCGAGTTCGCGGTGCTCGAGACCCACCCGCCCGCCGACGCGTGCGCCGCGTTGCGATCCCGCATCGAACTGCTGTTCGACGCGATCAATGCCACCTCGATCGCCGCGCGCATCGTCGAGGCACGCCAGCGACGCGGCGCGGCCAGCACCAAAGTCTTTCACGCGAACAGCTGCCATGCCGGCGGACCCGGGCACATTCAGGCGTTTCATCACGGCGGCCGCTGGGAGCCGCAGTTCAACCTCGGATGGTTCGCGCCGCCGCACATGCCCGGCTGCATGCGGATCGGTATCGGCTTCAACACCGCGAACGGCGGTGGCGATCCCGATCGCGCGCGCGGCCAGGAACAGGTGCTGCACTACCTGGAACGTTTCCAGCGCACGATCGCGAAGTCGTGGCGCGGCGAGCTGGCGCGCTGGCTGGCCGGCAACGCAGGCTTCCTCCAGATCGGCGCGGACCCGCCGTCGCAGACGCTACAGCCGCAGCAGGCAGTGGACTGGTTGATCAACTGTCGCAATGCCGCGGCGCTCGAGTGGGTGTTCGTCGGCCGCTGGCTGTTCCTCGATCGACCGGACGCCGCGGCAATCATGCGCGATCGAGCGACGCTCGCCAGCTCGGTCGACGACACGTTCCGCGCGCTGTTTCCGCTGTGGGTGTCGGCCTACGGCGGCGCCGACTAACCGGCGCTCGCGACAGCGAGCGCCTTGCGCGCCCATGTGCCGAGCGCCGGCGCGCTTTCCAGAACGTCGGTCGGGACGGCGTAGTACCTCATCGAGCTCGACCGGCCGGGATATGGCTTGAACGGGTTCATCTTCGCGCGCTCGTAGTCGGCGCGGTTCGTGTCTCCGACTCTCAGGTAGAGCCTGTCGCGGGCGATGATTCCGAAGAACACGCCGCTGGCGTAGAGCCCCACGCCGCCGAACATCGAGCGTGCGCTCACGTCGCCGACCTCCGCGAGCTGATCGAGGACGAACGAGCGGAACCCGTCGGTGACCGCAAGCGAGCGCAGCGAGCGCGCAGGCTTGCGCGTCTTCGTGCCACGACCGTGTTTCTTGGGCCCGTGTTTCTTGCGCACCTCGCGATTATATCGGTCCCGCGCGTGCGGCAGGCTCGTCGATCCCGACGCGTACGAACGCCCGTGCATCTGGGATTCTCGATTCCAGTCCGTCGCGCAGGCGCCGGAGCAGGTCCTGCAGCTCGTGCTGATCGCCTGGCGCGAACGCGTCGGGCAGCCTCGCGAGGGCGTCGAGAGATCGTTCGATTGAGACGAGCGCCAGCTTTCCGCAGCCGCGCGCCTCGTCTGAACGTGGACCTCCGGCGTGCGTTTCGCGCGCAACCAGCGCGCGGAAGACCTTCATGTAGATGCGCAGGTGGTACCACAGCACGGTCTCGGCCGGTGTTGGACGCCGCGCCACGGCGTGCGCGATTCCATCGCCCATTGCAGCGCGACCGGTCCCATCAGCATGGTGACGCGCTCGGCGTACTCCCACGCGAGTTCCGCAAGCGGATCGCTCGTGTGAACGCCGGACTGCCCGGGCGGATGTGCGAGCAGCGCGTCGAGCTCGTCGGTGCGGAGGCCTTCTACCGCCGATACCTCACGCGTGAACGAAACCGCCTCGTCCATCGTCGCAAACGTCGGGTCGGAGCGTCGAAGCCCCCGGTCCGTTCGCATCTGCTCGGTGCAGCGATACTCGAGGCAGCGCGCCGTGACGGCACAGTAGTCGCACCACTCGTCACAGTAGTGATGGACGCCGGGAATGATCTGCGGGTCGCGCGCGATGGCGAGAAACTGCGCGTTCACTGCTCGCCTCCGTCGGATGGCATCGGCCGCCGCGCCCAGGGAGGAAGCGTGGCCGGCGCTCCCGCCGCGACGGCCGGTTCGTCGAAGCCGGGCCTGACGAACGCCTCGGCGCGCGGAAACCGCTCACGCACCGCCGCGTCGAGCTCGTCGAGCGCCTGCGCCGCGCGAGCGGGGACGCCGTCGGCGGCGGCCCTGCCGGCTTCCATCAACGTGGCCCATGCGGCGCGCGACTCCCGGATGGCGATCAACGCCGCCTTCGCCGAACCGTCGTAGTCGGTCTGGACATCGGCATCGGCTTGCCACGCGTCCGCGACTCCGCAGACCGCTCGATACAATTTCGCGGCGATTCGCGACGAGAACCACTCGATCGTCTGAACGGCGTCGATCGTCGAGTCGTCTCCACGGACCCTGAGCAGAGGCGCGAGTGCACGGCTGACGCGCCACGCAATCGTGCTGTAGTCGCGCGCCTGGACGACGAGCGGATCGCGCTCGTGCTCGAGCGTGATCCGCGCTCGATCGGGATCCGGCTCGCTGGCGAGCGCACTCAGGTCGACGCCTTCGCGCCGCGCGATCTCCGTGAGCATCGCGATCGTTCTTTCGAGCGACACCTCCACGTCGTCGCCGGTGGCGTCGGCGGCACGGTGTTCGGCGCTGTCGCCGACGTTCTCGAGAAAAACCAGGCAGCGCCCGGTGAATGCGCATCGCGGGCAGCGTCCGTCGCAGTAGTTGTAGATGCCGGGAATGAGCCGTGGATCGCGAGCGCGCGCGATCATCCGATCGAAGTCGTGTGAGTCCATGGCCCCGCGCTGGTGCAACGCACAGGCCAGTCAGAAATACGAGGAATTCCGCGAAAGCCACGTCGGAATGCTGCAGTAGCTGCAACCTTGAGGATCGGTGTGATTGAGCATTCCGCGATCAGTCGGTCGTCGCTTAGCACTGGCGGCTGATCGCGAGCGTGATTCCGCCGGCGATGCAAAGAGGAAGAAACGCGACGAACAGCCACGCAGCGCGCGGGCTGTTGACGACCGGGATCTGCCCGGCCATCGCGACGGTGAGCGCGATCGTTGCGACGGCGGTTTCCCGAACGTGCCCAGTCAGCCGCCATCCTGCCACCGCTCCCGCCGCCGCCGCGATCGCCGTCGGCATCACGAGTCCCGGCCAGTCGTTCGGATGAAGACCGGCGAACCGCATCGCATTCGCGAACACCGTGGCAGGCACGAGCGTAGCGAAGATGATCGCGCCGAAGCGCGCGCCATCGGATAGCGGTCTGACGATCTCGTTGCCATGGTGCGCCTCGAACGCCCAGGCGAGGGCGATGCCGGCGAGCAGCGCGGACTGAATGCCCTGGACGCTGCGGCCCCAGATCGGTGCGATGAGAAACGAATGGACGGTGACGAAGCCGCTGAACCCGGCTCCACCCGCTGCGGCGCCGGCAATCAACGCGCGAATCAGACGCTCGCGCCGCTCGCGGCCTGTCATCCGCCGGATGTCGAGCGCCGGGATGCGAGCGCACATCGCTCTGAAATAGGACGAACGGCGACGCGGTCGGGTTCGTCAGCGACGCGTCGGAGCGATAATGCCGGGATGGCTTCACTGCTGCGGGAGCTCTACGACCATCAGCACTGGGCGGACGCCGAGCACTGGCGCGCGATCGAAGCGCATCTGCCCGCGGCGGGCGATCATGCGCTTCGCACGCGGCTGCATCACATCAACCTCGTGCAGCGGGCGTTCCGTTGGATGGTCGGCGATCGCCAGTCGCCGTTCGCGATGACCAAAGCCGAGGACTACGCCACACTCGCCGATCTCAAGGCAGCGACGCGCGAGTATCACGAGGAAGTCGCGCGCTTTCTCGACGCACTCACTCCTGATCGTCTGGAGGAGACGATCGAGGTCCCGTGGTTCAAGGAGCCATCGTTGTCGTTGACGCGGGAGCGTGCGCTGACTCAGTGCGCGATGCACAGCCACTGGCATCGCGGCCAGAATGCCGTGCGTCTGCGCGAGCTCGGAGCGGAACCGCCGGCCGTCGATTTGATCGTCTGGTACTGGAAGGGCCGTCCCCCGCCGGCGTGGACGGCGTAGCCGTCACGGCCGCGTCACTTCGGTATCGCGCTCTCGAAGCGAACGCCGCGCACGATGATGTCGATCAATTCCGTCGCTGACCGCCGGTTCAACGCCGAGGCCCGCTCTTCGCTCAGTTCGTACGCCGTGACGATGTTGACGAGATGCCACGCCGACAGTGCGCCAAGCTGCGCCCGCAGCAGCGCTTCGCCTTTCTCGTAAGCCGAAAAAGGATCGAACACGCGCTGGAGAGGCCGCTCGCTCCGCGTGCTCCGCCCTGCCGGGTCTCGAAGCACGGATGGCTGCCGCGGCTTCGTCACCGGGACGGGGGCGTCGAGCGCACGGAGAAACGCGCCCTCCAGATATACCGGCGTCAGCCCCGTCGCCCAGTACTCGGCATCCGCACGATTCGGTTGTGTCGTCTCGCGGCCGGATCGAAGCGGCGTTCCGCCGCCGATCGGAACGAACTCAATCCAGCCTTCCCACATGACGCCGCCACCATTCATCGGCCCGCCGCAGGCGCGCGCTTCGTAGACTGATCCGTCGGGCGCGAGCACTGGTTTCCGAAATTCGAGCAGAGTCTCAGCCATTCGCGGTCGCCGCTCTATTCGCGGGAATCAGATGCAAGAAAACGGCCGCCCGACGGCGAGCCGCTCTGCCGTTCGGCCCGCGCAGGCAACGACGCCGCACGAATTTGTCTCGCAGGTCGGCCGCAAGAATACGGCGTGAGCTTCAGAGCCCGTGCGTCGAGGTTCGCCGACGAGCACAGCGTGCCCTAACCTCGAGCGTAGTCGAACGCTTCAGCCCGAGCGTCACCGGTTCATTCGTATCTGAGTGCGTGAACCGGATCGAGACGGGTGGCGCGCCGCGCCGGCCAGAAACAGGCGGCGAGTGAGACGGCGACGAAGAGCAGCCCAATCGACGACAGCGTCGCCGGATCGTTGGGGCTCGTCTGCACGAGCAGCGATCGCAGCAGTCGTCCCACGCCGAGGGCGCCGGCCATTCCGAGGAGCAGACCGATCGCAAGCTGCACGAACGATCGCCGCACCACGAGCCACCACACCTGTGGCGCCTGGGCGCCGAGCGCCATGCGGACACCGATTTCCTGCGTTCGCTGCGTCACCGAATACGCAGTGATGGCGTAGAGGCCGACCGCGGACAGCGCCAGCGCGATCACGGCGAACATCGTGAACATCGTGCCGAAGACGCGAAACGGCCAGCGTTGCTGCGCCAGTCCTTCGTCCATCGTGCGGATCCCGAACAGCGGCAGGTCCGCATCGAGGGCGCGCACTTCTTCGCGAATCGTCGGCGTCATCGCGGCCGGCTCGCCGGCGGTGCGGACAAGAAGCATCATGAACGCGCCGGTATTCGCTCGGTACGGTACGTAGACGACCGGATCGGGATCGGGATCCTGCATCGCCAGTTGCCGCACCGATGGCGACACGCCGACGATGGTGATCCACGCCGGCTCGGGGCCCGACGATTGATCGGCGGTGATCCTGATCCGCCTTCCGATTGGATCCTCGTTGGCGAAGTACATCGACACGAACCGCTGATTGACGATCCCAGCTTCGTGTCCGGTCGTGCCGTCGGAGTCGGCGAACCGGCGCCCGCGCGCCAGCTGCAGGCCCATCGTGTCGAAGTATCGCGGACCGATCGCGACCCGCGTGACGCGCGGCGGCTGTTCGCCGGAGGCCTGTGGACGGCCTTCGATCGCGAGCCGCAGCGACTGCCCGCCGGACAGCGGCGCATTGGTCGCGATCGTGCCCGAGCGAATCGAGCGGATCGCTCCCAGCCGCTCGTCCAGGCGCTGGTAGAACGCCGCGCGCTGTTCCGGCGTCGGATACTTGCGCTCCGGGAGGACGAGATTCATCGTCAGCAGATGTGCTGTCTCGACGCCGAGGTCGAGCCGATACAGCGTGAGAAAGCTGCGGATCATGAACCCGGCGCCGGCGAGGAGGGCCAGCGTCAGCGCGACCTCGACGACAATCAACGCGCTGGTCCAGCGGCGCGCGCGCAGGCCGCCGGAGCCCGAACGCCCGCCCGAGTCCTTGAGCACTTCGTTGATGTCCGTGCGCGAAATGTGCAGCGCCGGAGCGAGGCCGAACACGATCCCCGTGGCGAGGCAGACGGCGGCGAAGAATGCGAAGACGCGGCCGTCCATCGTGAACTGAATCCAGTACGGCTTGCCGACGTCCTGCGTCATCGCGTCGAACCAGCGGGTCCCGCCAAAGGCCAGCGCGAGACCGAGCAGGCCGCTGACGAGGGCGAGCAGGAGGCTTTCGACCAGCAACTGCCGCACGACGCGCCACCGCGTCGCGCCGAGCGACACACGCACGCCGATCTCTCGCGCGCGCTGCGCCGATCGTGCCAGCAGGAGGTTCGCGACGTTTGCGCACGCGATCAGCAGCACGAAGGCGACCGCGCCCATCAGCGCCAGAAAGACCAACCGGATCTGGCCGCCGTTGAATCGCTCGTTGAAGGTCATCACGGTGACGCTGATGTCCTTGTTCTCGGCCGGGAAATCGTGCGCGAGACGTGTGGCGATCGCGCCAAGCTCGGTCTGCGCCTGCTGCCGCGTGACGCCGGGCTTCAGTCGTCCGAACGCCTGCAGCGAGAAATGCTGTTCCCGCTTCAGCGTTGGCAATGCCGGCATCGACGCCAGCGGGACCCACAGGTCGGCGCTAAATGGAAATTTCAATCCTTCGGGCATGACGCCGACCACCGTCGTCGGGACGTCGTTGATGCGGATGGTCCGGCCGAGGACCGCCCGGTCGGCGCCGTAGCGGCTCTTCCAGATCCCGTTGCCGAGGATCGCGACTGCCGGCGCGCCGGGTGTGTCGTCGTCGGCCACGAAGTCCCTGCCGAGCGCCGGCCGCTGGCCAAGTAGCTTGAAGGCATTCGCCGAGATGTACGGGCCTGAATAGCGTTCCGGCGCCCGGCCTTCGTCACTGACGTTCAGCGTCGTGCCGTTGAACGCGGCCAGGTCGACGAAGCTGCGCTGGGCCTCTCGCCAGTCGCGGAAGTTCGGATAGGAGACCGCGAGGTCCCGGCCGCGCGCCATGTCGCGCTCCGCGATC
Source organism: Vicinamibacterales bacterium (assembly GCA_035315685.1). Classification (GTDB taxonomy): domain Bacteria; phylum Acidobacteriota; class Vicinamibacteria; order Vicinamibacterales; family CAVVIG01; genus QHWK01. The sequence goes on along the minus strand of DATFXR010000788.1, from coordinate 6,239 downwards.
GACATGATCCGGTCCGGATCGTCGAACGGCAGCCCGCGGATGAGCACGGCGTTCACGAATGTGAACACCGTCGCGTTGGCCCCGATGCCCAGCGCCAGCGCGACAACGGCCACCGCCGTGAACCAGCGCTCCTTCACCATGAGACGGACGGCGAATTTCAGGTCCTGAAGGAGGGACATGCGCTCTATTACGTCGATTCGTTGCAGCCGGTTCACAGCCCGGGCGCTATAACAGGGCGATGACGCCGGCACGGGCAAACTGGCTGTTCTTGCGGCTGCTGGGCGTCGTCTATTTCCTCGCGTTCTGGTCGCTGTCGGGTCAGATTGTGGGCCTGATCGGCGCCGGCGGCATCCTGCCGGCGCGGGCGTACATGGCCAGCGCGCGAGGCTTCGTGCTCGCGGAGCAGATCGGCGTCGATCGGTTTCGTCTGCTGCCGACGCTCTGCTGGATCAGCACCAGCGATGCATTTCTGCGCGGGCTCGCGTTGAGCGGCGCTGCACTGGGCGTCCTGCTCGTCGCCGGCGTGCTGCCGACGGTCGTGCTCGTGCTGCTGTGGCTCGACTACCTGTCGCTGTCAGTGGTCGCGCGCGAGTTCCTGTCGTACCAGTGGGACGCGCTGCTGCTCGAGACCGGCTTCCTCGCGATTTTCGTTGCGCCGCTCGTGCTCATCGAGCGTCCGCGCGCGCCTGCCGCTCCGCCGCGGCTGGGCATCTGGTTGATGCTCTGGCTGTCGTTCCGGCTCATGTTCGGGTCGGGTATCGTGAAGCTGGCAAGCGGCGATCCGACGTGGCGCAACCTGACCGCGATGACGTTTCACTACGAAACGCAGCCGATTCCGACACCGGTCGCCTGGTACGCGCATCAGATGCCGTTGTGGTTTCACAAGGCGACCACGGCGGCGACCCTCACCGTCGAGCTCGTCGCGCCGTTTTTCATCGTCGCGCCGCTGCGGCTTCGACGCGTCGCGTTCCTACTCCTGGTCGGCTTGCAGCTGCTGATCGCGATCACCGGCAATTACGCGTTCTTCAATATCCTGGCGGCGGGGCTGTGCGTGTACATGCTCGCTGATCGTGCTGCGAATGCGCCAGTGTTGCTACGCGAACGCATCCGCAACATGATGCTGGTCGCACTTGCTGTCGCGATCGGCTCCGTCTCCGCCACGATGTTTGCGGCGCGGATCGGCCTCGAGTTACCGACCTATCCGCTCGTGTCACCGCTGGCCGATTTCATCGAGCCGCTGCGCAGCGTCAACACCTACGGGCTTTTCGCGGTGATGACGACGACGCGGCCGGAAATCATCGTCGAGGGATCGAACGACGGCGAAGAGTGGAAGCCGTACGAGTTCGCGTACAAGGCCGGTGATGTCCGGAGGCGGCCGCCATGGGTTGCGCCTCATCAGCCGCGGCTCGACTGGCAGATGTGGTTTGCCGCGCTCGGAGACGCCGGCAGTGAGCCGTGGTTCCAGCGCTTCTGCCATCAGTTGCTGACGGCGGCGCCCGATGTTCTGCGGCTGCTCGCGTACGACCCGTTCGGCGGGCGCGCCCCGAAATACGTCCGCGCGGTGCTGTATCAATATCACTACGCGTCGCCGGAGGAGCATCGGCGTGGTATCTGGTGGCGCCGCGAACGCCTGGGCGAGTACCTCGCGGCGCAAACCGCCGCTCCCTGAGCGCAAAGCGCGGCTCGGTGACATTTCGGTAGCGCAGCCCTTCAGGGCGGCCGGCACGGGAGGAATGCTACAGTAATCCCGTCTGGCCCATGACGCAGAAAACCGACACCGATTGGAAAGCCACGCTGACGCCCGAACAGTTTCACGTGCTCCGCGAGCACGGCACCGAGCGGCGCGGCAGCAGTCCGCTGCTGCACGAGAAGCGCGACGGTACGTTTCGCTGCACTGCTTGTGGTCAGCCGCTCTTCACCTCGGACACGAAATACGAGAGCGGTACCGGCTGGCCGAGCTTCTATCAGCCGATCGACGGCGCCATCGGCACGACGACCGATCACAGCTACGGCATGACGCGGGTCGAAGTGCACTGCGCGCACTGTGGCGGGCATCTCGGCCACGTGTTTCCCGATGGTCCTGCGCCGACTGGCGAGCGCTACTGTATGAACGGCGTCGCGCTCGCGTTCGATCCGAAGAAGACGTAAAGGCTTTCTTTCACGTTTTTGTCAAAACTCCTCGCAGCGGCGCTCAGCTACGCTGCGAAGAGTGCATCGTTCGCTCGCCCCTCGCTCCGTTCGCGCACTGGTTCTCGCGGCGTGCCTCACCGCCGCGGCGATCTGTCCCGCGCTGCTGGCCGAACAGTCGCCGACTGACTGCGCCGTCGCCGGCGCGATCGTCTCCGGCCGCACACCGCTGCCCGGCGTCGTCGTCTCGATCCTCGACGCTGCGAATCGCACGGTGGATGTCGCGGCAACCGCCGTCGATGGCACCTATGCGTTGAAGATTCCGGCCGCCGGCGAGTACACGCTGAAGGCGGAGTTCAGCGCGTTCGCGCCGGCGACGCGTCCGTTGACGATCGACGCCGCGGACTGCCGTCCTCGCGTTGATCTGTCGATGACGCTCGCGTCGCGCGCGCCGGCGGGCGAGCCTTCGCGCCTCAGCGCGTCCACCTCGACGAACAACGCGCCGGCGGCGCCGCTGCCGGCCCGGCCGTCCGGCGGCCGAGGACAACGACCTGGCGCGCAGGCCGGGCAGCCGTTTCAGAATCTGTCGCTGCGGGCCGACGCCGACGCGCAGGGCGGCGCCGCAGACGAGAACGCCGCCGCACCGGATGCGGCTGTGCTCCTGCCGCCCGGCTTTTCGCCCGGTACGTCCGGCGAATCGGTGACCGCGATCGCCGCCGCGAACGCCAACGACTCGATCTTCGGCGGCAATGGTCGCGGAGACTTCGCGCAGCGGTTCGACGGCGATGGCGTCAAGGGCGACGGTGGACCTCCGGCTGGAGGTCGCGGATTTGGCGGCGCGGCAACTGGCGGAGGTCCCGACGCGTTCGCTGGTCGCGGCGGATTCGGAGGGGGCCCGCTTGGTCCCGGCGGCTTCGGCCGCGGCGGCCGCGGAAACCGGATCCGCGGCAGCATTTATCAAGGCACTGGATCATCGGCGTTCGACGCCGCGCCGTACGCACTCAACGGTCAAACGCCGACCAAGCCCGACTACCTGCAGCAGCGCTTCGGCGCGACGATCGGTGGTCCGCTCGTCGTGCCGAAACTCGTGAACAGCCAGCGGACGTTCTTTTTCCTGAACTACACCGGCAATCATTCGAGCAATCCGTTCGACGCCTATTCAACCGTGCCGACGGCCGCGGAGCGCGCTGGCGATCTGTCGGCGCTCGGCCGGGGAATCGTCGATCCCGTCACCGGTGTGCCGTTCGCGAACAACCAGATTCCGGCATCGCGTCTCAATCCCGCGGCACAGTCGCTGCTGAATCTGTTCCCGCTGCCAAATCAGGACGGCGCGCGACAGAACTTCCACACCGTGACCACGACGACCACCGATCTCGACGACGTGAACCTGCGCCTGGTGCACGCGTTCGGCGCGGCGGCGCAGCAGGGACGCGGCGGCGGGCGCGGCGGATTCGGCGGCGGCCGTGGCAGCGGCGGTGGCCGTCCGGGCGTGTCGAACCTCAACGTCACCATCCACTATCGGCACTCGGATGAAACCAACGCCAACAGTTTTCCGGCGCTCGGCGGATCGACGACGTCGAGCGCGTGGGACGTACCCGGCACCTATTCGTTCACGAAGGCGGGGATGCTGCACTCGATCAGGTTCGACTTCAACCGGCAGCACACCGAGACGACGAACCTTTTCGCCTTCAATCAGAACATCGCCGGCACGGCCGGCATCTCCGGCGTGTCCGCCGATCCCTTCGACTGGGGCGCGCCGAATCTTTCGTTCAGCTCGTTCACCAGCCTGCGCGACGCCAACCCGGCGACGCGGACCGACCGCACGATCGCCGTTGGCGACACGATCGTGAAGACCGTCGGCCGCCAGACGCTGCGCATGGGCGGCGACTACCGCGACATCCACGCCGACAGCCGGACGGATCCGAACGCGCGCGGGTCGTTCGTGTTCAGCGGGGTCTACACCGGCGTCGACCTTGCCGACTTCCTGCTCGGCCTGCCGCAGCAATCCACGGTGCAGTTCGGTCCGGGCACCGAGCAGTTTCGATCGCGATCGTGGGATCTGTTCGTTCAGGACGACTGGCGTGCCAGCGACACCGTGACGGTGAATGCTGGCATCCGCTACGAGTACTACTCGCCGGTGTCGGAAGCGTCGAACCGCCTGGTGACGCTCGACGTCGCGCCCGATTTCACCGCCGCGACGCCGGTCGTCGCCGGCGGAGTCGGGCCGTACACCGGCGCCTTCGACGACACGATCGTCAACCCGTTCCGCGGTGGCGTCGCGCCGCGCGTCGGCGTGGCCTGGCGGCCGCAACCGGGCACGGTCGTGCGCACCGGCTACGGGATCAGCTACAGCGCCAGCGTCTACCAGACGATTGCCCAGCAGCTCGCCGGTCAGCCGCCGTTTGCCGCTGCCAACACCGTGCTCGCGACCCCGGCCGATCCGGCGTTGCTCGAGACGGCGCTCCTCAATGCTCCGCCGGCCGTCGCATCGAACACCTATTCGGTCGATCCGGGATACACGCCAGGCTTCGTCCAGATCTGGAACGTCGATCTGCAGCGCGATCTGACCGGGACGATCATCGTCGGCGTCGGGTACACGGGCTCGAAGGGATCCGATCTCGACCTCGTCCGCGCACCGAACCGCGGTCCGGACGGCCTGCGCATTCCAGACGTCGCGCCGTTCCTGTACGAATCGTCGAGCGGCACTTCGATCATGCACGCCGTGACGCTGCGTATCCGCAAGCGGTTGACTCACGGCTTCGGCGGTGGCGCTTCGTACACGCTCTCGAGATCGATCGACGACGCCTCCTCGATTGGGGGCAGCGCCGTGGCGGTCGCCCAGAACGATCTGCACCTCGAGGCCGAGCGTGGCCTCTCGAGCTTCGACCAGCGGCACCGGTTCAACGGCGACTTCACGTTCGAGCTGCCGTTCGGCGAAAACCGCCACTGGGCGCAGACCGGCATCCCGGCGGCGATCTTCGGCGGCTGGCAGCTGAATGGCGCGGTGCAGCTGGCGTCTGGTACGCCGTTCACCGCCCGCGTGCTGGCCGATGCGGGCGATGTTGCCCGCGGCACCAACGGCACGCTGCGCGCCAATTACAACGGCGCGCCGATTGCCATTGCCGATCCGACGTCGACGCTGTTCTTCAACACCGCCGCGTTCTCGATGCCGGCGCCAGGCACCTTCGGCAACTCAGGACGCAACACGATCATCGGACCCGGCACGACGGTCCTGAATCTCGGCATCACGCGCAACATCCTGTTCGCCACGACCCGCGGTCTTTCGATTCAGGCGCTGGCGACGAATCTTCTCAACACCGTCCAGTTCGCCACGATTGACACGGTCGTCAATTCTCCGACATTCGGCCAGGTGACCTCGGTCCGCCCGATGCGCCGGATCCAGTTGCTGGTGCGATTCAGATTCTGATCATGGATCTGGTCGTGATCTCCGTCGCGCAGCCATTCCGCCGTCGCGCCTGCTCTGCCGCGCGCGTGTGTGCGGTGCGCGTTCTGCTGTGCGGCCTCCTCGGTTTGTGGACCGCGGCGCCACGCGCGCAGGGGCAGCCGCAGCGCGGTCAGGTCTTTCGCTCCGGGACCGAGCTGGTGCTGGTCAACGTCGTGGTTCGCGACAAGTCGGGCGCCGTCGTGCGCGGGTTGAGGCGCGACGATTTCTCGGTGACGGAGGACGACAAGCCCCAGACGATCACGAGCTTCGACGTCGAGGAGCTGGACGTGCCGAGGCCGGCGGAGGCGTCGGCGACGGCTCCGCAAGCGCTCCTCTCCCCGGCGGCGCGTCCTGCGCTGACGCCGCAGGCGACGTTCTCTGCGGAGCCCGTGAAGATCGATATGCACGGGCGACGGCTGATCGTGTTGTTCTTCGATCTCAGCTCGATGCAGCCCGAGGAAATCGACCGATCGGTCAAGGCCGCGCACGACTACATCGACCAGAGGCTCTCGCCAGTTGATCTGATCGCCGTCGTCTCGTTCTCGACCTCGCTGCATGTCGATCAGGACTTCACGGCCGATCGCGAGGCGCTCGGCGCGGCGGTCGACGCGTACGGCGGCGCGAGCGGCCAGGGCTTCGAGGCGGGCCTGACGCCAGACGACGACAC
>DATFXR010000787.1:0-2772 GCA_035315685.1 Vicinamibacterales bacterium | reverse complement strand
GAAGCAGTCCGGCAGAAGGACGAAGCCGAACGCGTTCGCGGCGAGATGGAGATGCGAGCTCGCGCGGCGACCGACGAGCGCGACGCGATCGCACTGGCCCGCGACGAGACGATCCGCGAGCGCGACGCCGCGATGCGCGCGCGCGAGGACGCGGATGCCGGCGCCGCCGCGGCCCGACACGAGGTGGCACGCACCGCCGACGAACTGCAGCGTGCACGGATCGAGGCGGCTGCTGCGGTGGAGGATGCCGCGCGGGCGCGCGAAGAGACGGGTCGTGCCCGCGAAGACGCGGCTCGTGCCCACGAGGACGCCGACACGGCATTGCGCCAGGCGTTCGCCGAGCACCGCGCCGCGCTCGCGGCGGCGATTGACGCCGAACGGCAGCGAACGGCGGCGGCGCGGTCGGCATTCGAGGCGCAGATCGCGGATCTCGAAACCGCTCGCGGGGAAGCCGAGCGGCAGCGCCACGACGCCGATGCGCGCGCCGAAGCGGCCCTGAGCGAGCGCGACGAGCTCACCGCCCTGCTCGATGCCGCCAAGAAGACGGTCACCGACATGCACGCGGCGGTCGAGACGCGGCTCACGGCGATCAGTGCGGCGCGCACCCGCACGCTCGAGGCGTTGAAAGATGCCGAGCAGCGGGCGAACGTCGCGATTCGCGAGCGCGATGCGCTCGCCAACGCGCTGTCGGCTGCGAAGAGCACCCTCGCCGCCGACCCTCAACTCACCAACAAACTCGAGCTCGCCGCCGAACGAATCCGCGCGCTCGAACTGCAGCTGTTCTGGCGCGATCGCGACCCGCGGGAGCGCGACGTCAACCTCACGGCGCTGCTGCCCGACGCGCCGGCGCAGGGGTCGGAACTCGCCGGAAAACGCGCGACGCGTCATACGTTCAAGCCGGCGACGAGAACCAAGATCGACAATCAGCCGGCGGTGCTGATCGATCTGTCGGTGACCGGCGCACAGGTGATCCTCGCCACCGCGCCCGAAGTCGGGCGCATCGTCACTTTCACGCTGATCGGGGAGGACGCGCCGAGTTTCTGCCAGGCGCGGCTGCTGTGGGCGCGACGTGAGCAGCTGGCCAAAGGCAAGCCGTTCAGGTTCCGCACCGGCATGGTCTTCACCGATGCGGACGAAGCGGCGATCAGCGCATTCATCACGCGATACGCGCTGAAGTGACGCGGCGGCGCCAGCGCCGCGGTCGTCGTCGGCTCAGGGAGCGCTCGCCGCGCCTGACGCGCCGCGTCGTTGGTGCGTTCAGCCCACCGTGATATGGTATCGCCGCTCATCGAGTCTTCGTCGGTCGCGTACTCTTGGCGTCGTGTCCACGTCCGCTGTGGAGGAATCGTCGATGCCCGATTCGGCCGTCTCGCTCCCGCTCGTGCCCCCAAGATTCGGTCGGACCGCGCGCCGCGACGCGTGGTGGATCCAGCCGATTGCCGTCTTCCTGGGACTCTCGACGTTCGTCGCCTACTCGACGTGGGCCGCATTCCAGGGCAACCACTACACCTTCGGGCCGTATCTCTCGCCGTTCTATTCGCCGGAGATCTTCGGCACCTCGCCGCACAGCTGGTTCGGACCCAGGCCCGCGGCGTGGCCGGCGTGGCTGCCGTTCTCGCCGGCGCTGTTGATTCTTCCGATTCCGGCCCTGTTCCGGCTCACCTGCTACTACTACCGGGGCGCCTACTACAAAGCATTCTGGGCCGATCCTCCGTCGTGCACCGTCGGTGAGCCACGGCAAACCTACCGCGGCGAGAATTCATTTCCGCTGATTCTGCAGAACATCCACCGCTACATGCTGTTCATCTCGATGTTCGTGCTCGTGATCCTGGCCTTCGACGCGTGGAGCGCGATGTGGTTCCGCGATCCGGCGACCGGCGCCGTTCGATTCGGGATTGGTGTCGGCACCATCGTGCTGGCCGCGAACGTGATCCTGCTGGGCAGTTATTTGTTCGGCTGCCACTCGCTGCGTCACGTCGTCGGCGGATACCGCGATTACCTGTCGCGCGCGCCGTTTGGCCTCCGCACGTATGAGTGCGTCACCTGCCTCAATCGTCGGCACATGCTCTTCGCCTGGTGCAGCCTCTTCGTCGTCGGCTTCTCCGATCTGTACGTGCGCCTGTGCTCGATGGGCGTGTGGACCGATTTTCGGCTCCTCTGATGCACCGGGCGTATCTGACCGCGGAGCACGCAGAGACCGCAGAGGTGAGGTGCGCGACGGCTGGCTTCGCCACCCGCGCTCGCACGGCGTCCCTCAGAATCCCGCGCTCTTACCCGTTTACCTTCGTGAGCTTCATCGATCTTCGTGTTCTTCGTGGTTCCGTGGACTGCTGAATGGAATACCAGACGCACGAACACGACGTGCTCGTCATCGGCGCAGGTGGCGCCGGGTTGCGCGCGGCGATCGAGGCGTCGGCGGCCGGGGTCTCGGTGGGCCTGGTGTGCAAATCACTGCTCGGCAAGGCGCACACGGTGATGGCCGAGGGCGGAATCGCCGCCGCGCTCGCCAACGTCGACGACCGCGACAGCTGGCAGGTGCATTTTTCGGACACGATGCGCGGCGGGCAGTACGTCAACAACTGGCGGATGGCGGAGCTGCACGCGAAGGAAGCACCCGACCGGGTGCGCGAACTCGAGGCCTGGGGCGCGATGTTCGACCGCACCAAGGACGGCCGCATCCTGCAGCGCAACTTCGGCGGACACCGCTATCCGCGTCTGGCGCACGTCGGCGATCGCACCGGCCTCGAGATGATCCGCACGCTCCAGGATCAT
>DATFXR010000786.1:0-3944 GCA_035315685.1 Vicinamibacterales bacterium | reverse complement strand
CCAGTTTGGATCGCCGACCGTCTCCGGATTGCCGAGGCTGGCGGCAGCCCGGATTGCCGTGACCGGCCGCCAGAAGTTGTAGGTGTACTTGGCGTCGTAGAACGCAATCACGCTGTCCGCAATCGCCAGATCGAGCAGCGCAAAGACGCGTGCTCGGTCCGCGGTTCGCAGGTGACGCGCGTCAGTCACCGACTGCGCGATCTCGTTCCAGTAGTTCTGGATCGGTCCATTCCAGAAGCGTCCCGTCAAAGCCTGATCCGCCGAGCTCGACGCGCCGTTCGCGGTGCCGAGCGTCTTCACCTCGTCGAACGCGTTGCTGTAACGGTCGCTGGTGAGCGTTGGTGGCGGTCCCGGACGAAACAGATCTGCACGACGCAGCGCGAACGGCGTGACGCGAGACCAGTGCGTGAACTGCGGCTGCTTCGGAAAATTCGGCGGCGTGGATTGGTAGTCGCCCGGTCTCGTACCGAAGACGTACGGAATGGGCGCCGAGGCGGAACCGTCGCCCTGTCGGGCGGCCAGCAGACGCGCTGCCACGATCTGCCCGATGCGAACGCCTTCCGCCTGATCGCCGTCAGCAACCAATGCCAGCGAGTCCTGCAACTGAGTATCCAGCGACGCTTTGAATCCTGGATACAGCGCGACCAGGACGTCGTGAGCGGCCGCCGCGGCGGCCGCATCTCGAGACGCGTCTCTCCGCGCGTTCTCGACCCGGATCAGGTACGGCCGGTGGCTTCGCTCGATGGAGTTGACCGCATCGTAGATGGCGGCATGCATGATGGCGAAGCTGCGGGTGGGGTGGACTGTGGCCGGCTGCGCGCCCGCGGTTCGAACGATCACGAGCAGCGTTCTGTTCCACTGGACGACAGGGTTGACCGCCCGAGGTTTCGTATCGTCCGTCTGGTTCTGGTTCAGCGTGGGCGATCGTGACGCGGCGCCGATCCGCGTGAAGGCGCAGACGCCGACGAGCGTGAGCATGATCGCAATCTTTCGCATGGAGATCGTCCTTCCTTATCTGTGAGGTCCAGAGCTTGAGACACGCAGGCCTCGGCTCTCGTCGTCGCGCGGCGACGATCGACGTGCGCGGCCGCGACCTCACCGCATAGACAGCACGAGTGGCCGATTTATTCCGTGGCGATGTAGCGCAGGCGTTGCGCCGCCACGCCACGCTCACGATCCAAAAGGCAGCTCAGCAGCGTCGTGTCGTGGCGATGCTCGTCGGCGCCGGTTGCGCGCTGCGGCCCCCAGTCAGCACAGGTCACATGCCGAATTTGCATTGTTGAGTTGTTGCCGGCGCGTTCAGATCGCGACTGGTCACGCGCGGTCCCCTCCGGCGGACGCGTGTACATCGACGATGAGAGGGAAAGGCGGGCATCGTGAAGGAGTCCTCTGTTGTTGCCGCGGCGTCGGCGCTGCTCGCGCTCACGGCATGTTCGCAACAGGTGTCGACGCCGGCCAACGCGCAGGCGTCAAGATCCGACAGTGCGTTCAAGGGCGTCATCAAGCTGGACGTGCGTGATTCGAAGGCCGACTGGGGACCGTACACGCCGAAGAAGGCGCCCCAGGGCGCGCCGAACTTCTTGTTCATTCTTTACGACGATACCGGCCTCGCCGCCTGGTCGCCCTACGGCGGCCGCATCAACATGCCGACGCTGGACAAGCTGGCCGCCAACGGCCTCACGTACACGCAGTGGCACACGACCGCGCTGTGCTCGCCGTCGCGATCGACGATTCTGACGGGGCGCAACCATCACATGAACGGCATGGCCGCGATCACCGAGGCCGCGAACGGATTCCCGGGCGCCAGCGGCCGGATCCCGGACCAGGCGGCCACGATCGGACAGATTCTGCAGGACGGCGGCTGGAGCACGTTCTGGCTCGGCAAGAATCACAACGTCGCCGAGCAGGATGTTGCGTCCGGTGCGAGCCGGAAGCAGTGGCCGCTGCAGAAGGGCTTCGATCGTTTCTACGGCTTCCTCGGCGGCGAGACGAATCAGTGGTATCCCGACCTGGTCGAAGACAACCGCTTCATCGATCCGCCGTACGGACCTGAGCAGGGCTACCACTTCTCCAAGGACCTGGCCGACAACGCCATCGAGATGATTCGCGACCAGAAGGCGAGCAATCCCTCGCGCCCGTGGTTCATGTGGTACAACCCGGGCGCCAACCACGCGCCGCACCACGCTCCGAAGGACTACATCGCCAAGTACAAAGGGAAGTTCGACGATGGCTACGAGGCGTACCGGACGTGGGTTCTCGACCGGATGATCGAGAAGGGGGTCCTGCCGAAGGGCACGCAGATGACGCCGCTCAACCCGCTACCCGAGGACGTCGCGAACAAGGCCGACTACGTGCGCCCGTGGAATTCGCTCACCGCCGACGAGAAGAAACTCTTCTCGCGGCTGGCGGAGGTGTACGCGGCGTACTCCGAGTACACGGACGTGCAGATCGGTCGCGTGATCGATTACCTCCAGGAGACCGGCCAGCTCGAAAATACAGTGGTCTTCTACGCGGCCGACAACGGCGCCTCGGGCGAAGGCAGTCCCAGCGGGTCGGTCAACGAGAACAAGTTCTTCAACGGCTATCCGGATACGGTGGCCGAGAACATGAAGTATCTCGACGTGCTGGGCGGGCCGGATACCTACGAACACTTTCCAACCGGCTGGGCCGCCGCGTTCTCCACACCGTTCCAGATGTTCAAACGCTACGCGGAGTACTCGGGCGGCACCGCCGATCCCCTGATCATCTCGTGGCCGAAGGGCATCAGGGCGCGCGGGGAGATTCGCCATCAGTACCACCATTCCACCGACATCGTGCCGACGATCCTGGATATCGCAGGCCTCGAGATGCCGAAGGTCTACAGGGGTGCGGAGCAATATCCGCTCGCAGGCGTGTCGATGCGCTACACCTTCGACGCGAAGCCGGACGATCCGACCCGCAAGAAGCGCCAGTACTACGCCATGCTCGGCACGCGCGGCATCTGGGAAGACGGCTGGCTTGCCGCCGCCGTACACGCACCGATCACCGGCAAGGGCCACTTCGACACAGACGCGTGGCAGCTCTATCACGTGGACGTCGATCGATCGGAGTCGAAGGACCTGGCCAGGGAGAACCCCGACAAGCTGCAGGCGCTGGTCAAGGCGTGGTTCGAGGAAGCGGACAAGAACTTCGTGCTGCCGCTCGACGACCGGACCGCTGTCGAGCAGCTCGGTGTCGAGCGGCCGTCCGACGAACCGCCGCGCGAGCGCTACCTCTACTATCCGCACACCGCGCCGGTCCCCGAGGGTGTGGCCGCCAACATCCGCGGGCGGTCGTACAAGATTCTCGCGAACATCGAGGTCACCGATCCCAGCGCAGCCGGCGTGATCTTCGCGCACGGCTCGCGCTTCGGCGGCCACACGCTGTTTCTGAAAGATCGGAAGCTCCACTACGTCTACAACTTCCTCGGCATCAAGCCGGAGCAGCAGTTCGTCTCCAGCGCACCGATGACGCCGGGCAAGCACACCATCGGCGTCGAGTTCACACGCGAGAAGAGCGGGGAGACCGGCGAGGCGCTGGGCGCCACCAAGCTCTATCTCGACGACAAGGTCGTGGCCCAGGGACCGATGAAAACGCAGCCCGGCAAGTTCACGCTGTCGGGCGACGGCTTGTGCGTCGGGTACGACAGCGGCGACGCGGTGAGCCAGGAATACAAGACGCCGGGGACGTTCAAGGGCGGGACGATCTTCCTCGTCGGCGTCACCGTCGAGAAAGCGCAGTACCTCGACCTCGAGCGAGAGGCGCGACGGCTGATGATGGCCCAGTAGACGCGAGACGAGAGGGCAGACCATGAGAGCTTTCGAATTCGTCGCCGTGCCGTGCAGCACGCTGTGCGTCGCCTTCATGCTGGCGTGTTCATCGTCGCCTCAACCCTCGACTGGTGCAGGATCGGCGGGCGCCGGGGC
>DATFXR010000785.1:0-3342 GCA_035315685.1 Vicinamibacterales bacterium | reverse complement strand
CTGAAGCGGATCCTCGATGGGTTCAGCCATCTCAGCCCTCGAGCTCCGGGTTCACGTTGCGAATCGCCGCCAGGTAGGTCGTCCGCGGCCGGGTGTTGAGCTCGCCGATCAGCGAATAGTTCCTTGCTTCTGCCTGCAGCTGCGCCACCCGGCTCGCCGGATCGTTCAGGTTGCCGAAGACGATAGCATTGGCCGGGCACGCCTGCTGACACGCGGTCTGCAGGTCGGCGTCACGCACCGGCCGGTTCTCCTTCTCCGCGTCGATCTTCGCCCCGTTGATCCGCTGCACGCAGTAGGTGCATTTCTCCATCACGCCCCGGCTGCGGACGCTGACGTCGGGGTTGCGCGCGAGCTTGAGACTCGGCGTGTTCCAGTCCTGATAGAGCAGGAAGTTGAAGCGCCGGACCTTGTACGGACAGTTGTCGGAGCAGTAGCGCGTGCCGACGCAGCGGTTGTACACCATGTCGTTCAGCCCTTCGTGGCTGTGGACGGTGGCGCCGACCGGACAGACGACCTCGCACGGCGCGTTCTCGCACTGCATGCACGGTACCGGCTGGAAATAGGTCTCCGGATTGGCCTCCTCGCCGCGGTAGTAGGTGTCGACGCGGATCCAGTGCATCTCGCGGCCGCTCAGCACCTGGTCCTTGCCGACGACCGGAATGTTGTTCTCCGCCTGGCAGCCGACGACGCACGCGTTGCAGCCGATGCATGCGTTGACGTCGATCGCCATGCCCCACTTGTAGCCGGCGTACTCGTAGTTCGAATACAGCGTGAGCGTGCGCGGCGGCGTCTCGTCGCCTTCGTGCACGGCGGCCGGGTTCTTCGCGAACTCGTCACGCGTCAACGCCCGCACCATGCCGCGGCCGTTCATCAGATGGTGATACTGCGTGCACGCGAGCGAGAACGTCTCTCCGGTCTGGACAATCTCGAGCCCGCCGCCGAAGTCGGGCGCGTCGGCCGTCCGAATCGCGTTCGCGTTGAAGCCGGGTCCGACGGCGAGCTTGCCGCCGCGCGCGCGGCCGTAGCCGAGATGCACCGTGGCGCAGCCGTCCGGATGGCCGGCGACCTCGAACATCGGTCCGCGGATCGTGCGGCCGCGGTACCTCAGCTCGACGACGCCGGCAATGATTTGACCGTGCTCGCCGCCGCGGAACGCGGGGCGCTCCTCGTGCCGCAGCGTCGCGGCTGTCGCGGGGCTCACCAGCACCGCGTTGTCCCACGTCAGCCTCGTGATCGGCTTGGGAAGCTCCTGCAGCCAGCCGTTGTTCGCGAACCGGCCATCGAGGATCGATGGATCGTTGCGGAAACTGATCTCCAGGCTGCCGGCGGCGAATTCTCCGCTGAGCGTGGCGCGCGCGTTGCCGGCCGGCGTCAGCGCGGCCGCGGCCATCGCGCCGGGGTTGACGGTGACGCTCTTCGACGGGAAGGCCGTGTTCGGCACGACGCCGTCGTGCAGCCACGTGCGCCACGTGCGATCGTCCTTGTCGACCTTCCAGAACTCGCGAATCAGATCGTGGGCATTGCGCTCCGGCCGGGCGCTCATCGCGGCGAGCACCTCGTGCGCCGACTTGCCGCCGTAGAGCGGCGCGATGAGCGGCTGAACGATCGAGACGGTGCCGTCGAACGCCCGCGCGTCGCTCCACGCCTCGAGGAAGTGCGCCTCGGGAACGTGCCAGTGACAGAGCGCCGACGTCTCGTCGACGTGCTGGCTGAGATGCGCGCGCATCTGCACCTTGCCGAGCGCGTCTGCGAATTTCAGGTCAGCCGGCGCAGAGTACACAGGGTTGCCGCTGAGAATCACCAGCAGGTCGACCTTGCCGGCGTTCATGTCAGCGACGAGGTCGCGCAGCGACTGGATCTGATCGACTGGCTCGGCCTCCGCCGTCTGCGTGTAGACGACCGTGGCGCCGACGTTGCCGAGCGACTGGTTGATGGCGTGCGCGAGCACGTGAACTGCCGGAGGCTGGCCGTCGCCGGCGATTACGATCGAGCGGCCGCGATGCGCCTGAAGATCCTTGGCGACGGCGGCGACGAACCTCGCGGTCGTGTCCGACCCGCCAGACCTGCCCGGCTCAGACCCAGCGGCGCCGAGCGCCGCGGCCAGCTGTCGCGCGACGGCTGCGATCTCGCTCGGCCGCGCGGGAAGACGATGATCGGCGCGACAACCGGTGGAGGTCGGCATCGACTCGATCGCGTACAGCCGGTTCATCCGATCCGCCTGCTCGGGGCGGCGGCGTGCCGCGAAGTCGCGCGCGTAGCGCAGCGCCGCGGGTCCGCTGCCGAGGAAGTCGGCGTCGAGCGCGAGGATGACCTCGGCCTGATCGAAGCGGTACTGCGCGTCGACGAAGTCGCCGAAAGCGAGCTTCGCGCCGGCGCGCACGTTGTTCCGACTCGACGGATCCCACTGATGCCATTTCGCGTCGGGATATCGCGAGAGCACGTCGCGAATCTGCGCCGCGAGCGTCGGCGATCCCACGGATTCGGTGAGCAGACGGACGCCGGCGCCTCTCAACGGACGCTGCGCGGTGAGCGCCGCATTCATCGCACCGAGGAACGCCGACCACGGCCGGATCTCGCCCAGATTGGTGAGCGTCTGCGATCGATCCGGATCGTAGAGGCCGAGGATCGCCGCCTGCGCGAAGACGTCGCTCGCGCCCGCGCTCCCGGGATGCAGCGGGTTGCCCTCGATCTTCGTTGGCCGTCCTTCGTGGCTTTCGACGAGCAGCCCCGCGGCCACGCCGCCGAGGGTCATGGCGGTCGCGTAAAAGAGCGGCTTGCCGGGGATGAGATCTTCGGGCTGACGGACGTACGGGACGATCCGCTCCGGCGGCTGACGCGTGCACGCCGACACGCCCGCGAGCGCCAGCGACGCGCCCATCAGCTTCAGGAACGTCCGCCGCGCCACCGGGTCGGCGACCTGCTCGATGGTCGGCAGCAGGCTCGGGAACTCGTTGTAGAGGTGTTGCTGAAACTGGGGATCGCCAAGGCGCTCTTCGAGCGTGCGCCAGAAGAACCGGGACTCGGGAGTCGGGGTTCGGGATTCGGGAGCGGGGGTTGGGGATTCGTTGGAATGCGCGCGGCCGCTCTCTACGGCGTGCGAATCGCGATGCCCGAATCCCGATTCCCGCCCTCCGGTGCTCATCGATGGCACGTCGAGCAGCTCGTGAGCTTCTGAATCTGGTACTGCGCGACCAGCTGTCTCCCGAGCTCGTACTGATCAGCCGGCGGCGCGTAGTCGACGCGGAAGACCGCCTCGCGCGGCCGGACGTACTGCTCCGGGTTGCGATGGCAGTCGAGGCACCACTCCATCTGCAGCGACTTCTCCTGCATCATCAGCGGCAT
>DATFXR010000784.1:0-2108 GCA_035315685.1 Vicinamibacterales bacterium | reverse complement strand
CGCTCGCGGGTGGCCGCGAACGGGGCCGCCCCGCCGGGCGCGGAGCCGTGGGCCGTGACAAGTGCTCTTCTGGCGAGCACCCGGTGGGGCTGTTCGCGGACAGGACCCGCCTCGAGCTAATTTTGCAACGCACTCTTAATTGCAGCGGCGGTCGCGCAGCGCGGGCAGTGTTATACTCTGGCGACAGCCGACTCTTTAAAGCGTTCCAGCGAGAGCGCGAAGAGGTCCGATGCCAATCGTTCTCGACGCCGATCGAATCAGCCGCTCCCTCACGCGCATCGCCCACGAAATCATCGAACGGAACCGCGGCGTGGACGATCTTGCGCTGGTCGGCATCCGGACGCGTGGTGTGCCGCTCGCGAAGCGGCTCGCACAGATCCTGCGGGACATCAGTCACCATGAGGTCCCGACCGGCGCGCTCGACATCACGCTCTACCGCGACGACCTGATGCGCACGGCGGTCGGCGCGCAGCCGCTGATCCGCAAGACCGAGATTCCCTTCTCGATCGACGACAAGCGCATTCTGCTGGTGGACGATGTGCTCTACACCGGCCGGACGATCCGGGCGGCGCTCGACGCGCTGATCGAGTTCGGGCGTCCGCAGGCGATTCAGCTGATCGTGCTGGTCGACCGCGGCCACCGCGAGCTGCCGATCAAGGCCGACTACGTCGGCAAGAACGTCCCGACGTCGCTGGCCCAGAGCATCCAGGTCCACCTCAGCGAAGTGGACGGCCGCGACGAAGTGGAGATCCAGGAACCATGAAGAAGGATCTCCTGAGCATCGACGACCTGACGACCGACGAGATCCTCCTCGTTCTCGACACTGCCGAGGCGATGCGCGAGATCGGCCAGCGGCCGATCAAGAAAGTGCCGACGCTGCGCGGCAAGACCATCGTCAACCTGTTCTACGAGCCGAGCACGCGGACGCGCACGTCGTTCGAGATCGCCGAGAAGCGGCTGAGCGCCGACACGCTGAACATCGCCGTGGCCACCTCGAGCGTGCTCAAAGGCGAGACGCTCGTCGACACGGCGATGAACCTCGAAGCGATGGCGCCCGACATGATCGTGATGCGCCACGCCTCGTCCGGCGCCGCGCACCTGCTCTCGCGCGTCTGCCGCTCGCGGATCATCAACGCCGGCGACGGCATGCACGAGCATCCGACCCAGGCGCTGCTCGACGCGTTCACGATTCGCGAGCACAAGAAGCGCATCGACGGTTTGAAGGTGGCGATTGTCGGCGACCTGCTGCACAGCCGGGTGCTGCGCTCGAACGTGCTGCTGCTGACCCGGCTCGGCGCCGACGTGTGGGTCAGCGGGCCGCCGACCTTCACGCCGCACGGCATCGAGCGGTTCGGCGTCCACGTCTCGCCGCGCGTCGACCAGGCCGTCGCCGATGCCGACGTGATCATGATGCTGCGCATCCAGCAGGAGCGGCTGAACGGCGCGTTCATCCCGTCGCTGCGCGAGTACTTCACGACGTTCGGGATGACCGGCGATCGCATCGCGCGCGCGAAGCCGGACGTGATCATCATGCACCCCGGACCGATGAACCGCGGGGTCGAGATTGCGTCGGACGTCGCCGACGGTCCGTACTCGGTGATCCTCGAGCAGGTCGCCAATGGTGTGGCGGTTCGGATGGCGGTGCTGTATCTGCTGGCCGGCGGAGCAGAGGCAGACTGACGGCAATCGAGAATTAAGAATTAAGAATTAAGAATTCGCGATCACAGCCGTCACGATTCTTAATTCTTAGTTCTTTAATTCTTAATTGTGAGATGCAGGGGTTTACCGGCATGAACGGGTTGATTCTGCTGAAAGGCGGTCGTGTCGTCGATCCGGCGAACGGGCGCGACGGGATGTTCGATGTCCTGATCGAGGGCGATCGGATTGCGGCGGTCGGCGGCGGCGTCGATGTCGGCGGTGACGCGGCGGTGATTGATGTGCCGAGCGGTGCGATCGTCTGCCCGGGGCTGATCGACATGCACGTCCATCTCCGCGAGCCCGGCCAGGAACACAAGGAAACGATCGCCACCGGCACCGCGGCGGCCGTCGCGGGCGGATTCACGGCCGTCGCCTGCATGCCGAACACGTCGCCGGTGAACGACAACGCC
>DATFXR010000783.1:0-12709 GCA_035315685.1 Vicinamibacterales bacterium | reverse complement strand
GTCGTCGACGTTGTTCCCCTGCATCTTGTCGTTGGCGAAGTTGCCGAACGCCGATCCGCTGAACCGGTTGCCGCCGTCCTTCGGGATGATGTTGACGCGCACGCCGCCGCCGGCCACCTCCGCCGAGATCGCGCCGAACTCGTAGCTCAGCTCCTGCGTCGACTGGTCGTTGGTCGAGACGCCGGTACACGAGTAATTGCACGCCATGTTGGCGTTCATGATCCCGTCCATCTGGACGATGCGGTCGTTGAACGAGCCGCCGTGCGCCTTCAGCTGGTTCTGGTGCTCTCCGGCCGATCCGCCGACGTCGTTCTGGTTGCTGCTGACGCCGACCGTCATCACGCCGATCGTCGACCAGTTCTTCGAGGTCGGCATCGCGTCGATGTTGTCCTTGGTGATCACCTGGCGCCGGACGACGTTTTGCGTGTCGACGACCGGGCTGGCACCAGAGACGGTGACCGTCTCCTCGAGGGCGCCGACGCGCAGCTCGACGCTGACGGACGCGACGAATGTCGCCGGCAGCTCGATCCCCTCGCGCTTGACCGTCGCGAAGCCGGGCAGCGTGAACGTGACCGTGTAGGTGCCCGGCCGCAGGTCGACGATCTTGTACTGCCCCTGCGCGTCCGTTGTGACCGTGCGCACCTGTTCGATGAGTGCGGGGCTCGACGCTTCGACGGTGACGCCCGGCATCACCGCGCCGGAGGTGTCTCTCACTACGCCGGCGATGCCGCTCGTCTGAGCGAAGGCGGCGTCAGGCACCGCCGCGACGATTGCGAGAACCAGCACGAACCCGCACGCGATCCTGCGCATATACCCTCCTGATGAGTGCCGTCGCATGAGAGCGGAGGGGCGATCGATGATGAAAACGGGCTCGAAAATACGCCGAGCCCATCCACGCGTCAAGCAAATGCGCGCGTATACTGCGAGGTCCGTGAACGATCATCCAAATCGATGAAGCGGCTGCTCTGGTGCGCCGTTCTCTGGATCGCGGCGCCGGCCGCCGCAGAACCTGCCGTCACGTTCACCCGCGACATCGCACCCCTTCTTTATGCGCGCTGCGTTGCCTGTCATCAGCCCGGCGGCGCGGCGCCGTTCAGCCTGATCACCTACGCTGACGCGCGTCAGCGCGCCGCGCTGATCGCGCGCGTCACGAAGAGCCGATATATGCCGCCATGGAAGCCCGACACGGCGGGCTTCATCGGCGACCGCCGCCTCACCGACGCCCAGATTGCGACGTTCGGGTCGTGGGTGGACAGCGGCACGCCGGAAGGTGCCGCCGCCGATCTGCCGCCGGCGCCCCGCCTCGCGCCGGGTTGGCAGTCCGGTCCGCCCGATCTCGTCGTCACGCTGCCGTCATACGTCGTTCGCGGCGACGGCCCCGACATCTTCCGCAACTTCGTGGTCGCCGTGCCCGGGGAGAAAGCGCGACTCGTTCGCGGTCTCGAATTCCGGCCTGGCAGCAGAGCGGTGCATCACGCGAACATCCGCATCGATCCAACGCCTGCGTCGCGACAGCTCGACGAGGCGGATCCGGAACCTGGATACGAAGGCGTGATTCTACGGTCGGCCGACTACCCCGACGGGCATTTCCTCGGCTGGACACCAGGTCAGGCGCCGCCGATCGCTGCTGAGGACATGGCGTGGACGCTCGATGCGGGCAGCGATTTCGTCGTGCAGCTGCATATCAGGCCAACTGGCAAGCAGGAACGGATTCAACCGTCGCTCGGGTTGTACTTTGCGTCCACCGCGCCGTCGCGGTCGCCGTCGATCGTCCGCCTCGGACGTCAGAACCTCGACATCCCGCCGGGCGCCGATCGCGTTTCGGTGACCGACTCGTTCACGCTCCCGGTTGACGTCGAAGTGCGGGCGATTCAACCGCACGCGCACTATCGCGCGCGCACGATGGAGGTGACGGCCACGCTGCCGTCGGGAGCACGGCGGCCGCTCATCGCGATCAACCAGTGGGACTTCAACTGGCAGGACCAGTATCACTACGCCGCGCCGGTCTGGCTGCCGGCGGGTACCCGCATCGACATGGCGTACGTGTTCGACAACTCGGACGCCAACCCGCGGAATCCCGATCATCCGCCGCAGCGCGTGTCGTGGGGCTGGCGATCGTCTGACGAGATGGCGGACGTGTGGATCCAGGTGATGACGCGCTCAGACGACGATCGACGGCGCCTTGCCACGGTGAGCCGCCGCAAGATGGCGGCCGAGGACGCGATCGGCTGCGAAACGATCATCGCGCGCGAGCCGGACTACGCTGCCGTGCGGAACGATGCGGCGGCGCTCTACCTGGAGCTCGGGCAACCGGATGCGGCACTGCGGCATTTCGAGGCCGTGCGCCGGCTGCAACCGCAATCGGCGGTGGCGCACTACAACGTCGGCGTCGCGCTCGAGGCGATGAAGAACACCGCAGCCGCGGCGCAGGAGTACGAGGCGGCCGTCCGTCTCGACCCGCAGTATTCAGCAGCGCACAACAATCTCGGGAACATCAGGCTGGCGGAACGACGGCTCGACGCGGCCATGCAGGAATACCTCCGGGCCGTGGAGTCGGCGCCGACCAACGTCGAGGCGCAGAACAATCTCGGTGCGGTCAGAGTCGCGACTGGAAACGCCGCCGGTGCGATCCAACCGCTGGAGACGGCGATCCGCCTTCGGTTCAGCTACCCGGAGGCGCATTTCAACCTCGCGCGCGCCTACGGAGCGGTCGGCCGGGCCGCCGATGCACATCGCGAGGCCGCGATCGCTGAGCAGCAGGCGATCGAGGCCGGGAAGACCGACCTCGCAGCGGCGATCCGCGCGCTGCGTCGGCGGCCGGAAAGCAACCGCAGAGAACGCTGAAAGCACAGAGAACGGATTCTCTAGAGCAAACCCAAAATCATTCTCTGCGTTCTCAGCGTGCTCTGCGGTTGCTTTCCCTCTGACAGCTACTTGGCTGCGGCCTGGCCTTCGACGTACTGCCGATAGGCCTTCACCCAATCCTTCTTGATCGCATCCTGTGCCTGCTTGAGCGTCAGCTTCTTCTCGGTGCAGACCATCTCGTGCAGCTTGTCTTCGAGCTTGTTCTTCGCGTCGGCGTTGAGCTCGCCGTTCGCCGGCTGCGGCCAGAGGTTGTCGGGATCGGTGGTGCCGCCGAGCGACGCCGGGATCAGCAGATCGAGCTCACCCGTGAAATCTTCCGGACGCTTGCCGTATCGCGTGAGCGCCTCGTCACGCTGCCACTTCGCCATCGGCTTCGCCGACGCCGCGAAGTCGGCGCCGCACACCTGTGCCTCGTTCACTTTCGCCGCCTTCCCCGGCGTCTGAAACGAGCTGGGAAGCTGCGCCGCTGCGATCGCCGGAACCCCGCACACTACTGCCGCCGCCAGAATGAATCGACCGGTCATGAGTCCTCCCGAGAGATGGGGGAAACCTCAATCATAGTGAGTTACGACCGGCCGCATGTCACGCGTTGTCATCTCGATCGCCGCAACATTTTTGTTTGCGGCTTTACTATTTTCGCGCGCGCTTAACAACGGCGGCATCCGTTGAGCGCTGGGAGTGGGGGAGCTGTCACAACGGCGCCCACGAAGGCACGAACTCACGTTCTAGCCTTCGTTCATCTTCGTGTCTTCGTGACTTCGTGGGCCCGGTACGGCTTTTCGCAGCGTGACAGCAGGCGCTAGTGCTGCATTGCCGCGATCAGGGCGTCGGCAACCAGCTCGTGGCCGCGTGCCGTCAGGTGATCGTCGAGCACGTAGTGGACCGCCGGCGTCATCACCGCCGACACGTCGACGATGCGCATCGCGCGGATGTACGGCGGATAGCGCTGATCGCCGTGCTCCCGATCGAGCGCGCGAACGAATCGGTCATCGGCATCCGGATCCGTCACGACGATACGCAGCCGCGTCAAATCCTGATGCGGCGCATGAATGAGCGCGTTCAGGAACAGCGCCGCTGCGCGGTCGGCTGGTGGCGTATAGGGCTCGAATCCGCCCCGCTGGCGCCCTTCGATACCGCGCTTGATCCACACGGCGCTGTCATAGAGCATCCGCAGTGGTCGGTAGCGCGCGGCCCGCTGCTGCGCCGCGACCGCGTCGAGCCACTCCTGCTCGCTGCTCGGCACGTGCCGGTTGCCACGCTGCTCGAACTGCTCGTTCTCGGCGAAGTCGTTCGAGCAGTACTGAATCACGAGCGTCGTCGCACGGCTCATGTCGACGCGATCGAGCAGCCGCATCTCGCGGACCGTGCCGTACGACGCGACCGCTGCGTTCAGGACGCGACGCCCCGTCTTCCGCTCGATGACCTGCGGGAAGGCCTCGTCCTGCTGCACGCCCCAGCCCAACGCGTACGAGTCGCCGGCGACGACGACGCCCGGCTGCACGAGCGACGCTTCGTCGTCGCGGACGCCGAGTGAATTGACGTCGTAGTGCGTCGAGTACTCGATGTTCGCGAAGGTGAAGCGCCCTGGCCGCAGTGTGTAGAGGAGCTCTGCGTCGTAACGCGCCCGGCCGGTGTCGAGCTGGACGATGTCGCGGCGGTAGAAGTACTCCCAGCGGAAGAACTCGAGCAGCGCCGGAGGATAGCGGGGCGATGGATGCGAGTACATCGCGAGCAGCACGCCCTCGCCGAGCACGACGCCGACGATCACCTGGAGGACGAGGACCAGCGCGATGAGCGCGCGCCGCGTCATCGTCCGAGGAACGCCAGCAGGCCCGTCGTCAGCCAGGGAATGTAGGTGATGACGAGCACGCCGATGCCGAGAATCGCCATCATCGGCAGCGCCGCCGCACAGACTTCGAGGACCGGGCGCTTGAACCGGTACGACGCGAGGAAGATGTTCAGCCCGACCAGCGGCGTCAGGAATCCGAGCTCGAGGTTGGCGATGAAGATGATCGCCAGATGCACCGGATGGATCCCGAAGGCGGCGCCAAGCGGCACGATCAGCGGCACAACCACGACGATCGCGGCGAAGATCTCCATCAGCCAGCCGACGCCGAGCAGGAAGAGATTCAGCACCAGCAGGAACATCAGCCGCGACCCGATGTGCCCGCGGACCCAGTCGACGAGCATCGCCGGCACCTGCGCGTTGACCAGATAGCTGGTGAACCCCTGGGCCACGCCGAGGATGATGAGGACGCCGCCGATCACCGTCACGCACTCGGTGAAGGCCCGCGGCAGGTCGCGGCGCAGCGACAGATCGCGGTGGATGAACGCCTGCACGATGAGCGCGTAGAGCGACGTCAACGCCGCGGCTTCCACAGCGGTCGCGAGGCCGCTGAACATGGCGACCAGCACGAGCACCGGAATCGCCAGCTCCCATTTTGCCGCCCACAGCGAGGCCAGTGCTTCCGACGAGCGGAACGGGTAGCGGCCCGCGCCCGACTGGATGCCTTCGCGCACGCCCCACGCGGCGACCATCGATGTCAGGAGTATCCCCGGCAGGATGCCGCCGATGAAGACGTCCTCGATCGGAATCTGGGCGACGACCGCGTAGAGGATCAGCGGCAGCGCCGGCGGCAGGAGCAGTCCGAGCGAGCCGGATGCCGTCAACAGGCCGAGTGCGAACCGCTCGCGGTAGCCGTCCTTGAGCAGCGCAGGAAACAGCACACCGCCGAGCGCGAGAATCGTGACGCCCGATCCGCCGGTGAAGACGGTGAAGAAGGAACAGAGGACGGCGCAGACGACCGCGGTTCCGCCAGGAATCCACCCGAACCAGGCGCGGAACACGCGCAGCAGCCGTTCGGAGGCGTGCCCTTCGGCAAGCAGGAATCCGGCGAGCGTGAACAATGGAATCGCCGGCAGCGTCGGCGAGACGCTGAGCGAATAGGTTTCAATCAGCACCGTCGCCGGCGTCACGCCGTCGTGCATGAAGAGCAGCGCCGCGGCGCCACCGAGGATCGCAAAGAGCGGCGTACCCGCGACGGCGGCGACCACGATGACGATCCAGACGGGCAGGAGGCTCTGTCCTTCGATGAGCGACGGCACGCGCGCGAGGAGAATGCCGGCGACGATTCCGATCGACGCGAGCGCGCGATCGATCCACACCGATCGCGAAGGCTTCAGCCGCGCGTCAGTCGTCTGCGGATCGTGGACGTCGACGTGCGTGGCCGGGTTCAGGCTGTTGAACCCCGGCCGCCAGACGAGGCGGATCGCGATCAGCGCGAACGCGATCGGCAGTACCAGCTGCGCGACCCATGCCTGGATGCCGGCGCCAATGTTGGTCCCCGCCTCACGTTCGATCATCGTCATCTGCCAGCCGCCGACGGCCAGGATGACGGCGGCGCACGCCCCGAACGCCGCGGCGAAGATGTCAGCGGCGCGGCGCCAGACACCGGCGGGAATGAACGTGCCGGTGGCGAGCGCCAGCAGCTTGCCGTCGCGCGCTGCGAGCGCGGCGCCGAGGAAGCCGACCCAGAGCGTCAGATGCTGGACGATCGGCCCGGAGCCGGGAATGCCGCGGCTGAACGCGCGCCGCGACACGATCTCGGCCAGCGGCAGCACCACCATCACGAGGAGTGCCAGCGAGCCGATCGCGTCCTCGAGGCGGACGAGGACGCGCTTCACTGCTTCGGCGGGTTCTTCTTGCGGTACTCGTCGCGGGCTTTGACCGCGAGGTCGAAGACGTCGTTCGGCACCATGTCGCCGCGCATCGTCTTCGCGAGGTTGTCGAGCTGCGTCTTCCACTCGGGTCCGGTCGCTTTGGTCACGGTCAACCCGTTCTTGGTCATCATCGCGACGGAGTTCTCGTCCAGCTTCGGGACTTCGACGCGCAGCCGCTGCTCGACGCCGTCAGCCGCCGCGAGCAGCTTCGGTTTGTCGGCGTCGGGGATCGCCTTCCACGTCTTCGCGGTGATCACGTTCGCGCCGATGATCGGCGCCAGCCCGAGCTCGAGCATGTACGGCGTCTGGCGGTACCACTGGAACATCAGCGCGCCGAGCGGCGGCGACGGCATCCCGTCGATCATGCCAGTCGTCAACCCGGTCATGATGTCGGTCATCGCCATCGCGCGCGGCTGGAAGCCGTTCGCCTTGAACCACTGCACCATCTTGTCGTTGCCGGCCGACGTGTAGAGCTTGATCTTCTTCAGGTCGTCGACGGTCTGCACCGGCGTCTTGGTGAAGACCTGCGCCCAGCCGCCGCCGCCCCAGTTGAGCAGGACGAATCCCTTCGGCTCGAGCCGCTTGCGGATCTCGGGCGTGAGCTTGTCGGTGACGTAGTTCAACTCGTCGTAGGACGCGAAGAAGAACGGGATGTCGAAGACATTGAAGGACGCGTCGATGCTGCCGAGGCCGACGGCGGTGAACGCCGCGGCCTGCAGCGCGTCGACGCGCATCTTGCGCAGGATCTGCGGCTCGTCGCCCTGCGTATTCCCGGCGTAGACGGTGACCGTGATGCGGCCGTCGGTCGCCGTCTTCCACTCCTCGGCCATCTGCTTCACGTTCTTGTCCCACACCGACCCCTCGGGGACGATCGTGGCGAGCTTGATGGCGGTCTGCGCCTGCGCGGCCGTGGCCAGCGCCAGGAAGACGAGCAGGTGCAGGGCGCGCGCTACTGCTTGATGCGCTTGGCGGTCCATTCCATCTGTCCCATCCCGGCGACTTCGGCCTTCCCGTTCACGATCGAATCGCCGTCGAGATCGCCGGTCAGCACGACGGTCATCGGACCCTGCGGGGTCTGGGCCGTCATCGTCACTTTCATCGCGTTGCCGTCGACGGTCCCTTCAACCGGCACTTCGCCCATCTGACTGCCGAAGGTGCCCGAGAGTTTGCCGCCATCGACCGTCAGGTTCGCGTTCGCGGGAAAATCTCCGGCCGGGGTCTTGAGCGTGACGTCCCACTTGCCGCCGAAGCCGGTCAGCGCGTTCTCGTTGGTCGGCGCGGACGCTGCAGCCGTCGCGGCTGCCACCGGCGCGGCCGTCGCAGCCGACGAGGCAGTGGTGGTCGCGTCCGAGCGTTTCGCCGACCAGTCGCCCTCTGCGAATCCGCCGAAGTCGGCCTTGCCTGTAATCGTGTCGCCGGCGACCTTGCCGTTCAACTTGATCTCGAACGGCATCCCCTGGAAGTTGATCGTGAAGGCGACCTTCAGCTCTTCGCCCTCTACGGTGCCGGCGATCGCCGTCTCACCCGCGGGCGACTTGATCATCCCGTCGACCTTGTTCGCATCCTGCTTGAAGGTGACTTTCGACGTGTTGGCGCCTTGCGGCGATGTGATCGTGACGTCCCAGTCCCCGGCGACACTGGTTTGCGCGAAAGCGGGCACGGTCGTGAGCAGACCGAGCGCCAGGACGGCGAGTCGCGTGCGTATCATGACCGTGGCTCCTGAAAGTGAACGTTGTCCGCGTGTTACCTGTTCCCGGCGTCGCCGGTGCGCCGTGCCGAGAGTGGCCCCTCGCCGACGTCGCCGAGCTTTGCCGTCCCGGTGATCACGTTGCCTTCGACCTTACCCTTCATCGTGATCTCGAGCATCTTGCCGTCTTCGGGCACCGACCAGACGACTGTTACCTGGCTGTCGGCGATCCGGCCGGCGATCTCGTATTCGCCGTACTCGTCGGTGACGTGGCCGGTGAGCCTGGCGCCCGACTGGTTGATCGTCATGTTGACGCCGACCTGGCCAAGCGGTGTGACGAATTCGACGCGCCAGAGGCCGGCGACGTTCAACTGCTGCGCGATGAGCGGTGTAGACACGACGAACGGCGCGAATAGAAGTGCCAGCCGAATTCGCGACATGATGGGCCATTCTACTTCCGGCCCGCGAGTTCCGGGCGCCCAAAGATCGACTCCAGCGTCCATTCGCGATAAGACGTCCGCGCGCGGCCAAAAGATGCACCGTCGGTGGCCATGATGCGCGCCAGGGCCAGCGAGGGCTCGAGCAGGTCCACGGCGGCGACGATATCTGTAATCGCGGCAAGACGCCGGTGTGCATCCTCAACCGTTTCGCGCGCGACGGCCGGATGGCGCACGAGCGCCGTCGCAACACGAGTGGCCGGGCCTGCGATCCACGTCCGCTGCACGCCTCGATTGCAGGGCGCGACCGCGTACCGTTCGAGGTATGCCAGCCGGCGACCGACACGCAGCACGAGCTCGTGCGCGAGCGCGCTGAACTGCCACACCTCGCCGCGGCTGATGCGTCCGGCCAGCACCGCGTCGCTCCAGCAGAAGCGGCTGTCGTCGGCGACCTGCAGGTCGAACTGCTGATCGACACGCGCGCCGGCGAACGGAATCACCGGATCCCAGTGGCAATGCAGTTCGGCGCCGGACTCGATGACATACGAATGACGGAGGACGGCCGGCGCGTTCGACGCTGCCGCTGACGGATGGAGCTGCAGCGCCGCCTGCGAGGTCAGCACGACACGCGCGTCGCGACCGACACGGATCGCCTGCGTGAGCGTGTCGCCGCCGAACACACCGGGACCGGCGCAGACGAGAATCGCGTACGCGGCGCCGTCGAGGTCGAACGTGCGCGCGACGCGAAGCGGCGGCTCGGCGTAGCCATGCGCGAGAACCGTCCGGCCGCCGCGATGCTCGAAGACGAGCTCGAGCCGCGCCGTGCGGCCGACAGTCGCCGCCGCCCGGGTGTCGCGCGCCCTTGACATCGCGCGGCTAACCACGGACAGAGAAAAGAACGCGGGAACCGCGGAGAGCGGAGAGTCCGAGGAACCCCGGCACGTGTCGGACGTCGGCCGGCGAAGCCGGCGGAGCAGTTTGCCCGCGGAGAACGCCGGAAACGCAACGCATCCGCCACCATGGCGTTGTGTTTCCGGCATTCTTCGTGGGCGAACCCGCCGCGTCGTGGCGGCGTGCGACACTCGGTCTTCGATGTCGGTGGCTCCGTGTCTCTGCGGTTATGTCACTCGGTGGATTCATAGAGGCACTCGCGACGGATCCACGCGACGACATCCTCGAGCCCATCACCCGACTTCAGGTTGGTGAAGATGAACGGCCGCGTCCCTCGCATCGTCCTCGCGTCGCGCGCCATCACGCCGAGGTCGGCGCCCACGTGCGGCGCGAGATCGATCTTGTTGATGACCAGCAGATCTGATCGGGTGACGCCGGGACCGCCCTTGCGCGGAATCTTGTCGCCGCCCGAGACGTCGATCACGTAAATCGCCGCGTCCACGAGCTCGGGGCTGAAGCTCGCGGCGAGGTTGTCGCCGCCGCTCTCGAGAAACACGAGGTCGAGGGTCGGATGCCGCGCGCTGATTTCGTCGAGCGCCTCGAAGTTCATCGACGCGTCCTCGCGAATCGCCGTGTGCGGACAGCCGCCGGTCTGGACGCCGATGATCCGGTCAGCGGCGAGCGCCTCGCTCCGGACGAGGAATTCCATGTCCTCTTTCGTGAAGATGTCGTTGGTGATCACCGCGATGTCGTGGCGATCGCGCATCGATTTGCACAGCGCATCGACGAGCGCCGTCTTGCCCGAGCCGACCGGGCCGCCGATACCGATCCTGACCGGCCGCCTCATCGCGCGGCTCGCGCGCCTCGCGCGGCGTACGTGTTGCGCGAGGCAATTCGGGATTCGGGATCGGGGATTGGTCGTGAACCGCTGTCACATCGTCGTCGGTCGTGCTTCACAACACACTCCAGTCCCATCGCCGATCCGCGAATCGCGAATCCCGAATCCCGACTCCCGAATCCCGAATCACGAACCCCGAATCACGAATCCCGAATCCCGAATCACGATCTGAACAGGCGCGAAGGCAGATACTGCTGCGTCATCGCTGCGATATCGAGCGCCGGTGAGAACGATTCAATCCGCGCGTCGCGCGTCGCGATGGCGTCGGCAATCCCGGGCACGCGCTCGAGTGCGCGTGCGAGCGTCGCATGCGCCTCGGTCTGACCGAGCGGCAGCACACGCATCGCCGCCGACACCGTCGCCGCCAGACGCGTGTAGGCGTACGCCTCGACGCTCTCACGGCGATCGACACCGCTGCAGGCACATGCCGCGGCGAATGCCACCGGCAGCGAACATGGCGACGGTACGCGCGTGAGCCGCTCGTCAGCGTGAAGCACGCTCCAGGCGATCAGCAGCCGATGTCCCATCGCATGGCTGGCCGATCGCGTCGCCGACGCGGGACGGATCGCGGTCAACTCTTCGTCCAGCGCGGCGAGCGCCGACCAGGCACGCTCGACCACCGCGATCCACGCGTGCCAGATTGCCGGACCTTCGAGCCTGCCGATCGACTCGTCCAGCACAGCATCGATCCAATCGCCCAGGAAATGGGTCGCAGACGCCGTATTTTTCGTAGCGTCCGCCTTTAGCCGGACCGTCGTCGCCGCCTCGAGGCCATCGGAGTACCCGAAGGCGCCAATCGGAAACAGCGAATCGCAGAGATGCAGCAACGAGAGGTTCAAGAGTCCCCAGCCCCCAGCCCCCAGCCCCCAGCTCCCAGCCCCCAGTCCCCAGTCCGCGCCGGTCAGTGATGATGTCCGGCGACCGTCGCAGCGGGAGTGAACGGCATCATCGCCCGTGCGTACGGCATGCGATGTTGCTGCAGCAGTTGTTCGACTCCCGGCATTTCCGGACACACCAGCGCCCGGTCGGTGATCATCAGCGGCTGATGGCGGTTGCCGATGTGATACGCAAACAATCCCCACTCGGACGGCGTCCGCGGCTCGACGATGAACACCGGTTCCGGCCGCTCGACGATCGACACGACGAGCCGTTCGGCATCGAGGACGACGAGATCGCCCGCGCGCAGGACGGTGCCACGCGGCAGCGACGTCCCGAACTCGACGCCGCCGTCGGTGCGCCGCCGGCCGTGCACGTGCGTCCGATCCTCCCACCCGAGCGTCAGCGTGTCGCGCGCGTACACGCCGCTGCCCGCGGGGAGTTCGCCATCGCGATACACACGCTCAACGATCGTCATCGTCACATCGACGTTGAACTGCTCGAGCATTCTCCATTTTGCACCTAATGTCCGCCTTCACGCGGACCCTGAGAAGTCCGGCGAAAGCCGGACACTACGTGCTGCAGGGAAACGAGAAGCGGCCCAGCCCTCAGCTCCCAGCCCCCAGCTCCCAGTCCGCTCGCTAAAACAGAAAATACCGCTGCGCGAGCGGCAACAGGTCGGCGGGCTCGCTCGTCAGCAACTCGCCGTCCGCGCGCACTTCGTAGGTCTCCGGGTTGACCTCGATCACCGGCGTCGCGTCATTCATCAGCAGGTCGCGTTTCCGCAAGGTGCGGCAGCCGCGGACGGCGACCGGCGATCGGTTCAGTCCTTCGAGCGCGCTGCCGTCGAGACCCGCCTGACTGACGAAATGCACGCAGCATGCGTCGAGCGCGCCGCTGTACGCGCCGAACATCGGCCGCGCGATTACCGGCTGCGGCGTCGGGATCGACGCGTTGCCGTCGCCCATCATCGCGCCGGCGATGAATCCGCCTTTGATGACCAGCTCCGGCTTGGCGCCGAAAAAAGCCGGCTTCCACAGCACGAGATCGGCGAGCTTGCCGACTTCGATCGATCCGACGTGGGCCGAGATGCCGTGCGCGATCGCCGGGTTGATCGTGTACTTCGCGATGTAGCGGCGAACCCGCAGGTTGTCGCTGCCGGGCCGCTCCCCGGTGAGCGGCCCGCGCTGGCGTTTCATCTTGTCCGCCGTCTGCCAGGTACGGCAGATCACCTCGCCGATGCGTCCCATCGCCTGCGAGTCGGACGACATCATGCTGATCGCGCCGAGGTCGTGCAGGACGTCTTCGGCGGCGATCGTCTCGGGGCGGATGCGC
>DATFXR010000782.1:0-3713 GCA_035315685.1 Vicinamibacterales bacterium | reverse complement strand
AGGCCGAGCGGTCCGCCGTACAGATTGATGCCGGCGGTCATCAGCGGCGGACGGATGCCGTTGTCGTCGAGCACCAGCGGCTGCACCAGGTAGTCGATGTGGCTCTTGTGGTTCGACGCGTAGACGAGGCGGTGCGATCGGACGGCGCTGGTCACATAGTGCAGGTTCTCGTGCCGGCGCTCGATCTTGCGGAGGATCGGGTAGAGCGGATGCTGGAGCGCGCGGTAGAACTTGTGCCGCTGGGTCGTGCGCAGCTCCTCGAGGTACGCGCTCACCTGCTCGCGCGGGTACTTCAGCACCTCTTCGCGCGACAGCACGGCCTGGGAGATGTCGTCGTGCATCGGAGCCAGTCGGGACTATAACACCAGTTGGGGCTCGCGGCTCGCGGCTAGATCGCTCGCGCGACGGCGTCGGCGAATTCCATCGTCGACGCCGTGCCGCCGAGATCCCGCGTTCGAACGTCGCGGTCGCTGAGCACGCCGCCCAGCGCCCGCATGATGCGATCGGCAGCGGCCGCTTCGTCGATGTGGCGCAGCATCAACACCGCCGAGAGCAGCAGCGCGGTCGGATTCGCGACATTCTTCCCGGCGATGTCCGGCGCGCTGCCGTGCACCGCCTCGAACACGCCGATCTCGCTGCCGAGGTTCGCCGCGCCGACGACGCCGAGGCCGCCGACCAGCCCCGCGCACAGATCCGACACGATGTCCCCATAAAGATTCGGCAACAGCAGGACGTCGAACTGCTCGGGGACCATCACGAGCTGCATGCAGGCGGCGTCGACGATCCGCTCGTCGTACTTGATGTCCGGATACTCGTGCGCCACGCGCCGCGAGCTCTCCAGGAACAGCCCGTCGCTGAGCTTCATGATGTTCGCTTTGTGAATCGCCGTCACGCGCCTGCGGCCGTGGCGGCGGGCGTGCTGGAAGGCGAAGTGCGCGATCCGCGTCGATGCGCGCTCGGTGATGATCTTCAGGCTCTCGACGACGCCCGGGACCACTTCGTGCTCGAGGCCGGCGTACAGATCCTCGGTGTTCTCGCGCACGATCACCAGGTCGACGCCCTGGAAGCGCGCGTCGATGGCCGGCAGGTTCCAGACCGGACGGAGGTTCGCGAACAGATCGAGCGCTTTCCGCAGCCCGACGTTGACGCTGGTGAATCCATGCGCGATCGGCGTCGTCACCGGCCCCTTCAGCGCAACTTTGTTGCGGCGCACCGACTCGAGCAAATCGACCGGCAGCGTCTGCCCGGTTCGCTCGAACGCGACCACCCCGGCGTCGTGCGATTCCCACTCGATCGCGACACCGGAGGCCTTCAGGATGCGGACCACGGCTTCGGTCACTTCCGGACCGATGCCGTCGCCGGGAATGAGCGTGATCGTGTGTGTCATTCGCGGACGTACCAGGTGAGCAGCACGAAGCCGAGCGCGATGTTGAGCGTCAGCAGCGCGGACGCGGTCTCGGCCGCGCGGGTGAACGCCGAACCGATCGCGATCGCGAGCATCAACAGCGCAACGGCCGCGCGCGGTACGAAGCCGTGTGGCGGCGGTCCGATGAACTTCATCATCAAGAGGCCGACGATCGTCACCGCGCCACAGGTGTAGGCGACGAGATCCATCCGCCCGAACAGGTCGCTGAAACGCGCCGCCGTCATCACGCCCAGCCAGAACACGAGCGCGACCAGCGTCGCGAATCGGACGACGACCATTGGCTCATTATAATTGCCGCCTTGCAGGACTCTCCGTCAGCCGATCTCGACTCGATCACGGCACGCGTCGTCGACGCGGCAACGCGCGACGAGCCCACCTCGGCTGCTGCGACGCTGTTTCTCCTGCGGCAGTACGTGGCGACCGGCCGCGACGAGGTGAAGGACGCACTCGGTCTGGCCCTCGCGCACGCCCTCGCCGCTTCGCTGGCCGCGTCGAGCGTCGTCGAGCGGGCGGCGTGGCTCGCGGTTTTCGCGGAGGCGGTGCCGATCGCCGACGACGATCGGATCGTGGAGGCGGTGAAGGCGCTCGCCGTTGTGCTGAGCGCCGGGTGGCCATCGGGCGACGGCCTCCGCGACGGGATGGCGTCCGTCGATGCGTGCCTGCAGGCGTCGGCGGCCGTCGCATCGCTCGATCTCGTGCCTGCGGCAATCGACGAACTGGAGCGCGTCGTCGCAGCGACCTACCGTCCGGGCATCGGGCTCGTCGATCCCGCGTCGGCCGCTGAAGCGCACAGCGCTGATCACGCCCGCGCGGCGTCCGCGCTGTTGACGGCGTTCGAGCTCACGGGACGGCTGCCCTACTCGATGCTCGCCGAAGAGTTGATGCAGATCGCACGTCGCACGCCCGGGCGCGACAGCGACTTCACGACGCGCTGTGCAATCGCGCGGGCGTTCTGCCGGCTGGCGGCGTTGCACGACGCCGCGGACTATCGCGCGGCCGCGGTGATCGCCGACGGCGCCGACTATCGCGGCGACGCCGCAGGTCTTCTGCAGAGGCAGGCCGCGCATCTGTCTGCCGCCTCAACTGCAGATGCGGCGCTGTACGGCGTCGCGCTGCGCGAATTTATGTCGTTACGATAGAATCGCGCGGTTATGACATCAGACCGTGCGTCCCTGATTCCGGCGTTGAAGAACATCGCCACGCAGCTGCGGATTGACTCCGCACGATCGACGACGCAGGCCGGCAGCGGACATCCGACCAGCTGCTTCTCGATGGCCGAGATCGTGTCGGCGCTGTTCTTTTCCGAGATGCGGTTCGATCCGAAGAATCCCCACAATCCCGATGCCGATCGCTTCATCCTGTCGAAGGGGCACGCGGCGCCGATCCTCTACGCCGCGTGGGCGGCGGCTGGCGCATTCGATCGCAGCGAGCTGTTGACGCTGCGCCAGCTCGGATCCGATCTCGAAGGTCATCCGACGCCGCGGCTGCCGTTCGTCGACGTCGCCACCGGCTCGCTCGGCCAGGGCGTCTGTGCGGCGATTGGCAGCGCGCTGAACGCGCGCCGCATCCAGTCGAACTACCGCACCTACGTCGTGCTCGGCGACGGCGAATCGGCCGAAGGATCGGTGTGGGAGGCCGGGAACGTCGCCGCGCGCGACAAACTCGACAATCTGTGCGGCATCACCGACGTCAATCGACTCGGCCAGAGCCAGCCGACCATGTGGCAGCACGACATGGGGCAGTTCGAGCGCCGCTGGCAGGCGTTCGGCTGGAACACGATCGTCGTCGACGGCCACGACATTGCCGCGATCCTCGATGCCTTCGACACGGCGCGCGCCACCCGCGGCCAGCCGACGATGATTCTGGCGCGCACGGAGAAAGGCAAAGGCGTTTCGTTCACCGAAGGCAAGGACAACTGGCACGGGAAGGCGTTCAAGAAAGAGGAGCTCGAGAAAGCCGTCGCCGAGCTCGAGCGGCAGCTGGTCGCAGGCGTGACTGTGCACGCGCCCGATCTCGTCCGCAAAGTGCCGGCGCAATCGCGCGCGGAGGAGAAGCCGAAGGCCGCTGCCGCGCCGAACTACAAGGTCGGCGACCACGTCGCGACGCGCGAGGCGTTCGGGGACGCACTCGCGAAACTGATCGCTGCCGACCCGCGCGTTGTCGTGCTCGACGCCGACGTGAAGAACTCGACCTACACCGATCGGGCGGAGAAAGCCGTGCCGGATCGGTTCTACGAGAACTTCATCGCCGAGCAGGTGATGGTGGGCGCGGCGATGGGCCTGTCGGC